>JBBANY010000011.1:17254-33637 GCA_040401695.1 Ilumatobacteraceae bacterium
CTGCGCCACCGCTACATCGACATCCGTCGCGAGCGCATGCAGCGCAATGTTCGTTTGCGGGCCCGCATCAACTCTGCGATCCGTCGCGCGATGGAGGCACAGAACTTCGTCGAGGTCGAGACGCCCTTCCTCATGCCCTCGACCCCCGAAGGTGCGCGCGAGTTCCTCGTGCCGTCGCGAAAAGAACCCGGGTCCTTCTATGCGCTCCCGCAGTCTCCGCAGTTGTGGAAGCAGTTGCTGATGGTCGCGGGCGTCGATCGCTACTACCAGATCGCACGTTGTCTGCGTGACGAAGACCTTCGCGCAGACCGTCAATACGAGTTCATGCAACTCGACGCCGAGATGAGCTTCGTCACCCAGCCCGACGTCCTTGCCGCCATCGGCCGGGCCGTCACTGCCGCCGCCAAAGAGGCAACTGGTGAAGACGTCCCACCGATCGAACAAATCACGTGGCGCGAGGCGATGGAACGCTTCGGCGTCGACAAGCCCGACCTGCGGTTCGGCATGGAGCTCGTCGAACTCACCGACGTGTTCGCCAAGACTGAGTTCAAGGCATTCGCCTCGGCGGCAGCGATCAAGGGCATCCGTGTCGATGCGGCCACGTATCCCGAGCAGGCCGCATGGGGTCGCGGGCGCCTCGACGCCATCACCGATCGCGCGAAGCAACTCGGCGCAAAGGGTCTGGTGTGGTTGAAAGTGACGGCTGAGTCGACCTTCGAGTCGCCCGTGGCGAAGTTCATCTCCGCCGATGAAACGTCCGAGATCATCGCCCGATTCGGCGCGACGGCCGGGGACATGATTCTGATCGTCGCAGACGACTGGACGACCACGTGCGAAGTGCTCGGTCAGTTGCGCAACGACATCGGTCGTCCTCCTGTGCACCAAGGTCCGTACCGTTACGTCTGGGTCGTGGAATTCCCGTTGTTCGTCGGCATCGATGCCGCCACCGGCAAGCCGCGGCCGGGCCACCACCCGTTCTGTCATCCGCACCCCGACGACCTTCAGTACCTCGACACAGATCCGCTGCGGGTCCGTGCGTTGGCCTACGACCTGGTGTTGAACGGCTGGGAGCTCGGATCGGGTTCCATCCGTATCCACGATCCTGCGATGCAGCGCACCGTGTTCAACAAGTTGGGTATCAGCGACGAGGAGGCCGACCGTCGTTTCGGGTTCTTCCTGCAGCCGTTCCGTTACGGTGCGCCGCCGCACGGTGGTTTCGCCTTCGGAATCGATCGTCTGACTGCGATCCTCGCGGGCGAAGAGAACATCCGCGAGGTCATCGCGTTCCCGAAGACCCAGTCCGGCCTCGACCCCATGACGAATGCCCCGACGAAGGTCGACCAGGCCCAGTTGGCCGAACTGGGCATTCGCGTTCTTCCGCCGGCAACGAAGTAGGGCGCCACGGCCGACGATCTGTTCTCCGTCTCGGTCGCCGACCAATTGCGGCGCCAGGCGCCACTTGCGGCACGTTTGCGGCCGCGTTCGATCGACGACGTCGTCGGCCAGCAGCATCTTGTTGGCCCCGGTGGGCCGTTGCGCGCGCTCGTCGAAACCGACCGACTCACGTCAGTGGTTTTCTGGGGTCCGCCCGGCACGGGCAAGACGACGCTCGCCGAGGTCGTCGCAGCGACGACGAAGGCAGAGTTCGTCAGGCTGTCGGCGGTCACCTCGGGCGTGAAGGACGTCCGTGAGGCTCTTGCGGCCGCACGCGACCGACTCGGCCAGCATCATCGGCGCACGATCGTCTTCATCGACGAGATTCACCGCTTCAACACCTCTCAGCAGGATGCACTTCTGCCCTCGGTCGAGGATGGAACCATCGTCCTCATCGGCGCGACCACGGAGAACCCGTACTTCGAAGTCAATGCACCGCTCCTCAGCAGGTCGACGCTCTTTCGTCTCGAACCGCTTGCCAAGGGAGACCTCGCGCTCCTCGTCGACAGGGGTCTTGTCGCCGAACGGGCCGACATCGACGGCGATGCGAAAGACCATCTGTTGTCGGTGGCGCAGGGTGACGGGCGTCAGATTCTCACCTCGCTCGAGGTCGCGTGCGCCCTGGCGCGTGCGCGAGAACGGCGGTCGAACGACGAACGCACCCGTGTCACGGTTGCCGATGTCGAGGCAGCGATCAGTTCGAGCGCTCTGCGCTACGGCCGCGACGACCACTACGACGTCGTGTCGGCGTTCATCAAGAGCGTGCGCGGTTCGAGCGTCGACGCGGCGATCCACTGGTTGGCCCGCATGCTGGTGGCGGGGGAGGACCCGCGCTTCATCGCGCGGCGGCTCGTGATACTCGCGAGTGAGGACATCGGTATGGCCGACCCTACTGCGCTGGCCGTTGCGACCGCTGCGGCACATGCCGTCGAATTCGTCGGCATGCCCGAGGCGCAGCTCAACCTCGCCCAGGCGACGGTGCACCTGTGTCGCTCGCCCAAGAACAACGCCACGTCGACGGGCATCTGGACGGCGATGGAGGACGTGCGCAAGGGCGACATCGGCGCCGTACCCGCGTTCCTGCGCGACGGACATTACGGCGGTGCGGCGCAACTCGGTCACGGCGTCGGTTACGTCTCGCCCCACGTGGCGACTCCGGGAGCACCCGCCGCCACTGCCGACGACTATCTCCCCGAGGAACTGCGCGGACGCACCTATTACCGTGAGTGACATGTTCGCAGCGGACTCCGGCACAAACACGGCGCTCGTGGTCGTGCTCGTGCTCTGTGCCGTCGCCTTTGCTGCGCTCGTGTTGGTGCTGTATCGCGTGCTCGTGGCACTGGCCGATCTGCGCTCGGATCTCGAGGTCATCGAGTCGCGACTTATGCCGATGGTCGACGAACTGCGTGACGCGACACGCGAGAGTCGCGACATCATCGCCGCGGCGCGGGGAGACCTGAAGCGCTTCGACAAGGTTCTCGGCTCTGCCGAATCCGTCGCCGAAGCCGTTGCCGACACCTCCCGTGTCGCGCGAACCGTGCTGTCGGCGCCGGTCATCAAGGTCGCCGCAGCGGCCACCGGCACAAAGCGGGCTTTTTCGGTTCTGCGCCGTCGTCGGTAGCGTGTCGCCATGCGCCGTTTGACGTGGTTTCTCGTGGGCTTTGTCGTCGCCCTCGTGGGTGGCGGTTACGCCAAGCGCCGCGTCCGTGCCGCCGCGACATCGATCACTCCCGTCAAGGTCGCACAACGCGTGAAGCACCGCGTCACCGATGCCGTTGCCGAGGGCAAGGCAGCGATGCGGGCCCGCGAGAACGAACTGTCTTAGGCTGTCGCCCGATGTCATCGCCGCAACGCCCCCGCACGGCCGACGAGGTTCGTGAGGCATTCCGTTCTTTCTTTGCCGAACGCGGCCACACGCGCGTCGAATCCGCCAGCCTGATTCCCCACGACCCGACGGTTCTTTTCACCGTTGCAGGAATGGTGCCTTTCAAGCCGTACTTCGTCGGCGACGAGGTTGCGCCATACAGCCGTGCGGTGACGGTGCAGAAATGTGCCCGCGCCGGCGGCAAGCACAACGACCTCGACGACGTCGGCCGGACAAAGAGGCATCTCGTCTTTTTCGAGATGCTCGGCAACTTCAGCTTCGGTGACTACTTCAAGGAAGACGCGATTCCTTGGTCGTGGAACCTCGTGACAGAGATCTTCGGCTTCGACGGCGACCAGTTGTGGATCACCGTTCACGAAAGCGACGACGAGGCGGAGGCGATCTGGCACGAGAAGGTGGGCGTGCCGATGAGCCGCATCCAGCGACTCGGCGACAAGGACAACTTCTGGCAGATGGGTGAAACCGGTCCTTGCGGGCCGTGTTCCGAGATTCACATCGACCGAGGCCCGGGCTTCGGTCCCGAAGGGGGTCCATTGAACGACCCTCACGGTGACAGGTTCCTCGAGTTCTGGAATCTCGTCTTCATGCAGTACAACCAGGCGCCCGACGGTTCGCGCACTCTCTTGCCCAAGCCGTCGATCGACACCGGCGCCGGCCTCGAACGCATCGTCACCCTCATGCAGGGCAAGGATTCGGTCTGGGAGAGCGACGTTCTCTTTCCGCTCGTCGAAGCGGCGCAGTCCGCCACGGGCCGCTCGTACCGGGTCGGCGACTACGACGACAGGGCCAGTTTCAGCCTGCGCGTGCTTGCCGAGCACGCTCGCTCGTCGACGATGCTCGTGAACGACGGGGTCTTCCCGTCGAACGAGAACCGGGGATACGTGTTGCGTCGCATCATCCGTCGCGCGGTGCGTCACGCATACCTACTCGGTACCGAAAAGTTGGTCATGCCGAACCTCGTGTCGACGGCGATCGACGTGATGGGTGCGGCATATCCCGACCTGAACAAGAACCGGGATTTCATCGTCGATGTTCTCACGCGCGAAGAAGAGCGATTCCGCCAGACCCTGAAGACCGGAACCCAGATCCTCGACACGGAACTCGACCGCAGCAGCGGGCGCCTTTCGGGCGAGGCGGCCTTCTTGTTGCACGACACCTACGGCTTTCCGCTCGAGCTCACCCAGGAAATCGCCTCGGAACGCTCGGTCGACGTCGACCTCGAGGGATTCGAGCGCGAGATGTCGGGCCAGCGCGAGCGGGCGAAGCAGGCCCGCAAGGGCGGCGCAGTGTCCGACGAGAAGTTGGCCGTTTACCGAACGATCCTCGACGACGCGGGCCTGACCACGTTCACGGGCTACACGGATGCCGAGAACATCGCCAAGATCGTCGCGGTCGTCGACGGCGACGAAGACGGCACATTCGAGGTGTTCCTCGATGTCACTCCGTTCTATGCCGAAAGCGGTGGCCAGGTCGGCGACACCGGTGTCTTGCGCTCGGACTCGATCGAACTCGAGGTGATCGACACCACGTTCGCGCTGCCCGGCTTGCGGCGTCACGTGTGTCGTCCGGTGCGGGGGATTCCGCGGGTGGGCGAAGTTGTCACGGCGAGCATCGACAACGTCCGACGCTCGCACATCCGCCGCCACCACACCGCAACCCACGTTCTGCACTGGGCACTGCGCACGGTGCTCGGCGAGCACGTGAAGCAAGCGGGCTCGCTGGTTGAACCGGATCGACTGCGCTTCGACTTCAGCCACTTTGCCGCCGTGTCCGACGACGAACTCGTCGAGGTCGAGCGCCTCGCCAACCGCGAAGTGCTCGTCAATGCCGCCGTTCAGGCCTACGAGACATCCAAGGACGAGGCCACGGCCGACGGCGCAATCGCGTTCTTCGGTGACAAATACGGCGACACCGTCCGGGTCTTGCGTGCCGGTAGTTCATTCGAACTGTGCGGAGGAACGCACGTGTCGGCAACCGGTGACATCGGTGCCATCAAGATCGTCGGGGAGAGCTCGATCGGTTCGAATCTGCGGCGCATCGAGGCGGTGGTCGGCGAGTCGTCGGTCGCGCACATGCAGGACCAGGCGCGCACGATGGCGCGCGTTGCCGAATTGCTGGGCGGCACCGCCGATGGTCTCGAGAACGCCGTCATCCGGAAGATCGACGAACTGAAGAGCGCCAACGACGAAATCAAGGCGTTGCGCGCCAAGGTTGCCGCAACCCGCGCCAGAGAAATCGCCGAATCCGCGACCCCGGTCGGGGGTGTCGTGCAACGTGTCGACGGCTTGTCACCCGGTGAACTGAGGGACCTTGCGATTGCGGTGCGCGCGGTCGAGGGCGTACGCGCCGTCGTGCTCGCGGGTATCACCGACACAGGTGGCGTCGCTCTCGTCTCGGCGACGGCGTCCGGCGTCGCGGGAGGCGCGGGGCCTCTCATCGCCGCCGCGGCTAAGGCGGTCGGTGGTGGTGGCGGTGGCAAGGGCGACATTGCCAGCGCGGGAGGGAAGAACCCTGACGGTCTTCCCGATGCGCTTCGTCTGGCCGGCGAGGCCGTGGGCGCGGCACTTGGCTGACAACACCGGGCGAACGGGCGTCGGCCGTGTTCTCGGTCTCGATCTGGGCTCGAAGCGCATCGGCATCGCGGTCAGCGATCGCAGCGGACTCATTGCCTCGCCGCTCAGTGTGTTGCAGCGCAGCGGGAGTGAACGCCGCGACCACGAGGCGATCGCGAAGCTCGTGGTCGAAGAAGAGTGCGAACGCATCGTGGTTGGGCTGCCGCTGTCGCTCGACGGCAGTGTCGGTCGCGCCGCGAAATCTGCCATCGCCGAGGTCGGGCGGCTGGCTACCGTGGTGAGCGTGCCGGTCGAGACCTACGACGAGCGCCTGACGACGGTTTCCGCCGAGCGGGCGTTGATGGAGGCGAAGATGCGCGCCGATGCGCGTCGTCGTGTCGTCGACAAAGTGGCAGCTGCAGTGATGCTGCAGTCCTGGATCGACCGGCAAGCCAACCTCTAGATGTCCGATCCATTCGGTCCGTTGCAGGGCAAAGGGCACGGCACAGGGCAGCGCACCGACGAGCCCGAGGGCTGGGTCGACGATCCTTGGGATCGGATCGAGGCAGCGACCGCAGACGACCTCGTCGAGCAACGGCGTTTCCCCCGCCCCAACAAGTGGGTGGTTCGGGGTGTCCTCGGCGCGGTCTTCGTGCTCGTCGTCATCGTGGCGTCGGTCGGCTGGTGGTACCTGCGGCAGGTGAACCCGTCGGGCGAGGCGACAACCGCCGTCAATTTCACCGTTCTCGAAGGCGACACTCTCGACGCCGTTGCGCAACGTCTCGAAGCCGAGGGCGTGATCACGTCGGCACGGGTCTTTCGTTGGTACGTGGGCCGCAACGGGGGCATCGATTTCGTTCCCGGGTACTACCGGGTCATGCCGCGGGATCACATGGGCGACATCATGGGGGTACTGAACACACCGCCGGCGCAGACGTTCGTCAACGTCACGTTCCCCGAGGGTTACACGGTTGGGCAGGTTGCGTCGCGACTCGCGGAGAAGGTTCCGCGCCTCGACGCCGCGACGTTTCTCCAGCAAGCGGGGTCGGGTGTCGTGGTTTCCGACTTCGGTCCGGTGACTCCGTCGACGGGGCCGACTGCACTCGAAGGCCTCATGTTTCCCGATACGTACCAGATCTCGGGCGACGACTCGGCGACGAGGGTCATCGACCGCATGGTGAGCCTGATGGAACGCGTGGGTCGCCAAGAGGGCCTCGACAAGTCCGAAGAGAAGGTTGGCTATTCGCCCTACGAGGTTCTCGTCATCGCATCGATGATCGAACGCGAAGCAAAGGTTCCCGAGGATCGCGCGAAGATCGCCCGCGTGATCTACAACCGTCTGCGGCGCGACATGCTGCTGCAGATCGACGCCACGTTGCGCTACGGGCAGCCCGACGATCTCTCGATCGCGGAGCTTGTGCAGATCGATTCGCCGTACAACACCTACACCCGCAAGGGGTTGCCGGCCACGCCGATCGCAAACCCGGGCCGTGCCTCGATTCGTGCCGCACTCAACCCTGCACCGAACCCGCCACTTTCCGATCCCATCTGCAAGGACCTGAAGAAGTCGCAACGCTGCGAGTACATCTACTACGTCATCGCCGACAAAGAGGGTGGTCACGTGTTCGCAGCAACGCTCGAACAACATGAGGCAAACGTCGAGGCGGCGCGCGCCGCGGGGCTCATCGGATGATCACCGCAACCACCCGAGTGGCTTGTGTCGTCGGTCGTCCCGCGCGGCACAGCTTGTCGCCGGCGATCCACAACGCGGCGTTCTCTGCTGCGGGAGTTGACGCCGTGTACATCGCGCTCGACATCGAGGAGGCGGCGCTGGTGCCGACCATCGAAACCTTGCGGGCGATCGGCTTCGTTGGTGCGTCGGTGACGATGCCCTACAAGGAGGCAGCGCTGTCGTTGTGCGACGAAGTTGGGGAGTCGGCTCGCGCACTGCGTTCGCTGAACACTCTCATTCCACTCGATGACGGCCGGATGCGGGGCGAAAGCACCGATAGTGCAGGGTGTGTCGGCGCCTTGCGCGCCGCGGGACGCGACCCACGAGGTGCGAACTGCATCGTCGTGGGGGCCGGTGCCACGGCTCGTGCGTGCATCGTCGGCCTTGCGCAGGCCGGTGCGGCATCGATCGGGGTCGTGAATCGCACGTACGAGCGCGCGGAATCCGCCGTTGCGCTGGCGCCCGACGTCGCGCGCGTCGCCGGGGCCAACGACATACCCGACGCCGATGTCATCGTCCACACGACGCCCGCCGGCATGGGGGACAGCACAGACACTGCTTTCGACTACTCCCTCGTGCGTTCGCACCACACCGTGCTCGACGCGGTGTATCAACCCCTCGAGACGAATCTGCTGAGGACCGCTCGTGGCAGCGGTGCGACGTGCGTCGATGGACTGTGGATGCTCGTGCACCAAGCCGTCGAGCAGCAACGGCTGTGGACGGGAGTCGTGCCCGACCCGGTCGTCATGCGCGCGGCAGCAGAGCACGAACTGGCACGCCGCCGCCGATAGCCTGCACGACGTGTTGCGCTACCTGACCGCCGGTGAATCGCATGGTCAGGCCCTTGTCGTGATCGTCGAGGGTCTGCCCGCGGGCCTGCAGGTCACCGAGGCCGACATCCAGGCCGAACTCGGCCGGCGGCGACTGGGTTTCGGGCGTGGGCCCCGCCAGCGATTCGAGGTCGACGAAATTCTTCTGCTCGGCGGCATCCGCCATGGTCGCACCCTCGGCTCGCCGGTCGCCATCGAGATCAAGAACACCGAATGGTTCCGCAGCGACAAGTGGCACAAGGAAATGTCACCCGCACCGGGCAAGACGCAAGACCCTCTGACCCAGCCGCGTCCCGGTCACGCCGACCTCGCAGGGATGCAGAAATACGGCTTCGACGACGCCCGTGACGTGCTCGAACGCGCAAGTGCGCGCGAAACAGCCGCGCGCGTCGCGGCCGGAGCACTTGCCAAACTTTTGCTGCGCACCATCGGAGTCGACGTCATCTCGCACGTCATCCAGATGGGTGACGCCCGTGCGTCGCTCGTGCAGCGTCCGACCGCGGCAGACCTCGGCCGTATCGATGAAAGTCCGGTGCGTTGTTTCGACGCCGCATCCGAAGCCGCGATGGTGAAGGCGGTCGAAGACGCCGCACGCGAAGGCGACAGCCTGGGCGGCATCGTCGAGGTCATCGCCTACGGCGTTCCGGTGGGTCTCGGCAGTCATGTCCACTGGGACCGCAAGATCGACGCGAACCTCGCCCAGGCGATCATGAGCATCCAGGCCGTGAAGGGTGTCGAAATCGGCGATGGCTTCGAAGTTGCCGGTCGCCGTGGCAGCCAGGCCCACGATCCGATCGAATGGGACGACTCCACGCAGTCGTACCGCCGGCTTTCGGCTCTTGCGGGGGGCACCGAAGGCGGAATGACAACGGGTGAACCCGTCATCGTGCGAGCCGCGATGAAGCCGCTCGCCACGCTCAACCGACCGACTCTCGCCACCGTCGACGTCGTGACCAAGGAGTCGACGGTCAGCTTCAAAGAGCGCACCGACGTCACGGCTGTGCCGGCGATGGGTGTCGTCGCCGAAACAATGGTTGCGCTCGTGCTCGCCGCCGAAGCGCAGCGCAAGTTCGGTGGCGACTCCGTGGCCGAGTTCACGCGCAACTGCGCATCCTTCCTCGGGACGTTGTAACGATGGCCGCACCGCACGTCGTGCTGGTCGGTCTGATGGGGGTGGGGAAGTCATCCGTGGGGCGAGCACTGGCCCGCGAGATGAAGCGTCCATTTGTCGACACCGACTCGGTCATCGAATCGAACGAGGGTCGCACGATTGCCGACATCTTCGTCGTGGACGGCGAGGCGACGTTCCGCGAGATCGAACGCCACACACTCGAGTCGGTGTTGGCATCTACGCAAGCCGCCGTCATCGCGACTGGTGGGGGTGTGGTCGAGACGGCCGCATGTCGCGACTCCCTCGCGGTCGCGCGTCGTTCTGGCGCACGAGTCGTGTGGTTGTCCGCGACGGTTGCCACGATGGCTGAGCGCACCGGTCGTTCGAACAACCGACCGCTGCTCGAGGGCGATCGCGAGGCAACCCTTGCGCGACTCTTCGACCGACGGCGGGCGTTCTACGAAGAGGTGAGCGACGCGAAAATCGACACCGATGGCAAGCCGGTGACACGTATTGTTCGAGAGGTCATGAACGCACAACCACAATCTCCCGCCGCGGCCGGTGGTCGGCGCGTGCGCGTCGAGTTGGGCGAGCGTTCGTACGATGTCGCCGTCGGCGCCGGGGCGATCAGCGAATTGTCCTCGATGATTCCGACCGACGTGAAGCGCGCGGTCATCGTCTCGCAGGTCGGTGTTCCGTCCATTCCGGAGATCGATCTGCCGACCCATCTGGTGCACATCGGCGACGGTGAGCAAGCGAAGACGCTTTCCACCATCGAAGACCTGTGCCGCCAGTTCGCGCACTTCGGACTCACCCGCAACGACCTCGTCATCGGAGTCGGTGGTGGTCTCGTCACCGATGTGGCCGGCTTCGCCGCGGCAACGTGGCACCGCGGAACCCGTGTGGTGCACGTCGCGACGACGTTGCTCGCGATGGTTGACGCCGCGATAGGCGGCAAGACGGGTGTGAATCTTCCGGAGGGCAAGAACCTCGTGGGTGCGTTCTGGCAGCCGTCGGGCGTCGTCTGCGACACGAACTGGTTGGCCACATTGCCCGAACGCGAATTGCGCTGCGGTTGGGGTGAGGTCGCCAAGTACCACTTCCTCGCCGGCGATGACTTGTTGGCGATGCCCACCGACGAACGCATCGCCAGGTGCGTGCAGATCAAGGCCGACATCGTCGCCGAAGACGAGCGCGAGGGTGGGCGCCGCGCATTGCTGAACTACGGCCACACCTTCGGTCATGCCATCGAAACCGTCACGGGTCACCGTTTCGCGCACGGGGAAGCCGTCGCCATCGGGATGATCTGTGCAGCGCACCTCGCACGTCTCTTGGGTCGCATCGATGATGCGCGAGTCGACGCGCACTACCGCATCCTCGACACGTACGGCCTCCAGTCGAAATTGCCTTCCGACCTCGACCACGACGCACTGTTGGTCGCGATGAGTCGCGACAAGAAAGCCACCGCCGGACTCGTCTTCATCCTCGACGGGCGCAACGGCCTCGAAACCGTGTCGGGTGTCGATCCGGCAGTGGTGTTGGAGTCGCTCGCGTCGGCCTCTGGGGTACGGTGACCTCATGGCCGCGCGGCGCATCCTTCTCCTGAACGGCCCGAATCTGAATCTCCTCGGGTCGCGCGAACCTGCTGTCTACGGCACGACGACGCTCGCCGACCATGTCACGACGGTCGAGGCGGCCTGCACCGGGCTCGGGTGGGTCGTCTCGCACCTGCAGTCGAACAGCGAGGCCGAGTTGGTCGGGGCCATCCACGCCGCACGCGGAAACACCGATGCGATCATCATCAACCCGGGCGCATTCACGCATTATTCGTGGGCAATCCACGACGCACTTGCGGCCTTCGACGGACCGATCGTCGAGGTGCACCTGTCCCAGCCGCTGAAGCGTGAATCATGGCGCCACACCAGCGTGGTGGCGCCTGTCGCCATCGGCACCATCGCCGGATTCGGGGGCGTGGGCTACGGCCTCGCCGTCGAGGCGCTGTCACGTCACTTCGCCGACTCCAAGTGAAGTCGGGCGCCGTGCTGTCACCTCTGCATGTGACGACACGGTTGCCTTCCGTCGCTGCACGTCTCGTCGATGCCGGGGCACACGGTGCCGTCGTCACGTCGCGGGTGAACGTGCGCTGGCTGACTGGTTTCACGGGTAGCGCCGGGACCTTGATCGTCGGCGCCGAGGCCGGGACGCCGATGGTTCTCGTCACCGACGGCAGATACGCGGAGCAGGCGGCACGCGAAACCGCGTCGGCGCGAGCCGACGTCCTCGTCGTCGAGCGCCGCTCGTACACCGAGGTCCGCGCCGCCATTGCGACGCACATGGCCTCCATGGCCGGCCCGAAGGCAACCTGGGCGATCGAGACCGACGACATCAGCCTGGCCGACTACGAAGCGCTGGTCTCCGCCTGCGACGCGGCCGGTGCGCTGTTGTCGCGCGAGCGAGTCGTCGATGCGACACCGATTCTGGGCGACTTGCGTCGCGTGAAGTCACAGGCCGAGATCGAACGCATCACCCGAGCCGCGCAGATCGCCGACGCTGCGCTGGCCGAGGTCGCGCCGCGAGTCGTGGCGGGAACCAGCGAATCGCACATCCGCGACGCGCTCGAGTCGGCAATGCGGCGGCACGGTGCCGATGACGTCAGTTTTGCGACGATCGTCGCGACCGGTGACAACGCAGCATTGCCGCATCACCATCCGACGTCGCGTTGCGTCGCCGTGGGTGAGGCCGTTGTCATCGATTTCGGCGCCCTCGTCGACGGCTACCACTCCGACATGACCCGTACCTTCGTGGTCGACGGACCAGGTGCAGGGGAGATGCGCGAACGCCATGCCGTCGTGCGCTCCGCATGCGAAGCAGGTGTCGCCGCCGTCGCTCCGGATGTGGTGGCGAGCGAAGTCGACGCCGCTTGCCGCCGGGTTCTCGCTGCGGCGGGCCTGGAGCGGGAGCTCACCCACGGCGTGGGTCACGGCGTGGGCCTCCTCATTCACGAGGCCCCGTGGGTGAATGCGCGGTCGAACGACGTTCTCAGGGTCGGTGACGTGGTGACCGTCGAGCCCGGGGCGTATCGTGTGGGACTCGGAGGCGCCCGCGTCGAGGAACTTCTTCTCGTCACCGACTCGGGTCATCTCGTACTCAGCAAAAGCCCTAAGGAACCCACATGCCCGCCATCTCCACCAACGACTTCAAGAACGGAATGACCCTCGAACTCGACAACGGGCTTTTCACCGTGGTCGAGTTCCAGCACGTGAAGCCTGGCAAGGGTGGCGCGTTCGTGCGCACGAAGTTGCGCAACCTGCGCAACGGCAACCTTCTCGAAAAGACCTTCAACGCGGGTATCAAGGTCGAGCAGGCGATTCTCGACAAGCGCGACATGCAGTACCTGTACAAAGACGGCGACGACTTCGTGTTCATGGACACCGAGTCCTACGAACAGATGAACGTTCGACCCGTCGCACTGGGTGAGACGGCCGACTACCTCGTCGAATCTGCGATGGTCATCATGGCCATCTACAACGGCGACATCGTTGGTGTCGAAATTCCGGCAAGCGTGGAGTTGGAAGTCACCGAGACCGAACCCGGCATCCAAGGCGACCGCGTGTCGGGTGCCCGCAAGCCCGCGACGCTCCAGACCGGCAAGGTCATCCAGGTGCCGCTGTTCATCAACATCGGTGACCGCGTCAAGGTCGACACCCGCAGCGGCGACTACATCACCCGCGTCTAGATGTCGACGCTCGAAGCCGCCGAGGCGCGCGAGCGTGCCCTCGTTTTGTTGTACGAGGCCGAATCGCGCACGGCCAACGTTGCCGAGGTGGTCGCCTCCGAGGTCGTCGCCCCACCGGCGATGGCGGTCGACCTTGCGCTCGGGGTAGAAGCAGGGACTCCCCGCTACGACGCGCTCATTTCGTCGAAGGCGCGGGGTTGGCGCCTCGAGCGGATGCCCATGATCGACCGGGCGATCCTTCGTCTCGCGCTCCACGAATTGTGCGAACGTCCCGATACCCCGACGGCCGTGGTGCTGAACGAGGCGGTCGAGTTGGCCAAGCGCTATTCGACGGAGGATTCGGGGCGCTTCGTCAACGGTGTGCTCGCCGCGTTGGTGTCCGAAGTCCGCTGACTGCTACCCTCGGAGCCGACAACACGACCGTCAAACGGGTCCCGTGAGGCCCGAACGGAAGGACACATGGCAAGCAACAACGACGCAGCATGCGTGCTGCCCGCGGATCAGGTGAGGCGCGCGATCAAGCGCATTGCCCACGAGATCCTCGAGAACGTTGCCGGTGGCGGTCGTGAAACCTTCGTGGTGATGGGTCTCGCCCGTGGCGGGGTGTGGATCGCCGAAGCCCTGCGCGACGAGCTGCGCGGCATCGACGGTGAATCCCGTGTCGAGTGCGGCTCGCTCGACGTCAGCATGTACCGCGACGACCTGGCGCTGCGTCCAACCCTCCCGGCAAGCGCATCACACGTTCCGTGTTCGCTCGACGGGGTGGAAGTCGTGCTCGTCGACGACGTGCTCTACACGGGGCGCACCGTGCGTGCCGCCCTCGACGCGCTGATCGAATACGGACGTCCGAAAGCGGTGCGGCTGGCCGTGCTGGTCGACCGTGGTCATCGTGAACTGCCGATTCGGCCCGACTTCGTCGGCAAGAACCTGCCGACGCACGCATCGGATCAAGTGACGGCCACGCCCGACGGGGTGTACGTGGCGGCGGGTGGTCGCCCATGAGACACCTCATCTCTCTCGACGACCTCGATGCGGCCGACATCGCCGGCCTGCTCTCGACGGCCGACCACATGGCCGAGGTTCTCGGGCGTCCCCAGCCCAAGGTTCCGGCACTGCGCACGAAGACGGTGTGCAGTCTCTTCTTCGAGGACAGCACACGCACGCGGCTTTCGTTCGAAACCGCGGCAAAGCGTTTGTCGGCCGAAACGCTCACGTTCACTGCGTCGTCGTCGAGCGTCAACAAGGGTGAAAGCCTGCGCGACACGGTGGAGACGCTCGCCGCAATGGGTGTCGACGTTTTCGTCGTGCGTCACAAGACTGCGGGGCTGCCCCTGTCGATCACGCGCTGGTGTGATGCGCGGGTGGTGAACGCAGGCGACGGAGCCCACCAACACCCGACACAGGGTTTGCTCGACGCATTCACGCTGTCGCGGGCTCTTCGTCGCGGCAATGATCTGTCGGGTGTCCGTGTTGCGATGGTCGGCGACATCCGCCACAGTCGTGTCGCGCGCAGCACCGTGCGCGCCCTCCACGTGCTCGGTGCCTCGGTCACGCTCGTCGCTCCGGCTTCACTGTTGCCGGCGGCCTTCGTCGGCTCCGACACGGTGCCCGAGGGTTGGCCGGTGAGCGTCAGCCACAGTCTCGATGACGTGATCGGCGACATCGACGTGCTGTATCTCTTGCGGATGCAGCGCGAGCGCATGGACAACGCATTCATCTCGTCGCCGGGCGAGTATTCGGCGCACTTCGGTCTGACCGACGCACGCCTGTCGCGCATGCGCAAGGGAAGCGTGCTCATGCACCCGGGGCCGATGAACCACGGCATCGAAGTCGCAGTCGACCTCGACTCGCTTGCCGACCACGGGGTCGCGAATCTCATCACCCGACAGGTGACGAACGGAATTGCCGTTCGCATGTCGGTTCTCTTCACTCTGTTTGGTACCGGATCGGAGGCAATCGATGGCCAGTGACCACTCGTCGGTTCTCATCACGGGGGGCACGGTGATGAACCGATCGGGCGAGGCCCGCGCCGACGTGCTCGTCTCGGGCGGCGTCGTCGAGCGCGTCGAACCCAACCTCGATGCGAACGTGCCCGCCGAAGCAGCCGGTGGCCCGCGACGGCTCGTGTCCGCCGGCTGCATTGTCTCCTCGTCGTTCGTCGACCTGCACACCCACATGCGCGAACCCGGTCGCGAAGATTCGGAAACCATCGCCACCGCGTCTCGGGCGGCGGCCCTCGGTGGGTACGGCGCGTGCGTGGCGATGCCGAACACCGACCCTGCCCAGGACAACGTCGCAGTGGTCGAGTTCGTGCGTCTGCAGGGCGAGCGCGCAGGTCTCGTGACCGTCGCACCCTCTGGTTGCATCACCGTCGGACGCAACGGAACCCAGTTGGCTCCGTTCCACTCGATGGCCGCGGCCGGTGTGCGTCTCTTCACCGACGACGGCAACGGCGTGCAGGATCCGCTCATCATGCGGCGTGCACTCGAGTACGCGCGTGAACTCGGCATCACCCTCGCCCAGCACTGCGAGGTGGCCAGGCTCACCGATGGTGCGGTGATGCACGAGGGCTGCTGTTCGTCGCGCCTCGGCCTGCCGGGATGGCCCGCGATCGCCGAGGTGCTCATGTTGCAACGCGACATCGAACTCGTCCGCGAAACGGGCGCTTCAATGCATTTTCTCCATCTTTCGACCGCACGTAGTGTGGAAATCGTGCGTCAGGCGAAGAACGACGGGTTGCCCGTCACGGCAGAGGTCACCCCGCACCACATCAGCCTCACCGACGAGAAGCTCGCGAGCTTCAGCACTCTCTTCAAAGTGAACCCACCGTTGCGCACGATGGAAGACGTCGAGTCACTGCGTGCAGGCCTCGCCGACGGAACGATCGACGCGGTTGCAACCGATCACGCACCGCATGCCGCCCATCTGAAGGACCAGGACCTCGCCGCGGCACCTCCCGGAATGCTCGGCCTGCAGACCGCTCTCGGTGTCGTCGTCGCGCACTCTGGGTGCTCGACGAAACGGATCGTCGAGGCAACGTCGTGGGCGCCCGCGGCGATCGCCGGTCTCGATGCGACTCACGGTCGCGACGTCGTGGCCGGTT
>JBBANY010000011.1:33647-47003 GCA_040401695.1 Ilumatobacteraceae bacterium
CCGGTTCGCCGGCGAACCTCGTCGTCTTTTCCACCGAGGGCGTGTGGCGCCAAACCCCCGAGTCGATCGTGAGCAAGAGCACGAACAGCCCGTACTTCGACGTCGACCTGGTCGGCAGCGTGCGCCACGTCGTGCATCGCGGCGAGGTCGTCGTGGCCGGGGGAGCACTGCGATGAGCGGCATCACGGAAGGCGCATTGGTCCTTGCCAACGGCGAGGTCTTCGAGGGTGAAATCATCGGCGCGGTTCCCTCCGACGGGGTGGCTGCGGGCGAAGTCGTGTTCAACACCGCGATCACCGGCTACCAAGAGATCGTCACCGACCCCTCCTACGCCGGCCAGATCATCACATTCACCCAACCCCACATCGGCAATTACGGGGTGACGCATCTCGACAACGAGTCGAGGCGACCGTTCGCACGCGGAATCGTGGTGCGCGAATTGGCGCGTCGTCACAGCAACTGGCGCGCCGAGGACTCGCTCACCGCGAGCCTGCAGCGCTGGGGCGTGCCGGGAATCGCCGGCATCGACACACGAAGGCTCACGCGCGTCTTGCGCGACACCGGCGCGATGAGCGGCGCGTTCGGCACGGCCGACGTGTTGGTGCTGCGTGATCACGCGAACGCCGAACGGGGTACCTCGGGAGTCGACCTCGTGGGGGTGGTCACCACCGACAAGGCGTACCAAGTTGGCTCGGGTCGATTCGACGTCGTCGCGTACGACTTCGGCATCAAGTCGACGATTCTCACGTGTCTGTCCGATATTGCGACGGTACGTGTCGTGCCGGCGTCGACCAGCGCCGACGAGGTTCTGGCGATGAAACCGAACGGTGTGTTCCTGAGCAACGGTCCCGGCGACCCGGAAATGGTGGGCGATGCGCCCGGCAACATCAGGCGCATCATCGACGCGGGTGTCCCGTTGTTCGGTATCTGTCTCGGGCATCAGTTGCTCAGTCGCGCGATGGGTGCGCGCACGTACAAACTGCCCTTCGGCCATCACGGTGCGAACCACCCCGTGCGCAACCTCGCCAACGGAACCGTGGAGATCACGAGCCAGAACCACAACTTCTGTGTCGACACGTCGGCCATCGACGACCTCGTCGAGGTGACCCACATCAACCTGAACGACGAGACCAACGAAGGCATGCGCGTGAAGGGCGCCCGCGCCTTCAGTGTCCAGTACCACCCCGAGGCCGGCCCCGGCCCACACGACAGTCGCTACCTCTTCGCCCGCTTCGCAGAACTGATGGACGCACGCTGATGCCACGCCGCAACGACCTCTCCAGCATCCTCATCATCGGCTCGGGGCCGATCGTTATCGGCCAGGCCTGCGAGTTCGACTATTCGGGAACGCAGGCGTGCCGCGTGCTGAAAGACGAGGGCTACCGCGTCATCCTCGCCAACTCGAACCCGGCGACGATCATGACCGACCCCGATTTTGCGGACCGCACCTACATCGAGCCGCTCACACCCGAGGTGCTCGAGAGCATCATCGAACGCGAGCGCCCCGATGCCGTGCTGCCGACGCTCGGCGGCCAGACGGGCCTCAACCTCGCGATGGAACTGTTCCGCCGCGGCAAGGTGGGTGTTCCCGGCACGCCCGAGCTCATCGGTGCGAACGCCGAAGCCATCGAAACGGCCGAGAACCGCGAGCGCTTCAAGGAGGCGATGATCGAGATCGGTCTGTCGGTTCCGCGCAGCGGCATCGCCCACGGCATGGCCGAGGCGCGGCGCGTGGCCGACGAAATCGGCCTGCCGGTCATCATCCGCCCCGCGTACATCCTCGGCGGCCGCGGAACCGGCATCGCGAATTCGAAGGAAGAGTTCGAGCACGTTGCCGCCAACGGTCTGGCTGCAAGTCCCATCAGCGAGATTCTCATCGAGTCGTCGATCGTCGGTTGGAAGGAATACGAACTCGAGGTCATGCGTGATCGCGCCGACAACTGCGTCATCATCTGCTCGATCGAGAATCTCGACGCGATGGGCGTGCACACGGGTGATTCCATCACCATCGCGCCGATCCAGACGTTGTCCGACGTCGAGTACCAAAAGATGCGCGACGCCGCCTTCGCCTGCATCCGGCGCGTCGGCGTCGAAACGGGCGGCAGCAACGTGCAGTTTGCCGTGAACCCGCAGACGGGAGAGCAGGTCGTCATCGAGATGAATCCGCGCGTGTCGCGGTCGTCCGCGCTCGCCTCGAAGGCCACTGGTTTCCCGATCGCCAAGATCGCGGCGAAGTTGGCCGTCGGTTACACGCTCGACGAAATTCCGAACGACATCACGCGAAAGACCCCCGCCAGTTTCGAGCCGACCATCGACTACGTGGTCACCAAGATTCCGCGGTGGGCCTTCGAAAAGCTGCCCGGCACATCGGGCGTTCTCGGTACCCAGATGCAAAGCGTCGGCGAGGTGATGGCGATCGGTCGTACCTTCACCGAAAGCGTGCAGAAGGGGCTGCGCTCGCTCGAGCAGGGCCGGCTGGGACTGAACGCCGATGCGGGCGAAGCCAACTATGCGGCCATCGGTGACTCCGAACTGCTCGACCGTTGCGCGATCCCGACTCCCGAGCGCATCTTCCTCGTTGGTGAGGCGATCCGGCGCGGTCTGTCGATGGAAGACATCCGTGCGAAGTGCCTCTACGACCCGTGGTTCCTCGACCAGTTCCTTGCGATCATCGAGGAACGCCATGCGATCGAGTCGAACCGGGGTGCCAATCCGAGGGATCTGCCGAAGGCGCTGTGGCGTCGCGCGAAGCGCCACGGCTTCTCCGACGGCCAGATTGCGCATCTGATCGGCTCGACGGAGCGCGAAGTCCGCGCCGCACGTCTCGGAACCGGAGTGCGGGCGACGTTCAAGACGGTCGACACGTGCAGTGCGGAATTCGAGGCATCGACGCCGTACCACTACTCGTCTTACGAGGACGAAAACGAGGTGCGTGACTCTCCGCGTCAACGCGTCATCATTCTCGGCAGCGGGCCCAATCGAATCGGTCAGGGCATCGAGTTCGACTACTGCTGCGTGCACGCCAGCTTCGCCTTGCGCGACGCCGGTTTCGAGACGGTGATGGTCAACTGCAACCCCGAAACCGTGTCGACCGACTACGACACGAGCGATCGCCTGTACTTCGAACCGCTGACCTACGAGGACGTGATGAACGTGATCGAGGCCGAAACCGCCGCGAGCGGTGGCAACGAGCCGAAGCTGATCGTCACGCTGGGTGGGCAGACGCCCCTGAAGCTGGCCTCGCAACTGCCGGCACATCTCATCGCCGGAACGTCACCGAATTCGATCGACCTCGCCGAAGACCGCGAACGCTGGAACGCACTGTGCACCAGCCTCTCGATTCCCCAGCCCCCCGGTGGCACGGCAGTGACGTTCGACGAAGCGCGCGCGATCGCCCAACGTGTCGGGTATCCGGTGTTGGTGCGACCGAGCTACGTGCTCGGCGGTCGCGCGATGCAGATCGTCCACGACGAGGCTCATCTCGAGCGCGCGATGCGCGAACTTGCCCGTGACGGTTCGCTCGGTCGCGAAGGAGGCCTCTCGGCCGAGCGGCCGGTACTCGTCGATCGCTTCCTCGAAGACGCGACCGAGGTCGACGTCGACGCTGTGCGCGACGGAACGGGCGAGGTGTTGATCGGCGGGGTCATGGAGCACGTCGAAGAGGCCGGTGTGCACTCGGGTGACAGTGCGTGCGCGATTCCGCCGCAGAACCTTCCCGCCTGGGTGGTCGAGGTGATCTCGTCGTATGCGACGTCACTCGCCAACGCACTCGGTGTCGTGGGACTTCTCAACGTTCAGTTCGCCGTGTCGGGCACCACGGTGTACGTCATCGAAGCGAACCCCCGCGCGAGCCGCACGGTTCCCTTCGTCGCCAAGGCGACTGGCGTTCCGCTTGCCAAGGTCGCCACGCGCGTCATGCTCGGCGCGACGCTTGCAGAACTGCGCACCGAGGGTTTGTTGGTGGCGCCGGTGACGGGGCATGTCTCGGTGAAAGAGGCGGTGCTCCCGTTCAACCGGTTCCCCGACGTCGACACGGCACTCGGTCCGGAAATGCGTTCGACGGGCGAAGTGATGGGCATCGATGCGACGTTCGGCGCGGCATTCGTGAAGGCGGAAACCGCCGCAGGCACGATTCTTCCCACCGAGGGTCTCGTCTTTTTGTCGCTTGCCGACAAGGACAAGCCGGCGGGTCTCGTCGTCGCCAAGCGACTGCGCGAACTGGGCCTCGGTATTGCGGCCACGTCGGGCACCGCCGACTACCTGTCGCGTTTCGGTATCAACGTCGATGAGATCGTCGCCAAGGTGTCCGAGGCGAGTGACGTGAAAACCACGGCGGTCGGACTGATCGAAGCCGGTCGGGTTGCCTTCGTCGTCAACACACCCCGGGGGAGCGGATCGCGTTCCGACGGCCAGGCCATTCGTATGGCGGCAAACGTCAACCGCGTTTCGTCGGTCACCACCATCGAGGCCGCTCTCGCTGCGTTCAACGGCCTGCTCGAGCAACGCAACCGACAGGTTACCGTGCGCTCGATCCAGGAATACCACTCGGCTGGAGTCAGATGAGGCGTGGCCGACTGCGTGCATCGGTTTCCGAACCGGTTCGCATCGGCGCGGTGACGCTTGCCCAACCGGTGATGACCGCGTCTGGCACCGCGGGTCATGCGGCCGAACTGTCGCCCTACATGAACCTCGGCGCTCTCGGCGCCGTCGTCGTGAAGTCGCTCTATCACTCGCCGTGGCCGGGCAATCCGGCGCCGCGTGTGCACCCCTTGCCCGCGGGGATGATCAACGCCGTCGGTTTGCAGGGTCCCGGCATCGAGGAATGGATCGCCCACGACCTACCCGCACTCGAAGCCGCGGGCGCGACGGTCGTTGCCAGCATCTGGGGTCGCTCGGTCGATGACTACGCGCGAGCCGCGGCCATGCTTGCGCCGGTCGCCTCGCGCATCGTGGCACTCGAGGTGAATCTGTCGTGTCCCAATCTCGAGGGTCGCGGCGGGATCATCGCCCACGACACCGACATCAGTTCCGCCGTCATCACGGCCTGCCGTGTCGCGGGTGTGCCGCTGTGGGCGAAGCTCAGCCCCAACACCGACCGCATCGTCGACGTTGCGCGCGCGGTCGTCGACGCCGGCGCGGACGCACTCACGCTCATCAACACGGTCGTCGGCATGGCGATCGACATCGAGACCGCACGCCCCGCTCTCGGCAATGGCGGCGGGGGAGTCAGCGGTCGGGCCATCCACGCGGTCGCGCTGCGTGCCGTGCACGACGTGCGCAAGGAATTGCGCGACGTCCCGATCGTCGGGGTCGGAGGTATCTCGTCGGGGGGCGATGCGATCGCGATGATGCAAGCGGGGGCGAACGCCGTGCAGGTCGGCACCGCCTCGTTCCTGCGTCCCGACGCGGCGATGCGCGTGCTGAACGGCATGCACCGATGGATGGCCGACCACGGCGAAACATCGTGGGAGTCGGTCACCTCTCGGCTTCATCGCTGATGTTTCGGTAATGTGACACCATGCAGGACGAAAAGCACGACGAACTGCACGGGTCACCGTCTCTCGTCGTCATCGTCTCGGGGCCCGGCGGTGTGGGCAAGGGCACCATCGTCGAGGCGCTCGTCGCCCGCGACGAACGCCTGTGGCTGAGCAGGTCGTGGACGACCCGGGGTCGTCGTGACGGCGAACGCCACGACGCGTATCACTTCGTCTCGCGCGACGAATTCGAGGACCGCATTGCAAACTCGGGCTTTCTCGAGTGGACCTCGTTTCTCGGGAACTACTACGGCACCCCATTGCCCGAGGCCATCGACGGTCGCGATCTCGTACTTGAAATCGAGGTCGACGGCGCCCGGCAGGTGAAGCTGCTCCATCCCGATGCGGTTCTCGTGTTCCTGCTTCCGCCCTCGCGCCTCGAACAGCAGCGCCGCCTGCGGGGCAGGGGAGACGCCGAGGACAAAGTGGAAGAGCGCCTCCGCAAGGCCGAGGAAGAAGAGCCCGTTGGCATCGCCATGGCCGACCACGTGGTTGTCAATGACGACCTGGAACTGACCCTCCAAGAGCTAGTCCGGATCGTCAACCACGAGCGAAAGAGGCGGATCTCTCGGTAGCCTTGGAGTCCATGCGCGCCAACGACTCCATGATCACCCCTCCGGTCGAAGAGCTTCTCGACCGCGCCGAATCCAAGTTCGCCTTGGTCACCCTCGGAGCACGTCGCGCCCGCCAGATCAACTCGTACTTCAACCAGTTGGGCGACGGCCTCGGCAACTCCATCCCGCCGCAGGTCAGCTCGGTGGCGCGCAAGCCCCTCAGCATCGCCTTCGAGGAGATCGCCGTCGACAAGATCGTGAAGACCGAATTGCCCGACGACGTGTACTACGACGCAGTCGATGGCAACTCCTACCTGAACGACTGGGCCACTCCTGCCGGCGAAGCCGCAGAGGGTGACGCCGCCGAAGGCGAAGCCGTCGCGGCGAGCGACGAGTCAGCCGAGTAGGCCGACGCCTTTTTCCCATGTCGAACGCCGGCGATCTTTCGGGGCGTTTCATCGTCGTTGGTGTGTCCGGCGGTATCGCCGCGTACAAGGCCGTCGAGGTATGTCGTCAACTCGTCGATGCGGGCGCCCACGTCGCGCCCATCATGACGCCCGACGCCGAACGCTTCATCGGCAAGACAACCCTCAGCGCACTGTGCTCCGAGCCCGTGCACACCTCGTTGTGGGATGACGCAAGTCCGATTCCCCACACGAGGCTCGGCCAGCGCGCCGACCTCATCGTGGTCGCACCCGCAACCGCACGCGTGATCGCCGCCTACGCAGCCGGCATGTCCGACGACCTGCTCACGGCAACGCTCATCGCCACCGTGGCACCCGTTGTCGTGTGTCCCGCGATGCACACCGAAATGTGGGAACACCCCGCGGTGCAGCACAACATCTCGACCCTGCGTTCGCGTGGCGTGCACATCGTCGACCCGGAAGACGGCCGCCTCGCAGGTGGCGACATCGGCCGAGGACGTCTCGCCGCACCAGAATCGATCGTTGCCGCCGTGCGGCGGGTGCTCGCACCGACGCAGTCGAAACTTGCCGGTCGGCACGTCGTCGTCTCTGCCGGTGGCACCCGCGAACCAATCGACGCCGTGCGTGTCATCGCCAACCGTTCAAGCGGCAAACAAGGCCACGCCATCGCAGTGGAAGCGTCACGTCGTGGTGCCAACGTCACGCTCGTCACCACGGCCGACTTCACGCCGGTCTCCGGCGTCAGCGTGGTTCCCGTCGAAACCGCGGCCGAGATGAAGTCGGCGATCGATGCGGCCGCCGCGTCGGCCGATGTCGTCATCATGACTGCCGCCGTCGCAGATTTCCGTCCCGTTCCCGTCGCCGAGGGGAAATGGAAGAAAGAGGACGGTGTGCCGCCGATCGTTCTCGAGCCGACACCTGACATCCTCGCCGGCCTCGGCGCCGCCAAGCGACCGGGCCAGGTGCTCGTTGGCTTTGCCGCCGAAACGTCGAACCTCGTCGAAAATGCCAAAGGCAAGTTGGCCCGCAAGAACCTCGACATCGTGGTGGCCAACGACGTTTCCCAGCCCAAAGTCGGCTTCGGCCACGACACCAACGCTGTCACGATCGTCACCAAGTCCATGACACGCAACGTGCCGTTGGCCGACAAACACACGGTCGCCGCACACGTTTTGGATAGTGTCGAGCAGTCACTTCACCCCACACAGGAGCACCCGTGAGCAAGTACACGTTCACCTCGGAAAGCGTGACCGAGGGTCACCCCGACAAGATGGCGGACCAGGTTTCCGACTCGGTTCTCGATGCCATCCTCACCGAAGACCCGAACGCCCGTGTCGCTTGCGAAACGCTTCTCACCACCGGCCTGTGCATCGTCGCCGGTGAAGTCACCACCGAGGCCTACGTTGACATCCCGCGTATCGCCCGCGACACCATCGCCGGCATCGGCTACGACAATGCGCTCTTCGGTTTCGACAGCAACACCTGCGGCGTCATGGTCACACTCGACGCGCAGAGCCCCGACATCGCCCAGGGCGTCGATGCATCCGAGGAAGTTCGCAAGGGCAAGAGTGGCGAGGACATCCTGAACAGCCAGGGTGCCGGCGACCAGGGAATGATGTTCGGCTACGCATGCGACGAAACCACTGACCTCATGCCGCTTCCCATCTGGTTGGCGCACCGCATGGCCGAGCGCCTCACCGAAGTGCGCAAGTCGGGTGCGATCCCGTACCTGCGCCCTGACGGCAAGACCCAGGTCACCTTCGACTACGAAAACGGCAAGCCGGTTCGTCTGAAGACCGTGCTCATCTCCACCCAGCACGGTGCAGAGGCCGACCGCGACACCGTCATTCGCCCCGACCTGATTGAGCAGGTCATCCGTCCGGTGATTCCCGCGCAGTTCGTCAACGACAACTACGAGATCTTCATCAACCCGACCGGCAAGTTTGTCCTCGGTGGTCCGCACGCCGACACCGGTCTCACCGGCCGCAAGATCATCGTCGACACGTACGGCGGAATGGGACGCCACGGTGGTGGCGCCTTCTCGGGCAAGGACCCGTCGAAGGTCGACCGCTCGGCTGCCTACGCGGCACGTTGGGTTGCCAAGCACGTCGTCGCCTCGGGCGCCGCGACGCGCTGCGAAGTCCAGGTGGCCTACGCCATCGGCGTTGCGCACCCGGTCAGCATTCTCGTCGAGACCTTCGGCACCGAAAAGGTGTCGCCCGACGCCATCGAAGCTGCAGTGCGCGAGGTCTTCGACCTTCGTCCCGCGGCCATCGTGCGTGACCTCGACCTGAAGCGTCCGATCTACAAGAAGACCGCTGCGTACGGTCACTTCGGACGCAACCTCCCCGAGTTCACGTGGGAACAGCTCAGCCGTCTCGACTCGCTGAAGGCAGCACTCAAACTCTGACCTCCGTCGTTCGCGTCGTCCCCGATGTCAGCGGGATCGACAAAACCTTCGACTACGCCGTGCCCGAACGTTTCGGGTCGGTCGCGATTGGTTCGATCGTTCGCGTCGAATTGAACGGCCGTCGTGTCGACGCGTGGGTGGTCGCACATCCAACCGACGAAGCCTCGGCCAACTACGCACTGAAGGCCATTCTCGACGTGTTGTCGGTTGGTCCGTCGTCCGAGATCGTCGAACTTGCGCAGTGGTGTGCCCACCGCTACGCCGGCCCGCTGCGCGGGGTCCTCACCATTGCGTCGCCACCGAAGCGCGTGAAAAAGGTTGTCGGTGCGCCGTCGCGCGCATCACGGCCGAGCCGGCAAACCGTCGGCGAGATCGACGACCTGATGGCTCGCGGGGGAGGCGTCGTCGTGTGGCCCCCCGCACGCCCCGTGCGCGGGGTGCTGGAGTCGGCACTCGTGCGTGGTCGCACACTCGTCGTGTGTCCTGGTATCGGCAATGCGCGCACCATCGCCACGGCACTTCGTCGCGAGGGGTTGAGCGTCGCACTCGTGCCCGACGACTGGCAGCGCGCGGCCGAGGGGGTCGACGTGGTGGTCGGCGCGCGCAGTGCCGTGTGGGCGCCGTGTCCGAACATTGCGGCGGTCGTCGTGCTCGACGAACACGACGAACGACTTCAAGACGAACGCAGTCCCACGTGGCATGCCCGCGACATCGCAGTTGAGCGCGCGCGTCGAGCCAACGTTCCCTCTCTCGTTGTGTCGCCGTTGCCGACGGTATCGGCTACGCACTGGGCCGGCCCGACCCGCACCGTCGTGCCGGCGGCCCAACCGGGTGACTGGCCGACCATCGTCGCCGCCGATCCGTACACGTCGACCTCGGCAGCCGATGACAACGATGCGCCCCGGACCGGTCTCATCTCGTCCGAGCTCATTGCCCACCTGCGCGACGAATCGAAAGTGGTCGCGTGCGTTCTCAACGTGAAGGGTCGCGCGCGGCTGGTCGCTTGCAAGTCGTGTCGTGACATCGCGCGTTGCGAAAAGTGCGAAGCCGCCATGACCCTCGGCGACACGCTCGGCTGCCCATCGTGTGGCCACGTGCGACCGGTCGTGTGTGCGCGTTGCGGGGCGGGCGCCATGGCACTGATCCGTCGTGGGGTTTCGCGACTGCGCGAAGAACTCGAGGCCGCCGCGGGCCGACCTGTTCGCGAGATCACGTCCGAGTCGTCCGGAGTTGGCAACGCCGGCGCGGGTGTCTACATCGGCACCGAAGCGTTGTTGCACCGGCTCGACTCCGCCGATGTCGTGGCCTTCCTCGATTTCGACAACGAAGTCTTCGCCCCCACGTACCGCGCGGGGGAACATGCCTGGACCCTGCTCATTCTCGCCGCGCGCCTCTTGCGCGGGTCGAAGGCCTCGGTCGTGATCCTGCAAACAAACGACGCAACCAACCCCGCTCTCGCCCGCTTCACCGCGCCGAACGCGGCGGCAGTGATCCAATCGGAAACCGAAACGCGTCGTGCGCTCGGCTTGCCTCCGTTTGTCGCATTCGCGCGGGTCGAGGCGAGCGAGACCTCGCGTCGCGTCCTTGACTCTGCGCCGCTCGGTATCGATGTCGCCGCGGTCGGCGAAACGAGCTGGTTGGTGCGCGGTGCGGATGTTGCCTTGTTCGCAGACTTCTGCGCCGAGCTGCGCCGCGCGCAGGCTCGCGTGTACGTCGACCCGCAGCGCTATTGATTTCGTGTGACGCGGAGAACGCGGAAGCCCTTGCGGCTGCCGATGCGTTCGACGTGAAAACCATGTTCGTATATCCAGTCTGCGAGCGAGTCCGACCCCAGATGTTTCTGTACCACCAGGTACGCGGCACCGTCGAGTGACAGGCGGTTCAGCCACGAGTCGAGGATCGAGTGTAGTGTTTCCTTGCCCACGCGAATGGGCGGGTTGCTCCAGATCAGGTCGAACTCGACGCCCGGGTGGACGTCGTCGGGTTGCGAAACGTGCACATTGTCGAGACCGAGTCGCTTGCCATTTGTGGCGGTAAGGTCGATCGCGCGAGGGTTGACGTCGACCGCGTACACCTTGGCTGCGGGAGCAACGCACGCCAACGTGAGTGCGATGGCACCCCAGCCGCAGCCGACGTCGAGGAAGGTGCCGCTGGGTGGGGGTGGGGGTGCGAGGTCGAACAGCACCTGTGTGCCCCGATCGAGATGTCCGTAACTGAACACACCACGGTCGGAATCCGCCGACACCGTGACACCGTGGGTCGACCATGTGACATTGCGCGGCTGCGACCCGAGGCGCTCGAGTTCGTCATCGGCGACGTCGAAGTAGTGAGACGGATCATGATCTGACATCACGGATAGCCTGACACCATGGCGTACGAAATTCGTACATACGGCGACCCGGTGCTGAAGTCGACGGCACTCGAGATCCAAAAGATCGACGACAAGCTCGTGCGTCTCACCGACGAGATGTTCGACATCATGTACGACGCCCCGGGCATCGGCCTTGCAGCCCCGCAGATCGGCGTACAAAAGAAGCTCTTCGTCTACGACATCGGCGACGGCGCCGACGTTCTCATCAACCCCGAAATCGTCGAGTCCTCGGGTGAGTGGGTGTACGAGGAAGGGTGCCTGTCCATCCCTGGGCTCTACGTCGAAATGATCCGCCCCAAAGAGGTTCTGATGCGAGGCATCAACCTTGCGGGCGAAGAAGTCACGGTCGAGGCCGATGAATTGTTGTCACGCCTCTTCCAGCACGAACTCGACCATCTCAATGGAGTGTTGATGTTCGACCGCATGACCGCCGACCAGCGCACCGAGGCGCTTGCCGAGTACCGCCGTCTGCACGAGGGTGAGACCAAGGTCAAGCGTCCCGACGAGCCCCGCGTCATCAAACTCAAGTAGGCGTCATCGCACCGAAGCTCGCACCGTCCGGCCCCACGCGCGACGTCGTCTTCTTCGGCACCCCCGACATCTCCGCACAGCTTCTGCGGGCGCTTCTCGACGCGCGGGTCAACGTCGTCGCAATCGTCACCAACCCCGACAAGCGGCGCGGGCGGGGTGGCAAGACCGAGGCCTCGCCCGCGAAGAAGATTGCGATCGACCACGACATCGCGGTCATCGAATCGCCGACCGATGCGATTGCGTTCCTCGAACAGCGCGGAACCGATGGAGTCACCGGAATCGTCGTCGCGTACGGGCGCATCATCCGCGAGCCGTTGTTGTCGATGATCCCGCTCGTCAATCTGCACTTTTCGCTGCTGCCGCGTTGGCGCGGTGCGGCACCGGTCGAGCGCGCGATCCTCGCCGGTGATGCCAGAACGGGTTCTTCGATCATGCAGATCGAAGAAGGTCTCGACACCGGTGCGGTGTACGACGTCGAAGCAATCGACATCGATGACGATGAAACCGTCGAAGAACTCCGGTCGCGGCTCGGCGTCATCGGCGCGGCGCAGATCGTACGCATGTTGCGCGAGGGGTTCCCCGAGCCGACGCCGCAATCGGGCGATCCCGTGCACGCCGACAAGATCACGCCCGACGAACTTCTCATCGACTGGAACAAACCCGCGATAGATATCGTCCGCTGCGTGCGTGTAGGCGGTGCACACAGTTTCTTGCGCGGATCCCGGCTGAAGATCCACGTGGCGCACACGTGCGACGGAGTAGGACAACCCGGTGCAATCGTGTCGACCGGCAACGAGGTCGTCGTTGCGGCCAGAAGCGGGGCAGTCAGGCTCGTCACGGTGCAGCCCGAAGGAAAGCGACCCATGCCCGCGCGCGACTGGGCCAACGGGGTACGCCCGTCGGTTGGCGAAACGTTCGGCTCTCACTAGGTTCGCCCCGATGAGCAACGCACCATGGCCCGCCAAGGTTCTCACTGTCAGCGACGGTGTCATGTCCGGTCACCGCGACGACGCATCGGGTCGGGCACTCGTCGCGCTGCTCGATGAACAGGGTTTCGATGTCGTCGAACACCGCGTCGTGGCCGACGGCGAAGAAAACGTTTCCGGCGCCCTGCGCGATCTCACGCGCGACTTCGCCGGCCTCGTCGTGTCCACCGGCGGCACCGGATTCGCGCCGCGTGACCAGACGCCCGAAGGAGCGATGCGCGTCATCGACCGTCCGGCACCCGGCCTGGCCGAGGCCATGCGCGCGGTCAATCCACTCGGCCGGCTGTCCCGGGGCGTCGCAGGCATCGTCGGCAACGCGATCATCGTGACTCTGCCCGGAAGCCCCCGCGGATGCGTCGAGCAATTGGAAGCCGTCATCGACGTCCTTCCCCACGCCCTCGCACTGCTAAATCAGGCACCCACCGAACACTGACCCCAATAGGCTGAGCAAGTGCTCCGCCTCGTTCTCCCCAAGGGTTCACTGGAAAAAGCCACCCTCGAACTCTTCGAAGCGGCCGACCTCACCGTCGTGCGCTCGTCGTCGG
>JBBANY010000012.1:0-17275 GCA_040401695.1 Ilumatobacteraceae bacterium
GGATCGGGTTGTTCTGTTGGCCGCCCACCATCCGAATGGCCTCGAGCATGCGCAGAACGCCGAGGCCCGTGGTGTTGGCGGTGAGTTCGGCCTGTGTCCACGAGAAGTGGACGAACGAGATGGCACCAAGGTTGTAGACCTCGGTCGGCTGGGCGGTTTCGAGACACGACACGAGACTCGGCAGGTCGGTGAGGTCGCCCGACAGCACCTGCACGAAGGGAAACTCTTCGCGAATCTGCTGCGCACGCGGGTTGTTCTGGCCCTTCACGACGCCGAACACCTCGTAGCCCTTCTCGTGGAGGAATTCGGCCAGATGCTGGCCGTCCTGGCCGGTGATGCCCGTGATGAGTGCGCGTGCCATACGGATGCCGACTCTAACAGTGCCGCCCCTACGATCGAGGGCGTGCGTGGCCGGGTCGTCCAATGATCACCGTTGTTTCGGGTGGTGTCGGTGCGGCACGACTGTTGCGCGGTGCGGCACTCGTCGTTCCGCATGACGAACTGGTGACCATCGTGAACACCGGTGACGACACCGTGATTCACGGCCTTGCGATCTCTCCCGACCTCGACACAGTCACCTACACAGTGTCGGGGTCGATCGACCCCGAACGTGGTTGGGGACTTTCCGACGAGGCGTGGACCACCATGCAGGCTCTCGAACGTTTCGCAAGCGTTCGCCCCGTCGACTCGCACGCGGGCGAAAACTGGTTCGGTTTGGGCAACCGGGATTTGGCGACGCACTTCTACCGCACGACGCGCCTTGCCGAAGGTGCGACGCTCGCAGAAGTGACGGCAGAGATCACCCGTGCGTTCGGCATTGCGTTTCGCGTTCTGCCGATGTCGAACGATCGCGTGTCGACGATCGTCACGCTTACCGACGGCAATGAGGTCGCGTTCCAGGAGTACTTCGTGAAGTTACGCCACGACGTGCCTGTACACGCAGTGCGCTTCGACGGTGCAGCTGCCGCACGGCCACTCGGCCTGCGCGAACTGCGCGAATCGCGCGCCGTCGTCATCGCACCCTCGAACCCGATCGTGTCGATCGGCCCCATGCGCGCGCTCGCAGGCTTCGATGATGCGCTCTCCTCACGCCGCGACACGGTCGTGGCGGTGTCACCGATCGTCGCCGGGGCGGCGCTGAAGGGGCCCGCTGATCGCATGCTCACCGAACTCGGCCACGAGGCGACCGTCGTCGGGGTTGCACGGCTCTACGCCCCCATCGCGGGCACCCTGGTGATCGACACCGCCGATGCCGCACTCGCAGCGCAGGTCGAGGCCGCCGGCATGCGCTGTGTCGTCGCCGACACCATCATGAAAACCCCCGAAGTGGCCGCTTCCCTCACCCGCACGTGTCTCGCCGCCGTCGGCGTGACAGCATGACCCCATGAACAGGATGACGGCATGGGCTGTCGAGGGCATCGGCGAGATCGTGCCCGGCATGCAGTTGGGCGACGTCATCGTGGATGCATGCCGCGCCGAGCCCAACGGCCCGCTGCAGGACTACGACGTTCTCGTTGTCACCCAGAAGATCGTGTCGAAGGCCGAAGGTCGTCTCGTCGAGATCGACCCTGACGACCCGCTGTCCCACAAGGCGCTCGTCCAATCGGAGGCCGTGCGCATCGTGCGTCGCCGTGGTGATCTCATCATCACCGAAACCACGCACGGTTTCGTGTGCGCCAACAGCGGCATCGACCTCTCGAACGTGCAACGTGGTCAGGCGGCTCTTCTTCCCATCGACAGCGACCGCTCGGCTCGCCGCATCCGCGACATCGTCAAGGCAAAGCTCGGCGTGCAGGTGGGCGTGATCGTGAGCGACACGTTCGGTCGGCCGTGGCGCAAGGGACTCACCGACGTCGCCATCGGAGTTGCGGGTATCGCCGGGGTGCTCGACCTGCGCGGCACACCCGACGCACTCGGTCGCACGATGCAGGTCACCGAGGTCGCAATCGCCGACGAACTGGCGAGTGCCGCCGAACTGGTGATGGGCAAGTCGAACGGCGTGCCGGTGGGCATCGTGCGCGGTGCCGACCCGTCGTGGTTCCGCGAGGCGGGCATGGACGAAATCGTTCGTCCGCCGATCGAAGACCTGTTTCGCTGAACGACTCGACCGGCTCGGTCGGCGCGGTCAGCTGCCGCCGAGCAGCGCTGCGAGACCGTCGTTCAGTTCGGTGAAGGGTGCCCACGCAAGATGAATGCGCGCCCTCACGGGTGAGATGGCGAAGCGCGAGATGTCGCCGGGACGCGCCTTCACCGTCGAAGGTCGCAACCCGCTCGCACCACTCATCGCCCGCCACAGGGCCGTGATCGTCGTCTGCGCGCCGGTGCCGATGTTGATGAGCAGCCCATCGCCCTTCGTTGCGGCTCGCACGTACGCGTCGACGACGTCGTCGACGTGAATGAAGTCGCGCGTCTGGCGACCCGTGCCGTAGATCTCCGGCGCCTCGCCCGCGGCGAGCGCGGCAGCGAACGACGACACGACACCATCCTCGGCTCGCTGCCGCGGGCCGTACACGTTCGAGACGGCAAGCGCCGTGTACTCGACTGCGTGAACCTCGCGGTACACACCGAGAAGGTCGAGAATCGCGCGCGCAATCACGTTCGGCACATTCACCGCATCGGCGAACTTGCCTTCCTTGGCGGGAATGTCGCGAACGGCAACCTCGCCGTACAACAACGTCGCGGGCAGGCCCACCACGACCTTGCTCGCGCCGTAGAGGCGCGCGGCTTCGAGTGCCGCCACCACCTGCGCCGCCGAGCTGACCGACGAGATCGCATGTGCCGATGCGGGCGACAACGCGGTCATCTGGAAGATGACGTCGGGCCGACGCAAGGACACGAGGTCGAGGAACTCGGGAGCCGTGACGTCGATGTTGTGGATCTTCAGTTCGCCACCGGCAGCGCGCGCCGGCCCGAGATTCGCAAACGATCCGGTGCTGAGGTCGTCGACGACTTCGACCGCATGGCCGTCGGCAAGCAGACGATCGACGAGATGCGAACCGATGAACCCTGCGCCACCACAGACGAGGGCGCGCACTACGAACCTTCGGGGGCGGGGATCTTTGCCCCTGCGACTGTGGCACCGGCGTCGATGACACCATCTTCGCCCACCACGACCTCGCGTGCGACGGCACCCGCCCCGACTCGGCCCATCACCAAACCCGACTCGACGACCGCGGCATCACCGACGGTGGCGGACGGGAAGATCACCGAGCCGACGATACGTGCCCCCTCGCCGACGACTGCCCGAGCGCCGACGACGCTGCGTTCGACGACGGCACCGGCGCCGATGACCGCGGACGGGTCGATGATCGACGAACCCGCCGCCTCGACCGCCGACATGTTCGCGGCGAGGAAGGTTTCGGGCCGACCCGTGTCGATCCAGGCGTCGTCGGTGGGAATCGCATACAACGACGCCGAGGCGACCATCTCGGGGAAAACCACGCGTTCGATCGACAACTTGCCACCGACTGGCACGCGGTCGATGACCGACGGTTCGAGAACGTAGGTGCCTGCGTTCACGTTGCGACTGGTGGTTTCGCCGGGTGCGGGCTTCTCGACGAAGCGCAACACGCGACCCGTTGCGTCGGTTTCGACGACACCGAACTGCGACGGGTCGTCGACGGGGACGAGGTGCAAAGTGCCCTCGGCACCCGATGCGCGGTGGAAGTCGACGACGCGCGCGATGTCGAGGCCCGTGAGAACATCGCCATTCGCCACGACGAAGGTCGACGAAATGCCGGCATGTCGGGCAGCGAATGCGATCGCGCCGGCGGTGTCGAGGGGTTCGGGTTCGACCGCGTACACGAGTTCGACCCCACCACAGCGTCCGTCTGGGAATGCGGCGAGGAACGGCTCGGGTTTGAATCCGAGTGCCAGCACGGCACGTGTCACCCCTGCACGTTCGAGCGCGACGAGGATGCGTTGAACGATCGGCACGTTGCCGACGGGCAACAACGGCTTGGGGAAGCTGAGCGTCAGCGGTCGGAGTCGGGTGCCGAAGCCGCCGACGAGAATGACGGCGTCCACGCCCGGGTCACCCCTGGGTCGTTGTCGTGACGACCGACGTCGTGGTGGCGTCGGCGACCGTCGTGGTCGTTTCCCCCGCCACGGTCGTCGTGGTTTCACCCGGCACCGTGGTGGCACCGGCAACCGTCGTGGTGGTTTCACCAGCGACGGTGGTCGTGGGTGCACCGCCGGAGTCGACCGCGCCGAGTTCCTGCAGGTTCGCAGCCGTCGGCGGCGGCGGCACTTCGGCGTCGTCGGCGACGAACGCGATAACGATGACCATGCCATCGTTCTTCAGGCGAATGTCATCGAAATCTGCAATCAACATCTTCTTGTCGTCGGGCTTGTCGTACCGGTCCCAGACGAACGCCTTCAGCGTGGCGTCCTTGCCGTTGCACTTCTCTTCGCCCTCTTCGTACTTCGCGCCGCCGTTTTGGTCGTCGGGGAACTGCAACTTCGAGTTCGACACCTCGACGTCGTACACGTCGAGGAAGATCCCGAACTTGGCGCGCTTGCCCGTCGCGAGTCCTTGCGGGTGCCAGTGGACGACACCGTCGTCGTGGCTGTGCACGCCGTACTTGAAGTACTCGTCGTCGAGGGGTTCTTCCTTGTTGCCGACGAGGTTCGGCAGGTACTTGTCGCAAGCGTAGAAGCCGTACGAAACGTGCCAGTGGTCGTTGGTGGTCGGTGGTTCGGTGGCCGACGAGGTACCCGACCGCGCATAGGCGACGAGGCCGAGTCCGACGAGGAGAACGACGACGATGATCGTCGGGAAGAGTGTCCCGCCCTGAAAGCGGATTTTCTTGCCTTTGCCCTTGCTGGCCAGTCGGGCGACTCTCTTGGCCGACGATGCTTTACCCACGAGACTGCGAGGCTACCTGCTCGCGGCCCCGAATCGGCCGATTCAGCGGTTCCCGAGCCGCTCGATCAGGGCCGCGTACGCCTCGCCCACCGCCGCGGGGGACGCGTGTTCCACGACCCATTGCCGGCCACGCTCGCCCATCGCGGCACGTTCGGTGGGTTGGTCGAGAAGTGACGCAAGCGCGGCGACGAACGCATCGGCGTCGTCGGGCGCAACCACCGCACCGCAGCGTGCTGCGCCGATCATGCGGGCAACTTCACTGTCGGCGTCGATCGACGCCAGGATCGGTCGCGCCGCCGCCATGATCGAATAGGCCTTCGACGGCACGCTGACGTTGCCGAGACCCCGCCGCAACGGCACCACGTGCACGTCGGCACTCGCCAGCACCTCGGCCAACCTGTCGGCGGGTTGATAATCGACGAATACCACATTCGCGAGTCCGGCGGCACGCTGCTGCAGTTCGACACGTGACGAACCTTCACCGTTCACGACGAATGCAACGTCGGGCATGCGCTCGGCCGCTGCGATGACGAGGTCGAGCGACTGCGAGAACCCGACGTTGCCCGCGTACATGACGACACGTTCGGCACCGGGGGTGTGTTCACGCCGGTACGCCGTGTCGGTTCCGCCCGGCGCGATGCGCTCGGAGTCGACGAAATTCGGAATGACGACCGCCTTGCCCGCGTGCTTCGGCGACAGTTTGCCTGCGACGTTCCTGCGCAGGTCGTCGGACAACACCACGACCGCATCGGAGCGTCGGTAACTCACGCGTTCGAGCCATTCGGCGAGCGCGATCACACGACGGTTCGACAACTTGCCGGTGCTGACCGCCGCATCGGGGAACACGTCCTGGATGTTGAAGACCAAGGGCGCGCGGCGCACCTTGGCGACGAGCCAACCCGTGAGACCAAGCGTCAGCGGAGGCGACATTGCAACAACGGCCGCGGCCCGACGGTGCACGCCACCAACGAACAGTCCGCGCAGGCCGATGAGCACGCTGAAGGCGGCAAAACCCAAGGCGCGACGCGGGATGTTGGCTTTGTCGGTGCCCGCAAACGGACTGACACGAACGATCGAACCCCACTGCGTCGCTTCGGTACGCCACACACCGCCGGTCCAACCTTCTTCGACACGGTGCTGCCGGTACCAGGGCAACGAAGTAACGACGTGCACGCGGTGGCCGAGTCGCACGAGTTCCTCGACGATTCGTGTCATCACGACACCCGTCGGAGCGGTGTCGGGGGCGAAGTGCGGACACAACACGACGACGGGACGGGCTTCGCGCGGCATCAACGCACCAACCGTTCGTACACGTCGCGCAGATCGCGACCCGATGCAGCGAGAGTGAAGCTCTTCGCGCGTTCATGGCCGGCCGACACGAGGGCACCTCGGTCGGCGACGATGCGCTCGGGAACCGTGGCCCACGCCTCTGTTCCGAGTGGCAGAACGATTCCACCGTCACCGACGACCCCGGGGAGGCTGGCGCGATCGGACGCGACGACCGGAACCCCGAGCGCCATCGCCTCGGCCACCGGTGCGCCGAATCCCTCGTACTCGCTGGGGAACACGACCGCGTCGGCTCCGGCAACAAGCGCGTCGCGATCCGCGGGGCCGACGTGTCCGGTGAAATGGACCCGGTCGGCGACACCACTCGACGCGATGCGTGCCAGCAACGCGGCATGGCCGCGTCCCTCGCCACCGATGAACAACAGATGCACCCCACTCGCACGCCACGGCCCGGAAAGCATGTCGACGAGGAATGAGTGGTTCTTGTGGGGGTGGGTGATCGCCGGGTAGATGAAATACGGGAACCCCGCGACGCCGAATCTGTTGCGCGCGGCGGACACGTCGAGCGACGACGTGTCGACCGATTCGATGCCATGCACCACGACGTGCACCGTCGCGGGGTCGAGACCGAAGCGGTCGACCAGCGTCTCGCGCACGTACGCCGACGGCACCGCGACCGCGTCGGCACGACGCAACGATCTCGGCATCATGTACGAGAGGTACGCGAGTCGCGCGCGCGAGAAGTACTGCGGGTAGGTGAGGTACTGCACGTCGTGCACCGTCAGCAACGTGCGGCCGTTCGTGCGGAACGGCACGGTGCCGCCGCCGTGGTGGGAAACGGCGACACCCCGGGTGCGCCGCGCGAGCCACGTGCTCTCACGAACGATGCGAGCCGCACGGTTCGCACCGTTCGATGCCGTCTCATGGGTGCACCAGGTGGAAAGCTCCGGATGTGCGGCGACGTAACCGTGCGGCGCGTAGATGTCGAGGTCGAAACCCACGTCACCGGTGAGCGCAAGTCCCGCGAGTTGGCGGGCCAGGTACTGCTCACTGCCACCGACCCGGCCGGGCTGGCACCACAACAGGTTCACTGCGACACGCGGGTTCATCGCTTGCCCTTGTTCATTCGCGGGCCGTCGGCGATCGCTTCGGCATACACCTCGCGTGTGAGTTGTGCGCTGCGCTTCCACGACAATTGCACGGCACGGTCGCGGGCCCGTGCGGACAACGCATCGCGCTGTTCGATGACGCGCAGGATTCCGTCGGCGATCGAAGCGGTGTCGAGCGGGTCGACGAGCACCGCCGCCCCTCCTGCAACTTCCTCGGTGGCACCGTTCGCACTCGTCACCACGGGCGTGCCCTGTGCCATCGCCTCGAGGATCGGCAGACCGAAACCCTCGCGGATCGACGGGTAACACAGCGCCACCGCACCGGAGTACAAGGCGGCAAGTTCGTCGACCGGGACGAAGCCCAGCGTGTGCACCCGTCCGCGTGACGCGACAGGAATCTCGGGTCCGTCACCCCATCCCGCCGCACCCACGACGACGAGGTCGGGAATGCGGTCACCCAACTGAGCATGTGCCTCGATCAACCGGGCGAGGTTCTTGCGCGGTTCGATCGTTCCGACGAAGAGGAGATAGCGCTCGGGCAGACGGTGTCGCGCGATGACTTCGGCGACTGCCGATTCGGAGACCGCGACGGGGCGTACACCGTTTTCGACGCAGCGCAGCCGTTCGGCGTCGAACCCGTGCGCGAGACAATCGTCGAGCGTCGCCTGCGACACACACACGACACGCGACGCGCGTCGCTTCACCAGTTCCATGCTGCGCACGAACACCGACACGCCACGCTTCGTGAAGTGCGAGGGATCGTGCAGGAAGGCGAGGTCGTGCACGGTGACAACGAGCGGCAGCGCCGTTGCGGCGGGGATGATGCTCGTCGCATGGACGACGTCGACCATGCCCGCCGCACCTTCGACGCGCGGCCAACCCAACCGCAGCCACGATTCGTAGAGATACGGCCCGCTCAACGGCAGAGGCCGCACATCGACGGGTGGCGCGAAACCCGACGTCGCAGGAGAACGGTGGCGGCCCGCCACACCGATCACTTCCAGACCCGCCAGCGCGGCAAGTTCGCGGGCCAGCTCCACGCCGTACACACCCGTACCGCCGGGCACGTCGTGCCAGCACTGTTCCAATGTGATGGCGACGCGCACCCCCCCATTGTGCCTGCACACGCCCTACCATCAGTGGCCATGAGCGAGTTCTGGAAGTCGCGCCGGGTGCTCGTCACCGGCGGCAACGGTTTCCTCGGCCGTGTCGTCGTGCGACTGCTGCGCGAACGCGGCGCCGACGTGGCTGCACCACGCAAGGCCGACTTCGACCTGACACAACCGGGCCGGGCCGAGGCAATGCTGGCCGCTCACGCACCAAGCCATGTGATTCACCTCGCGGCCCGCGTCGGGGGCATCGGCTACAACCAGGCCGCTCCCGCTCCGCTGTATCTCGACAACCTGATGATGGGCACGCACGTGATCGAGGCATGCCGTGCAGCACCCATCGAAAAAACCGTTCGCCTCGGCACGGTCTGCTCGTACCCGAAGTTCACGCCGGTGCCGTTCCGCGAGTCGTCGTTCTGGGACGGCTACCCCGAAGAGACGAACGCGCCGTACGGCATCGCGAAAAAGGCCCTGCTCGTCCATGCGCAGGTGAACGCCGCTCAGTACGGCCAGAAGTTCGCCTACCTCATTCCCACCAATCTGTTCGGACCCGGCGACAAGTTCCATCCCGACGTCTCGCACGTCATCCCGGCGCTCATCAAAAAGTGCGTCGAAGCAAAAGAGACAGGTGCGGACAAGGTGCACGTGTGGGGCACCGGAACCGCGAGCCGCGAATATCTCTACGTCGACGATGCCGCCGCGGCGATCGTTCTTGCGGCCGAAGTCCACGAATCCCCCGAACCGCTGAACCTCGGCACGAACCGCGAGATCACGATCCGCGAGACCGTCGAAACGATCGCCCGGGTCGTCGGATTCACGGGTGATCTGGTGTGGGACTCGACCAAGCCCGACGGCCAGCCGCGTCGCCGGGTGGATGCGACGAACGCCGAACACGCGCTCGGTTGGACCGCACAGATGGACTTCCGCAAGGGTCTCGAATCAACGGTCGCGTGGTACCTCGCCAATCGCGCGGTCGCCGAACAAGCCCCCTGATGAACCTTCCTCCCCCACCCGTTCCGAACTGCGTGCGCCATCCCGACCGCCCCACCGGTCGCAGTTGCACGCGCTGTGGTCGCCCCGCGTGCGGTGACTGCCTGATTCAGGCCGACGTCGGGTCAAAGTGTCTCGACTGCGTGCGCCGCGATCGGCCGTCCGCACGCACTCGCGTCACGTACTGGAACGCGGCGCAACCGCTGCTCGTCACGAAGGTGCTGATCGCGATCAACGCCATCGTGTTCGTCTTCACCAACGTCGGCGGCATCAACCTCGGCGGTGGCGGCGAGCTGTCGGAGAACACGATCAACCTCGGGCTCTACAAGGGCTTCCTCTACAACGACGAGTGGTACCGACTCGTCACCGCCGGCTTCGTGCACTTCGGGCTGTTCCACATCGGAATGAACATGTTCCTTCTCTGGCAGTTGGGTTCGTTGCTCGAACGCGAAATTGGGCGCGCCCCCTACGCGCTTGCGTACATGGCGTCGCTCGTCGCCGGCAGCACGGGTGCGCTCATTGCCTCACCTTGGGCACTGTCAGGTGGTGCGTCTGGCGCGGTGTTCGGATTGATGGGCCTCGCGGTGGTCGGCATGCGACAACGCGGCATCAACCCGTTCCAAACGGGACTCGGCATGACGCTTCTCATCAACCTGCTGATCACCGTGACGATTCCGGGCATTTCGATCGGCGGCCACATCGGCGGATTGATCGGTGGCGCGGCGTGCGGCGCCGTTCTGATTCCGCCGCGCGGTCGCACCTATGCCGCGTGGGTGAACTACGCGACACCGATTGCCGTCGCCATCGCTGCATTCGCCATCGCGCGCGCCACTCTCTGACGCGTCGCACCCCCCAATTACCTTGCTCGCAATGAGCCCCCAGAGCCTCACTCTCGTCGACGTTCCACGTCCCTTTCTCGACACCATCGCCTCCACCACCCAGGCCCTCAGCGTCTTTTCCCTCACGGTGCAGCGGCCGTTTCGTCCGCAGCACCTCGTGCTCTTGGTGGATGCGTCGCGTCACGGTGTCGGCCTGCACTCGAGTGACGGATTCATCGGCCTGCGTGACGACCCCACCACAGCCGGCCGCACTCTCGGCCACCACGTCGTTTCGGTTGCGTCGGCCAATCCGCTCGCTGCGGGCTGTTACGTGATGACGGTCGAACCCGACACGCATGCATCGCCCGACGACGCCGAGCGATGGTTCGCCATGGCCGACGTGTGCGACCGCGCCGGCATCGTCCTCATCGACTGGTGCGTGCGCGGTTTTGCTACGGCTGGTGCCCGGTACGCAGGTCAGGGGGCGGTGTGGTGCCCTCGGCACGTCGCCGGGCTGGGATGAGGCGCAGACCCGCGGCCCGCAACCTCGTCAACAGTTCCCTGCTGCCGACGGGCGTCGCGCCCAATGCGATGGCGCGCTCGCGGTACTCCTCGGGCAGGTCGTAATGATCACCCTGGAAGCCCTTGCGCGGAATTCCCAGGGCCGCGGCCATCTCGTGCAGTTCGTCGTACGACGAGTCACTCACCATGTGACACCACTTGCGCTCGCGAAACCACCAGTGGCACTCGTCGACGAGAATCATGGGCCGCCGACGAGAGACGTCAGTGACAAGCGCAGCCGCCGCCGCATCCGCGCTGCATCGTCGGCGCAGGTGCCGGGTTCGCTCCCGGGCCGCCGCCAACCGACGCGAACACCGAGAGACGACGCTTGGCCTCGGCACCGCAGGCACACGGCGCCGGAGCCGATGCTTCGCTCATCGGGCGGCGCATTTCGAATGCGGCATCGCACGACGGACAGCGGTATTCGTAGAGCGGCATGACGCAAGGTTAGTGGACCTGTGGTTGACTGACGGCATGGCGACCGGTCCCCTCACGACGCTCCCCGCGCGTGTCGAGCCCGAGACCGAGCACGTCCTCGAAACCGGGGAACCCGCGGTCGCGCACATCGTCAAAACCGAGCCGGGCGAGTCGGCCGCAGCCAAGGTTCTCGAGGCCCGAATCTACGGCACGCCCCTCGAGGCACTGTGCGGCCACGTGTGGATTCCCTCGCGCGACCCCAAGCAGTTGCCGCTCTGCGATGCGTGCAAGGACATCTACGAGACGTACCGTGCATTCAACGATGGCCTGAACGAACGACCAAACGAGTAGAAAAGAACACCGAAGGAGACACCATGATCATCATCGCCGGACGCATTTTCATCGACCCCGCCAAGCGCGCAGCCCTGCTCGAGGACTCAAAGCCACTGCAGCAAGCCACGCGCGACCAGGAACCCGGCTGCGAGGCCTACGTGTTCTCGGCCGACCCCTGTGAGCCGGGCACCATCACGGTCTACGAACTGTGGACCGACGCACCGTCGCTTGCCGCGCACTTCCTGCACGAGAACTACTTCAACATGCGCAACAAGTTCGCCGAGCACGGCATCTCCGGCGCCGAAACGATGAAGTACCGCATCGACGCCAAGGCACCGGTGTACAACGCCCAGCGCATCGCCACCACCGACTTCGACTGACGGCATGTCGAACGCCCCGTCGTCGGTCGATCTCACGGGCCTGCGCATCCGCGAAGCGGTGCGCGCCCTGCTCATCGATGACGAGGCCCACGTTCTCCTCGCTCACCTCGCCTTTCCTCTCCGGTCTGTGTGGGTGCTGCCCGGCGGCGGCCTCGACCCGGGCGAGTCGCACGACGAGGGTTTGCTGCGCGAACTGCGCGAAGAGGTCGGCTTCACTCCCGACACGATCGGTCCGCACCTCTGGACCCGCACGCACATCATTCCCTTCGTCGATGGCCGATGGGACGGGCAACGCGACCACGCGTACCTGGTACCCACCGACCGATTCGAACCTTCGCCGGCGCTGACGACCGAGCAATTGCGCGCCGAACACTTGGTCGACCTGCGGTGGTGGTCACTCGATGAACTGCTGGCCGAACCCGAGACGACGTTCTTTGCCCCCCTGCACCTGCCCAAACTGGTGCACGAAGTGGCGACGAACGGCCCGCCTGCCGAGCCGTGGCAGATCATGCAGCGCAGCACACCCCACGCCTGACGCGTCGTCAGTGAAAGTCACGCGAGGCCAAACCCGCGGGAACCACCAACGCCGAGAGGTGTTCGGCGACGATGTTCACCACACCTTCACTGTTTTGCATGCGTCCACGCACGAGCAGGGCGGGTGCATCGCGCGCGACGAGACGGAACCGTGCCCAACATCCCTTTGAACACACCACGTTGATGAGGCCCGTCTCGTCTTCGAGATTGATGAACGTGGCACCACCCGCCGTCATGGGTCGCTGTCTGTGCGTGACGACACCGGCCACGAGAACACGTGAGGCGGCGGGCAGCAACGGCAATTCCGTGGCGGTGTGCACGCCGAGTTCGCTCAACTTGGTGCGCAAAAAAATTGTGGGGTGCCCGTTCGGGGCGATACCCGTGGCCCACAGATCGGCGATCGCCTCTTCTACGGGAGCCATGCCCGGCAGAACGGGTGAACGCACACCGGTGGTGATGCCCACCAATCGGTCGGGTCGCGACTGCGCCACTGCCCCGGCCGCCCACAACGCATCACGCCGTTCGGCGCCGAATGCGGCGAATGCACCCGCCGTGGCCAACGACTCGAGTTGCGCGGCGTTCAGTGCCGGCACGCGACGCACGAGGTCTTCCATGTCGGCGTACGGACCCTGCAAGACGATGCCATTCGCAATGTCATCGGCGAGATCGCGACCGACGCCCCGCACCGACGACAACCCCAACCGCACGGCGAGTCCACTGGTCGACGACGCATCGACCTCGAGCGAGGCCAGCGCCGACGAGGCGTTGATGCAGGGTTTGTTCACCACGACACCGTGACGACGTGCGTCGCGAGTCAGCGAGTGCGGCGACCAGAAACCCATCGGCTGTGCGTTCAACAACGCTGCGCAAAAGATCGCCGGCTCGTGGAACTTGATGTAGGCCGAGGCGTACACGAGATACGCGAAGCTGACCGAGTGACTTTCGGGAAATCCGTAGTTGGCGAAGGCCTGCATCTTGTCGAAGATGACGTCGGCAGTTTCTCCCGTGATGCCGCGCTGTGCCATGCCCCCGTACAGACGCTCGCGCAAACGTTGCATCCGCGCCCGTGACCGTTTCGACCCCATGGCCTGACGCAACTGGTCGGCCTCGGCGGCGGTGAAACCCGCAACGTCGATCGCCATCTGCATGAGCTGCTCTTGGAACAGAGGCACACCGAGCGTTTTGCCGAGCGAGTTCTCGAGCAACGGATGCAGGTACGTGACGGGCTCTTCGCCGTTGCGTCGACGGATGTAGGGATGCACCGACCCGCCCTGAATGGGCCCGGGACGAATGAGTGCCACCTCGACGACGAGGTCGTAGAAACGCCGCGGCTTGAGACGCGGCAGCGTGGCCATCTGTGCGCGCGACTCGACCTGGAAGACACCCACGGTGTCGGCACGGCACAGCATTGCGTACACATCGTCTTCCTGAGGCAAGCCGGCAAGGTCGAGGGGCTCGCCGCGGTGTTGGGCGATGAAGTTGACGGCGTTGTGCAACGCCGACAACATGCCAAGACCAAGCAGGTCGAACTTCACCAGGCCCGCCGCGGCGCAGTCGTCTTTGTCCCACTGCAGCACGCTGCGGTTCTGCATGGTCGCCCACTCGACCGGACACACCTGGCTGACGGGCCGGTCGCAGATGACCATGCCCCCCGAGTGGATGCCGAGGTGGCGTGGGTGGTCGAGCAACTGTGCCGCCAGTGCCGCCACGTCGTCGGGTGGCCGGTCGGGGTCGACTCCATCGCGGGCAAGCGCCTTTGCCGCGTCGCGCACGGCAGAACGCGTGCGGTAGGTGATGACGTTGGCAACCTGTGCCGCGTGTGTGCGGCCGTAGCGCTGGTACACGTACTGGATCACTTCCTCACGGCGGCCACTTTCGATGTCGATGTCGATGTCGGGTGGGCCGTCACGTTCGGGGGAAAGGAACCGTTCGAACAAAAGACCCAGTGCCACCGCGTCGGCCTTGGTGATGCCGAGCGAGTAACACACGACGCTGTTCGCCGCACTTCCGCGACCCTGACAGAAGATGTCGTTGCGGTTGCAGAATTCGACGATGTCCCACACGACGAGGAAGTAACCGGCAAAGCCCAGCGCCTCGATGACATCGAGTTCATGACGCACCACCGACCATGCACGGGCACGCAGGGACAACGTGTCGTCGGCCGATGTCGGTGGCGATCCGTAGCGGCGTGTCGCACCCTGGATGACGAGATGACGCAGGTAGGAGATCTCGCTCATTCCACCCGGACACGGGAAGGGCGGCAGCTTCGGTGCGACGAGTGACAAATCGAAAGCGCAGTCGGCGGCGATGTCGGCACTGCGCGCCACGACACCCGGATAGCGCGCGAACATTCGCTGCTGTTCGGCCCCCGAACGCATGAACGCACTGGCCGCATGCGGCAACAAATGATCGACTTCGTCGAGCGAACTGCGCCGACGGATGGCCGCCATCGCGGTGGCAAGCGGGAACTGCGCCGTCGATGCGTAGTGGACGTGGTTGGTGGCAACGCACACCGCACCCACCCGGTCGGCGATGCGCACGAGCGCATCGTTGCGTGCGGTGTCGAGTGGGTCGCCATGGTGCACCAGTTCGACGGCCACGTGGTCGACACCGAACACGTCGGTGATCTGACGCAACACGTGCTCGGCCGCGGTTGGCCCGTGGGCGATCAGTTGCCGCGCAACCGGGCCATCGACACCACCGGTGAGAACCCACCAATCGCCACGTCCCGCGGCAAGGTCACCCAACGAGTGCACGGGGTTTCCCTTCGAGCCGGCCAGTTGCGCAGTGGTGAGAGCCTGCGCGAGACGCGCATAACCAATGGGGTTGCGGGCGAGAACCACGATGCCACCACCGACCACCGGGTCGAGTTCCGCACCGAACACGGTGGGCAGGCCGAACTCGCGTGCCGCCTCGGCGAAACGCACGACTCCGTAGAAGCCGTTGCGATCGGTGATCGACACGGCGTGCAAGCCGAGCGCAACCGCGGTGTGCACGAGGTGCTCGGGGGACGACGCACCGGTGAGGAACGAATAGTGCGACAGGCAATGCAGTTCGGCATACGCGGTGGCAGCCGGTGTGTAACGCAGGTTGTCGGGTGCAACGTAGGGCGCGCGCTTGGCTCCGAAGGCCGGACCATCGCCACCACCGTTCGGCGCCTCCGACCGCGATGCCCGCGGTGCATCGGACAGGCGCCGTTCGAGTTCGGTCCACGACACATGCGGCGCATGGAACCCGTACGACCCGAGAACGTCGCCGGTTGCAAGATCAGGGCCCCCCATGGGGCCCCACGATAGCGAACGTATGTTCGCTTCAGGCCGGGCCGCCGGCCAATTCCCGGGCCCGCGTCACCGCGCCCGCCAACCCCGCATCGGCCACTGCGGCGGCCTCGCTCCACGTGAACCACCGCACATGAGGGCTCTCCCCCGCACCCGGAGCCGGGTCGCAGGACCCGTCGGCAAACAGCAGATAACGCAGGTCGAGATGCGTGTGTCCGCGTGGGCCGGGATGCACATCGACATGGAAGAACAGTGGTCCCGCAGCGGGGTGCGCAACGACGAGACCGGTCTCTTCGGTTGCTTCGCGCAGTGCGGCGGTCGGCGGGTCTTCACCGTGTTCGATGTGTCCCCCGGGCTGCAACCACATGTTCAACCGCTTGTGCAGGTGCAACACCGTGCCGCGCGTTGCCACCACCAATGCCGAGGCCGTGACGTGCACCGGACCGGCATGTTCGTTGCACGGGTCGTCGAGGCCCGCCACCGTCTCACGAAAGACACGCAGTGATTCGCGCTCGCGGTCGTCGACGGCAACGTGGCCACGCACGATCTCGAGCAGTGCAGCGGCCGACATGGTCGTCAGTATTTCAGTCGTACGCCCCGACCAACCACCACGACCTGTTTTCCGACACCAACAGCCACGCCGTGTGTCGGTTGTCGATGTCGACCAGACACTGCATCCGGGCAACACGCCGACGGCGGGCCGCGTCCCACCAGCGTTCTTCGACGGGCCACGGCCCGAAACACGCAACGACACGGTGACGCCGCACACCGTCGACGACGAATCCGGGCTGCGAGGAGAACATGTGGCGTCCCGTGACGACGACACGCTGGCCGCCGTCGTCGACGACGTCGACCTGGCGATGCGGATCAATGGGAACGGTGGGCACGATGCCCGCGATCTCTCCCGTCCAGGTGCGCGGATGCACTTCACCCGGCGTGACGCGCTGGCGCGCCGCGGTGGGGTCGCGGATCTCGACGCGACCCGCGGGCACGAGAGCGAACTGGCTCATCGGGTCGCGACCCCCACGCCATTCGGGAACCCGCACTCCATCGCCCGCGATCGCAACGAGACGTGCAACCGCGGCCCACGCTGCACGGTCGGCCTCGCCGTGTTCCCCCCACAAACCCAACTGCGTGGCCCGACGCGCCTCGACGGCCTGCACGTCGATCGACACGTGCGCGATTCCGGCAGTGAGATCGTCGTCGAGCCATTTCTCGACCTGCCAACGCAACCGTTCGGTGAGCATCGAAGCGGTGAAACCGTGCGGGTGGTACCACACACGCGAACACGACTCGTCGTGCTCGGTCGTGAACTCGGCAATGACGCGGCAGGCAACCAAACCGCGCGGCTCGAGCTGGCCGACCATGTCGTCGACAAGCAACGATGCGGCGAAAACCACCGCCGCCGCGTCGTCGAGGGCCGCGTTATGGTGCGACTCGACGAAACACTGCGTGGGCAACGGTTCGGCACACACCGGATGCAGATCGTCACCCGTTGCGAGAACGTGCATGTCGTCACCGTCGGGGCCGAATCGATCGGCCAGCATCGATCGTTCGACGCCCGCCACCACGCCGAGCGTGCCGAGACCGAG
>JBBANY010000012.1:17285-45411 GCA_040401695.1 Ilumatobacteraceae bacterium
GAAACGACGTCGGGGTCGACGTGTGCGTGGTCCTGCAGCACCGACACCGGCAAAGCGGCGAGAAAGTCGTGGTGCCGCGACGCGGGAACGATGGACCCTCCCTCGCGGTCGGCTGCAACGCGCGCAGCGAGACGACTCGACCCCACCCCCACGCGGACGTCACCCACACCCACCGATTCGGCCACCGCAACGATGCGGTCGACGACGGACCGTTCACCCCCGAAGTACCTGGTGGGCCCGCGCATGGGCAGAAGCAACGCACACTCGTCGACCATCTCGATCATCGGTGTCACTGCATCGAGTGCCTGGGCGAGACGGTGCAGTTCGCGGTCGTCGTTGCGAGACAGCGCAACGACCGCAACACGGGTGCGACTCATGACGGTCCGTACACGACCCGGAACGGGCGCGGGTCGGGAATGCGACGACCACCGAGGGTCACACGCATGTCCTGTGCCGACAGATGACCACCGTCGACACCCGTCCAGTTGCACCCTTCGACACGAAACTCGAGGTCGGCCGACACGGACCGCTGCGGTTCCCCGCCGACGACAACGACGACGCCGTTGCTCCGCGACACCGCCGTCGACATGCGCCGCACCTCGGCCGGTGCGACGGTCGACGGAATCTGCGTGACGACGATTTCGAATTCGCCCACACATGCGTTCATGCACGCCACCCAGTCACGTTGCGGGTCGACGCACACCACCCGGTCGAGTTGCCACCCCGCATCGAAAAGAGCGCGCACGTTGGGCGACGTTGCCGCACACCATGCGACCCACGCCCCCGACGCATTGGCCTCGGCCAACAACAACGCGGTGAGGGCAACCGGGGCCGCACCGGTGACGGCACACACCGACCCGCGCGGCAGACCACCCGCAAGACCAGCGGCACGCAATGCATCGGCGATGCGACCCGCAACGGGAACCGAACGATCGCGCTTCAGAACCGCGCGCGACAGCGTGGTGACGTTGGCAGCCGAAAGAACGTTGGCAGGAATCTGCTTCAGCGACGCGGGTGACGACACGCCGTCACTGTAGCGAACGTATGTTCGCTTGCGTTCGGGCTCAGCCGAGTTGCCTAAGCCGTCATCCGACGTTGCCTACGCCGTCATCCGACGTTGCGGTTGTCGCCGAAATACTCGGCGCTGTTGTCGAGCGGCGTGCGCGACGGCAGTTCGTTCATCAGCGCGACAAGGTCGCCCGCCGACGATGCCCAACCATCGGCGCCGAGTGTCTCGGCGTGCTCGGCCGAGGTGACGGCCCGACCTCCAACGTAGATCTGTACCGACGGGTGCACGACTTCGCGCACGGCGTTGATCGCATCGACGGCCTTCGTGAGCGCACCCTCGGATGTCACGCTCACGCAGATCGCGGTGAGGTCGACCGTGTGGCGTGCCGCAACGGCGAACGAATCAGCCGGCAGATCGGCACCGAGGTCGTAGACCTCCCAGCCACTCTGACGAATGAGGTCGGCAACCATCGACACCGGCAGCGAATGGCGCTCACCCTCGGGGGCGCCGACGAGAATCGCACCGCGCGTGCGACCACGACGCGCAAAACGCGGCCCGAGGCGGCCCATGATGCGGGCAACGATCGCACTCGCACGGTGTTCGAGATAGATCTCCAGTTCACCGCGCGACCACTTGTCGCCGATGCTGACGAGCGCAGGACTCACGACGTCGGTGTAGATCTCGTCGAGTTCGGCACCCGCAGCGAGTGCGGCTTCGACGACGCCCCATGCACCACGGGCATCACCGGCAAGGAGACGCAACTCGAGCCGCTCGGACCACGGCGCGCTCTTCTTCTTCGACTCTTCCGGGTTCAGCGGTTCACGCGACGACGCACCGTCACGGAACGCTTCGAGGTCTTCGCGCCGCACGCGCCACGTTCCACCCGACTTCGCCGCTTGCAGCAAGCCCAACCGCACGTAGCGGTATGCCGTCATGTAGTGAACGTCAAGCAGGTCAGCCGCTTCTTGCAAACTGAGTTCTTCGCTCATGACGTGCCTTCTTGACGCAAACTTGGAGGGGAAATTCGGTGGGGAAACTCTTTTCGGTACTACTTGCGAGTGCCAACTGTAGAACCTCACGTCGCACACCGGGCGACGGAGCGAGCACGAAAATGCCGATTTCTTCGGGTTTTCTGCTGCCCGGAGTTGCCGAAATTATTTGCCCAAACGGGCACGGGCGGCCCGTGAACGCTCAAAAAGGTGCGGCGGCACGCGCTTGGCGGCCTCGCTGAGCGCCGGTCCGTCCCCGCCGTCCGATGCGGCGGGGGCAGCGGTTTCCTCTTCGGCAACGAGATCCTCGAATGCCGGCGGCTCCATGCCCGGCTTCCAGTACTGGTACAGGTCGCGCACCACCTGCTCGAGGCCCTGCGCTCCGGCACCCTTGGCAAGCTCGACCGTGATGACGTTGCCGTACACGTGCACCGCCGACACCTGGCCGGTGGCAAACATCCGCTGGGCAACGACGGCCGCCGGACGCGAGCCCTTTGCCTGGTCCAGCGAGGCGAATCGCTCGTGGCCCATGCCGGTGAAACTGCGGTTCGCCTCGAAGCGAACCATTCCCAACTTTCCTGCCGGACCTTCGAGCACCGCAACTGGCTGACCCATGCCCGAGAATGTACTCTCCCGACATGTCACCTGAGGAGTTCACAGCGGCAGCGACCAAGTTTCTCGATGCCAACCTCGACCGCAAAGAGGCCGAGAAGACCTTTGTCTGGGGCGAAGGCTCCGACAAGGTGAACGTGTTCGAAGAGCGCACCCGTCAGCAGGAACTCGAGATGCTCGAGGAATCAAAGGCATGGCGCCGCAAGAAGTTCGATGCCGGTTTCGGCTGGATCACCGGCCCAACCGAATACGGCGGCGCGGGCCTCACTCCCGCCCACGAGCGCATCTTCAACCGTCTCGAGTCCGAGTACAAGGTGCCGAACCAGGGCTTCTTCCAGATCGGTCTCGGCATGGTCGCCCCGACGATCCTCGCCCACGCGTCGGCCGCGGCGAAAGATGCGTACCTGAAGAAGATGTGGCGCGCCGACATCGTCGGGTGTCAGTTGTTCTCGGAGCCCGGCGCCGGAAGCGATCTTGCGTCGCTGCAGACGAAGGCGATCCGTGACGGCGAGGAATGGATCATCACCGGCCAGAAGGTGTGGACCTCCGGTGCGCATTACAGCGACATCGGCGAGATCATCTGCCGCACGGATGCCGACCAACCCAAGCACAAGGGTCTCACCGGATTCATCGTCGACATGAAGGCACCCGGCGTCGAAATTCGTCCACTGCGCCAGATGACCGGCGGCGCCAGTTTCAACGAGGTGTTCTTCACCGAAGTGCGTGTGCGTGACGATCATCGTCTCGGCGACGTGAACAACGGCTGGAACGTGGCGCTCACCACCCTCATGAACGAACGTGCCGCAATCGGCGGTGGCGGTGGCGGCGCAGATCCCCTCACCCGCGTGTACGCGATGGTGCGCCACTACGGCCTCGACAAGGATCCGATCGTGCGCGACAAACTCGCCGATCTCTACACGCGCTACCGCGTCGCTTCGTACAACAACCAGCGTGCAATGGCAAAGATCCGTGCGGGGCAGACCCCCGGCCCGGAAATGTCGACAGCGAAGATGGCCCTCACCGACAACCAGTTGCGGCTGTGCACGTTCCTCTCCGAGGTCCTCGGACCGAAGATCGTCGTCGATACCGGCGAGTGGGGAACCTACGCCTGGAACCAGCTCATTCTCGGCACACCGGGTCTGCGCATCGCAGGTGGCTCCGACGAAGTCATGCGCAACATCGTCGGTGAACGCGTGCTCGGTCTTCCCAAAGAGCCGGGAATCGACTCGAAGTCACCCTTCCGCGATCTCGCCAAGTAACGCCGAACGACGTCGCGTCGTTCGATCACCTCACCCTGACTGGCGCAATGGCGCCACGTCACTACGCTGACCGCGTGAAAAACGTTCGGGGTCGCCGACTCCTCATTCTGGCCGCCGGAACGATCGTCGTTGCTGCCTGCTCGGCGGACTCCGAACCGCGTGCCGGCGTGAAGAACGCGTCCGCCGGCGCACCGATTCTGGGGCCGGCACCGGAGCCGCCGCCACTCGCCCTAGCGACCACACTGCCCGACAAAGAGCTCTCCGTGACGCTGCCGACGAGATCCGACGGTGCCGCCTTCGGCACGCGCGTGGCGATTCAACGCGGAATGATCTTTGCCTCTGCGCCCGGCGTCGCGAACGTGTCCCTGGGTTCGGTGTACTCGAGCACGTTTGCCGACGAGTGGTCGAGTCCGACGGCCGTTCTCTCGGGAAGCGACTGGCGGTTCGGCCGCGACATGGCCATCGACAATCTGAACATCGTCGCCTCGTCGGCCGACACGCGCAGTGCCTTGTTCGGTTGGCGTAACGGTGCCATCAGCATCGGCGGCGCACCAATGAACACGGGGCTCATCTACTCGGCTCGCCCCACCGGCCAGTACATCCCATCGGAAAGCGACTGGGGACGGGCCGTTGCCATGTCGACGTCGTACGTCGCAGCGTCGGCACCGGCAATCGGCCTCTACACGACACCAAGCCCGGTCGTTGCCATCATGTCGTTGACCGATGCAGGCGCGAACGCTACGACCGTTGGTCCCGGGGGTGTCGCCACCAACGGGTCGTTCGGCGTCGCGATCGACCTCGACGACGACACGCTGGTCGTCGGTGCCGACGAAACCTTCGGTGGCAAAGGTTCGGTCTTCGTGTACGCGCGATCGGGGGCCACCTGGTCACTCGCCCAGCGACTCGACGGTGCAGCGGGTGAACGATTCGGATCAGACATCGAACTCGCCGGCGCACGAATGATCGTCGGTGCACCGGGTAGTGACCTCGGGGCGGCCTACGTGTGCGAGCGCGCCGGGTCGACCTGGTCGTGCCCCGTTCGACTCGACAATCCCGATCTCGCGGCAACGGGCACGCCCGCATTCGGTGCGGCGGTCGGACTCAGCGACGATGGCTCGGAGTTGATCGTCGGTGCGCCGCGCGGCCTCGGAGAAACCTGTTGCCCCGGCGCGGCATTCACCTATGAACTTCGGGATGCGGCGTGGGCACTGTCCCGCACGCTGCAACCGACGAATCCCTCGAACAACGACGCGTTCGGCCACAGCGTCGACATCGACGGCGGGGTCGCAGTCGTCGGGGCACCGCGCGCCGATCCCGACCTCGGCGGCGCTGCGTCGACCAATGCAGGCACGGTGTCGATCTTCGGTGCACCCCGATCAGCCAACCGCGCGGTGGGCTTCTCCATCAACTTTGATTCACCCACAGTCGGCGCGCCGACCGTCTCGCAGCTCACATCGAGCGGTGGAGTCGCAACCGGGTACTTGGGCTCGATCGAAGCCTGGGATCGCTCGTACAACCGATGGCAGCTCGCGGTGAACACATCGTCGGGATCATTCGGCGGAACGTGGCCGAACGCAAGTTCCTTCTACGGCAGCCTGACCGCCTACAACTCGAATGGTTACGTCACGAAGTCGATTGCAGGTTCGATCGCGTCACCCGTGGCCACGACCCAACCTGCCACCACCACCATCTCCCCCGTCGGCGTCACCTCTCCTTCGTTGACTCCAACCACGTCGACTCTTGCGCCGCAGGCGACTTCGAACACGCAGAGCCTCGCGCCACCGACAGCGCTCGAGAACAATCCGCAATCGATTAGCCCGGGGATTTCGGCCACCACCTCTCCGCCAGCAACGGCAAAGTCGACGCCCACTCCGAGCAATGTTCGACCGGGCACGTCGGCTCCGGCGAACACGACCGCGAACACTTCACCGGCTCGTCCAGGCAACGTTGCAACATCCGAGAACGCAAGCCCCTACACGACGAATCTGAACGCCAGATGTGTCGTGTTGAAGCCGTGCAGCGTCACGGTGGCGGCACTCAGCGGGATCGAGAGCACGACCGTTCGCGGCGCGCCGAATGGCATTCGCTTCGATGTCCGTACGACCAAACTCGTCGGTGTCGTACGCAAGAAAGGCGTGTTCAAAGTCGTCATCACCGGTCGCCAGAACAACAAAACCGGCTCCGTGACGGTGAACCTGACGGTGCGTTGACTCAGCCGCACCCCGGGGCTAGTTCGGTTCGAAAAGCGTTTCCGATGTCGCCAGGCCGAGATTGTCCATGAAGGCCCACGACACGCGGTGAACCGCCGACGCGCCATGCGTACGCAGACCGTCGCGGTGCTTCGGACACGGATAGCCCTTGTTGCCGGCGAAGTTCCAGTGCGGATATTCGACTGCGAGTTCACGCATCATGCGATCGCGCGACACCTTGGCGAGCACCGAAGCGGCGGCGACCGAGGCGGACACCGCGTCGGCCTTGACCCGCATGACGACCCGCGACACCAGAGGTGACACGAAGTCCCACTTGCCGTCGGCGACCACTGCGTCGACTTCGACGCCGAGGCCCATGACCGCCCGCTTCGTGGCGAGGCGCTGCGCATTGCTCATTCCGAGGCGATCACATTCGTTCGCACTCACCACACCGAGCGCCCAGTGTGCGCATTGCGCGTTGACGGTTTCGAAGATCGTCTCGCGCCTCTTTTCCGACAGTGCCTTCGAATCACGCGCCACGAGTTCGTCGACTGCGACGTCGGTGCGCACCACCGCGGCACACACCACGAGCGGTCCGGCCCAAGACCCTTTGCCGACTTCGTCGACACCCGCGACGACACGTGCGCCATCGGCGCGGAGTTGCTGTTCGATTTCGAGCGTTGGTGCGGGCTTCACGCCTCGAGCACGATTCCGGGCGCGCCGGCCTCGACGAAGCCCGCCCGCCACCATCCCTGCGATGTGAGCTGCGCCTCGCGCGCGGCGGGCACCGCCGCAAGCAGCCCGCCCGAGGTCTGCGGGTCGAAACAAAGTGCGGCGAGAGAATCGGGGGCGTTGATGACCGCGCGCCCTTCGACGTAGGCGCGGTTGCGCGGATCACCCCCGGTGCGCAGTCCCTCGGCGGCGGCTTTGGCCGCACCCGGGTAAGCGACGATGCGCGACGTTTCGATGTGCAGGCGCACACCTCCGCGTTCGGCGACTTCCCACCCATGGCCGGCAAGGCCGTAGCCGGTGACATCGGTGACCGCATGGACGTCGTCACCGAGTTCACGCAACTGATCCGCCGCGCGCCGGTTCAGCACACGCATACCGTTGATCGCCGCCCGTTTGTCGGTCGAACAACCGCCGGCGAGCGCCAGCGCCGTGCCGATCGGCTTCGACATCATCACGACGTCGCCCGGACGCGCGCCGCCCTTGCGCCAGACCTTGTCGGGATGGACCACACCCTGCACCGCGAGACCGAAGATCGGTTCGGGGTTGCGAATTGTGTGGCCACCGGCGATCGAGCCGCCCGCTTCGGAGACGACCTTGCTGGCCGCGGCGAAGATGGCGGTGATCGCCTCGCGCGGAAAGTGCTCGGGGAACGCCGCAACGTTGATGGCCATCACGACGTTGGCCCCCATCGCGAACACGTCACTGCAGGCATTCGCCGCGGCGATCGCACCGAAGTCGTCGGGATCGTCGACGAGGGGCGGAAAGAAGTCGGTGGTGCTGACGAGCGCGACGTCGTCGGTGACCTTGTAGACGGCCGCATCGTCGAAAGGTGCAAGCCCGACGAGCAGCGACTTGTCGAACGAGCCGGGCAGTTCAGACACCAGTTCCGACAGCAGCGATGCCCCCCACTTCGCGGCGCATCCACCGCACGACGTCCATTCGGTGAGTCGCAGCGGCGCATTCATGGGCGGAATCCTACGAAACGAGCCACAGGGCCTCACCACCGGCGGTGCCGGCGTTCGACCACGTCGCATCGACTCCGCTGACCAGACGCACATCGGGCGACGTCGACTCCCACAGCACCGCCGCGTTCTCTCCGTGCCAACGCACAGCGAACCCGACGCGCACACCGTTGGGTCCGCACAGACCGTGCGCCTCGAAGTTGATGCCCTTCCATTCGTCGGGAACGCCACGTGGCAAGAGCACGCCGGTGTTGTCGGGTTGCACCGCGAGAAGCGACTGCTCGACGTTTGCGATCACGATCGCAGGCGTGCGCGCCGACCAACCGGACGAGCCCGCACCCTTGACCTTCGACCAGGCTTTCGCGACGTCACGAACGGCACGCGGTTCACCGGCCTTGGCAAGAACGAACTGCAGGCCCGCAACGGCCTGGGCGAGCATGAAACGCGGATGGTCGTGCGCATTCGCAAGGCATCGCTCGGCGAGCGGAACGAGTTCGTCGATCCAGATGTAGGGGTTCTCACCCAACCGCACGAGCTCGATGCCGCCGAGCAGCGCACCGAGCGGGTCGTCATTCGGGTTCGGGATGCCACAGACCAGCAGTTCACTGCGCGCGGCGTTCAGTTCGTCGAATGCGGTCGCGATCGGCGCATCGGCGCAGACAAGGCGCGATGCCACCTCGACGGCCTGCAACCAACCACGCGACACCTGCACGGCCGACGGCAATGCCGTCAGGTCGAGCGGGCCCGTGTCGTCGCCGAAGGGAAGCGCAACACGCACCGTCGAACGGTGAGCCAACGGCAAGGCGATACTGCCCACGGGAAGTTCGATGCCGGGAATGGGCTGGTTCGGCACCGGCCGCGACGTGATCACGTCACCCCGCGTCAGTGCGACGGCAACCGATGCGGGCGAGTCGTTCTCGAACTCGACCACGACGAGCCCGCCGTGGTCGGCGACGGCCCATACCCGCTGAACCACGTCGCCGCCCTGCACACGCATGCGCGTCTCGACCACGGGTGCGCCCGCAAGAACCGACTGCCGCAGGCCCTCGGCGGGGTCACTCGCCGAATGCCAGCGCTTCTCGTCGGCGACGTGCCACTCGAGCACCGGCGTTCCATTCGTCAGTTCGATGCGACCGACGTCGTCGACCGAGGCGTGGTGCTTGCCACCACGGATGCCGACGTGAATCATTCCAACTCCGACGTTGTTTTGGTGTCGCTATTCAAGCTCCGACCTTCCGCCACGGGCCATGAGGTTGGCGAGTGCATCGCGGGCCGCCACGCCGTTGTGACACACCTCGGCGACTTGCTCGCAGATCGGCATGTCGATGCCGTGGTGGTCGGCGAGGGTGCGCACGGTATGCGCGCTCTTGACTCCTTCGGCAACCATCTTCATCGTGGCCAGCACGTCGTCGATCTTCTCACCCCGACCGAGGGCCTGACCCACCTGGGTGTTGCGGCTCTGCTGCGACGAGCACGTGGCAATGAGGTCACCCATCCCGGCAAGACCCGCGAACGTGAGCGGCTGGCCGCCGAGTACCGCGCCGAGGCGGGCCATTTCGGCGAGGCCTCGCGTGATGATCGTGGCTCGCGTGTTGTCACCGAAACCCATGCCCGCCGCCATGCCCGCCGCGATGGCGATCACGTTCTTCACGACGCCACCGACTTCGCAACCCACGACGTCGGGGTTCGTGTAGATGAGAAGACGCGGGTTGGAAAAGATGCGCTGCAGTTCGCGTGCAATCACGTCGTCGTCGATCGCGACGACCGATGCCGCCGGTTGGCCGTCCATGATTTCCTTGGCAAGATTCGGCCCCGTCAGCACCGCCGCGGGGTGTCCCGGCAGTTCGTCGGCGACGACCTCGGTCATCCGCTTGCCGGAGTCACGCTCGAGTCCCTTCGTGAGGCTGACGATGGGCACCCACGGACGCACGAGGGGCGCCGCGTCGTGCATCACCTCACGGAAGCCGTGCGACGGCACGGCCATCACCACGACGTCGGCATCACGCACCACTTCTGCCAGGTCGCTCGACGCGCGCAACTCACCGGGTAGTTGACGGTCACCCAGATACGTCGGGTTGCGGTGCGTGGAGTTGATCGTTGCCGCCGTTTCCGCGTTGCGCGCCCACAGCATCGTGGGGGTGTTCAGGGCCGCCATCGACGCGACCGTGGTGCCCCACGATCCGGCGCCCACCACTCCCACGCGAATCGGCATTGGCACAGCGTATTACCCGCCGCCCTCGTAGGCTTCCGCCGTGGTTTCGTCGGCGGCGCTCGTCATGCCGCTCAAGTCCTTCGGCAGCGGCAAGGGTCGCCTGTCCCCCGTGCTCGATGCAGCCGCCCGTGAACGCCTGTCCCGCGAATGTGCCGAGCGGGTTGTCGCTGCGGCGGCAGGTCTCGCTGTCGTTGTCGTCACCGACGGGGCGCACGACACCGCGACCGACGTGCGCGAGTGGGCACACTCACGGTCGGTGGCGTGCATCTCCCAGTCGACCACGGGTCTCAATGGTGCCGTCGCCGACGGTGTCGCCTGGGCGCGTGAGCAGGGATTTGCGAACGCCGTCGTCGCGCACAGCGACGTACCCCTCGCCTGCGACGTGCACCCGTTCATCGACGAGGACAGCATCGTCATCGTGCCCGACGCCGCACACGACGGGACAAATCTGTTGTCGCTGCCGACGAACGCGGCATTCACGTTTCACTACGGCCCCGGCAGTTTCCGTCTGCATGTCGACGAGGCGATGCGTCGCGGCTTTGCGCCGCGCATCGCATTGTCCGACGAATGGTCACTCGACCTCGACAACCCCGAAGACCTGAACGATGAACGAGTACGGGAGGTGTTTCCATGGCTGCCAACGAGCCCGGCCAGCCCGCGCTGAATGTCGTCGACCCGTCGACGTTCGGCACCAACCACGGTGTCCCCGCCCGCGCTCTCGCGGTCGGTGCGCACCCCGACGACATCGAATTCGGCTGCGGTGGCACGCTCGCCAAGTGGGCGGCCGCGGGTTGCGTCGTGCACTACGCGGTGCTCACCGACGGCTCGAAGGGCACGTGGGACGTGAACGCCGATACGGCGGCTCTCGTGGCCGCTCGACAAGCCGAACAGCGCGAAGCAGCGCGGCGTATCGGCGCCACCGGGAGCGTGACATTCCTCGGCGCCATCGACGGCGAACTGGAGAACACCCACGCCCTGCGCGATGCGCTCAGCCGCCTGATCCGCATCGTGCAGCCCGACGTCGTCCTCGGCCACGACCCGTGGAAGCGATACCGCCTTCACCCCGACCATCGGGCCGCCGGCTTCCTGCTGACCGACTCGATCGTGGCGGCACGCGACCCGCATTTCTTCCGCCATCACTTCGACGTCACCGATTTGCAGACGGGCCAGCCCCTCGCCCATCACCGCCCGTCGGCGCTGATGCTGTGGGAGGCCGACACGCCGAACCACGTCGAGGACGTGTCGACGACGCTCGAGACGAAACTCCATGCCCTCGAGGCGCACGCAAGCCAGTTCGAGTCGACGATGAAGGCGACCGACGAGACCGCCCTTGCCGCATTCCGCGAACGCATGCGCACGCGTCTCGGGTTGCTCGGTTCACCCCACGGCTTTGCCGCCGCCGAGGTGTTTCACCTCATGCGCGATCTCTAGCGCGGTTGGCGGCCGGGACCCGCGGGACCCGCGAATGCCTGGGCGATCGTGGTCCACTCGCGGGCCAATGCACCGGATGCGACGAGCGCGGTGTCGTCGACGTGTCGACGCTGCGTGACCAGCAGCGCAAAGTCGAGGGCAGTACCGGTGATCGATTCGGGCGCATCGTCGTTGCCCCACGTCCACGTCGACCCGTCGGGAGCAACAAGGCGCACCGCAATGTCGGCATCGGGCACGGGAAGGTTGCGCGCACGGTAACTGTTGGGTCGCGCGAGAAACCCGATGTGGCACACGTGCTTGAGGCGCGCCGATGTGACGACGGCTTTGCCGAGTGCGTCGGCCACATCGACACCGTGGGCCCACGTCTCCATCAATCGCGCCGTGAGGAATGACGCAAGGCTCATCGACGGGCCGTACCACGGCACGCGCACCGATGCGTCGGCGGCACGCCCGGCGGCAACGAGGGCTGCACTGTCGGCTCGCCAGTCGGCGAGAAGTTGCGCCCCGCTGACCGCGCGACCGTGCGCAACAGACGGGTCGCCACCCTTGGCGAAGTTCGCCATCATCTCGGCGGTGTCGCGGGCAAAACCCTCGTGGTCACGAATTGCCAGTGCGGCACGAATGTCGAAGAACCACAGGTGAGAGATGGAGTCGGCAACGTCCCAGCCCTCGGCCGGCGTCATGGTGCGCCAGGCGGCCTCGTCGATGTCGGCGACGAGCGAGGCAAGATCGTCGTGCTCGGCCGCCAGGTCTGAAAGTACGCGCTCGACGGCGTCGCTTCCGGGTGGATTCGCCATGGCGCGACCCTAAATGATCGTGCCCGTAAATGACGACTGGGGGGCTTTCGCCCCCCAGTCTCAACACTCCGAACCGAAGCTTTATCGCTTGGGTTTTATTACTTCTTTGCAGCCTTCTTGCGCTTCGGAGCGGCCTTCTTCGCGGCCTTCTTCGGAGCTGCCTTCTTGGCGGCCTTCTTTGCTGCCTTCTTGCGCTTAGGGGCTGCCTTCTTGGCGGCCTTCTTCGCTGCCTTCTTCGGGGCTGCCTTCTTGGCGGCCTTCTTAGGAGCTGCCTTCTTTGCTGCCTTCTTCGGTGCGGCCTTCTTACGGGCCTTCTTTGCTGCTGCCACTGTATTTCCTCTCTCTTTTTTGTTTACTTACGGTTTGGATTCAACTCTGCCTTGAGCGTTGAGCTCGCGGAGAACTTCATCGCGGTCGAAGCCGGGACCGTCACTGCTGCACCCGTTTGCGGGTTGCGACCAGTACGTGCCTTGCGCTTCGTGGTGCTGAACGAGCCAAAGCCCGGCCACGCAACCTTGTCACCGCTCTTGGTGATCTCGATGACCACATCAAAGAACGCTGCGACCGTCCGTTCGGCGTCTGCCTTCGAGACATTCGCTTTCTGTGACACCGCATCGATGAGCTCTGCCTTGGTCATGTTGTTACTTCCTCCTCGGAATCGGAGCGTTGTGCAACACATATCTGAATACGTGGAAACGGTGATTACAAGCATTTCCGCGGTTCGGGGCGCGTCGGCACGCGTCGGAAACGTCGTTCGGCGCATCCCAAAAATTGGGAACGCTGCCATGCATCACGATGTGCGTGCGCGCTCGTCACGGCACCGCCGTCGAGCCGGACACGACGACCCGAAGGCGAGAACACACCACCGACGGAATTCAGGAAACCCTTGTTTTGCAAGGGTTTGCGGTTGATTGCCGAACCGATCATCGACGTGCGGCGCGGTGATTCAACGACGCTTCCACGTGTGCGACCGTTGCTACTTCGACGCGTCGCGTGGCACCACGAACGACCGGAAATTTCCCGTCGCGAGCGAGCAAAAAAGGGCGTCCAAAAAATTTCCGAAAAAAATCCGTGGAGAGGACCCTCGGAAGTCGAAATTCCGGTGAAGGGGCGGGTCCCGGCGATCGGCAACCGTCCACCATTCGCGGGTCGCGATCGGCAACACTACGCACGTTGCGTCGGACACTCGCTCTGTCAGAAAGGGGTGGCGATGACTGAGACGCGCCACATGGCCGGTTTCAATTCATCCCCCCTCGAAGAAGAAAGAACAACGAGACAACGCACGCGCGTCGTCCTCGACACATCGGTTCTCATCGGTGACCCGTCGAGTCTCACTTCGTTTCCCGGAAGCGAAGTCGTCGTGCCACTCACCGTTGTCGAAGAACTCGACGGTCTGAAAACACGACTCGACGACGTTGGTCGTGCAGCGCGCACAGCGTTGCGCACTCTCGAAGATCTGCGTCGACGCGCAGGTGGCGTGCTCGACACACCGCTCGAGGTTCACCCCGGCGCCGAGGGCGGGAGCGTTCACATCGAAGTGAACGGTATTCAACGGCACCTCCTCGTCGAGCACGGTCTCGACCCCGAAATCCCCGACAACCGGATCATCGGCGCAGCCCTCGGCCAAGCCCGAAACGGCCGTACCCGCCTGATTTCCAACGATGCGGCCCTGCGCATCAAGGCCGCCCACCTGGGTATCGAGGCCGACGAACACCAGCCCGCGGGGCGGTCCGCCTCGACACGGCCGATGGGTTGGGTGTCGCTCGCGGCGCCGTACCAGGTGATCGACGATCTCTACGCCGCGGGTGCCATCCCCGCCGATGCGGTCGAGCACGGTGAACACCAACCCGAGAATTCGTTCGCGGTTCTGCGCGATGGTTCGCACTCTGCACTCGCCCGTCGCCGACTCGACGAATGGGTGCTGCTGCCGAACAACCCTGCCGAGGCGTGGGGCCTGCGCGGCCGCAGCAAAGAGCAGCGCTTTGCACTCGAACTACTACTCGACCCCGAGGTGACCGTGCTCGCCCTCGACGGTCGCGCCGGCACTGGCAAGACCGTGATGGCGATTGCTGCCGGCCTCGAACAGGTCGTCGAGCGTCGGCTCTACGAGCGTCTTGCCGTCTACCGACCGCTCGTTCCCGTGGGTCGCGCAGAGGTTGGATTCCTTCCGGGCGGCCTCGACGAAAAGCTCGACCCGTGGATGTCGGCGATCCACGACTCGATCGTCGCGCTGACCGACCAACGTTCGAGCCGCGATGCCCGACGCCTCATCGATGACCTCATCGCGCGCGGGCAGCTGTCGCTCGAGTCGGTGACGTTCCTGCGCGGCCGGTCGCTGCAGCGCCAGTTCGTCGTCGTCGACGAGGCACAGAACCTCGAACCGACCACTCTGAAGACCATCCTCACCCGCGTCGGCGAGGGGACGAAGGTCGTCTTCACCGGTGACACCAGCCAGATCGACGCCCCCTACATGGGCGAGTCGAACAATGCCCTGGCGGTCCTCATCCAGGCCTTCGGCGGCCAAGAGTGCTTCGGTCACGTGACGCTGGCCGCCTGCGAGCGCAGCGAAGTCGCCAGCCTTGCAGCCGAGCTCCTGTAGACCCCGAAACCCTTGTGTTACTGGGACTGGAATCTTTAGCACTAAATCCTTGACATTCTGATCCGACTCATTTAGTATTAAAAGAGAGCGGTTGGGCCGCCCCCTCCCTGGCCCACCGCCACCCTCGCTAGTCACTGTCGGAATACGAACTGAGAAGGAATGCAAATGACACTCCTCGAGTCCCCCAACACCGCCAGCATGACCTCTGCGACGTCGGCCAGCCACTGGACCGACTTCGCGATGTGCAAGGGGCGCACGGCCTTGTTCTTCCCCCCGAAGGCCGAGCGCCCCCAAGCACGTGCACGACGAGAAGCGCGTGCCCGCCAGTTGTGCGCGCAGTGCCCCGTTATGGCTCCCTGTCGTGAGTTCGCCCGCCAGAACCACGAGTACGGATTCTGGGCCGGCGAAAGCGAAGAGGACCGCCACCTCGCGGGCTTCACCGTCGCCGCTCCGATCGGCATCCGGGCCCGGATGCCGCGCAGCGCGTAAATACGGCATCCGGGCGCGGATGCCGCGCAGTGCGTAGCCAGAAGCCACAATTGCTGGCATGACGCCAGACGAACTCGTCCGCACTTTCATCAAGCACATCGAGGCAAAGGATCTCGACTCGGCTTGCGCACTCATGACCGATGACTGCGAGTACGACAACGTGCCGATGTCGAAGGTTTTCGGCCCCGAGGCCGTGAAGCAAATCCTCGTGCCGTTCACGGCCGGTTGCAGTGAAATCGACTGGGTGATCGTGCGCCAGGCGGCATCCGGTGACATGACATCAGGTGTCGTGCTGAACGAACGCATCGATCGATTCAAGATGGGTGAACGCTGGATCGAACTGCCGCTCGCGGGCGTATTCGAGATCACGAACGGGAAGATTTCCCTGTGGCGCGACTACTTCGATCTGCCCACGTTCCAAAAGGCCATGGCGGGCTGACGCGCCCCGTCTCGCCCACCATCGTCACACCGCTTGCCTAACGTGCCTTTCATGCGACAAAGACCATCAGCAGACGCCGACGCGCGTCCGCTCGACAATGTCGAGTTTCTCGTCGTCGACGTCGAAACCACCGGCCTTTCCACCGCAAACGACGTCATCCTGCAGGTTGGTGCGGTCATCACCGATGCCGACGGGCGCATCAAACGACGATTCTCCACCTACGTGCGTCCCGGCAACGGCCAACTCCCCTGGGACACGCCCCATCCACCGGCACACGAGATCCACGGCATCACCAACGACGACGTGAACCGTGGTCTGTCCACGCGACGCGCCCTGCGACGGTTGCGCCGGCTCGCCAAACGACGCGTGCTCGTGGCGCACAACGCCAAGTTCGACTACGGCTTCATCACATCAGAATCTCAGCGTCACTCGATTGCGCTCGAGGTCGACAGCCCGGTGTGCACGCTCGAACTGTCACGAAAGCTCGACCCGAAGCGCGCCGAGTCGCACCGCCTCGCCACCCTGTGCGAGAGATACGGAATCCCTCTCGACAACGCCCACGATGCGCTCTGCGACGCCACTGCCACCGCGCAATTGCTGTCGATCCTCATCAAGAACCACGGCGCCAACACCGTCGGCGACCTCCGCAGAATCATCGGCCAAAAAGCGGCCTGAGACGGCTCAGGCGTAGCGCGCGCGAATTTGGCGCGCCGTGCGTGCGGCAAGCGTCTCGTACTTCGACGGCGCCACGACCTTGGCGTCGTTGCCCGCCCGAACGAGCAGACGACCGAGCCACGCCTCGTTGGCGACGTGCAGTTTCACTTCCACTGCACCACCGGCAAGTTTCTTCACGCCGAGCGTGGGGTACCGTTCGGCCACCCAGTGCGCTCCGGCCTTCAGGTGAAGTGTCACGACCTCGGAGTCGGCCGACCAGTTGAAGCCCGGTTCGTCCGGAATCGCAGGCAGTGCGCTGGCATCGACGTGGCGACCGGTACGGGTCATCGCAGTCATGCGATCGAGCCGGAAAAGTCGGTGCTCACCCGACAGAAAATCGAGCGAGTCGCAATACCAGTGCTCGCCGTCGACCCACAGGCGCATCGGCACGATGTCGCGTTCGGTCTTCTTCTCGGTGACGGGCGAGAAATAGTCGATCTTCACGATCTCGCGCGACGCCGCACAATCTTCGAGCTCGGCGAGCTTCGGGTCGCTCGGCTGGCGCACGACGACGGGTGCTTCATCCGCGAGGTCGGGCAACTTTGCCAGTGCCGAGGCGAGAGCCGACGACGTCCCGGCACCCATCACCACGAGAGCCGCCTCGCCCACCGCCTTCAGGGTGAACGCCTCTTCGACGGTGAGTCGCAACGGCCGGGTGAAGATTCGCGGCTCGCGAATCCAGACCTCGTCGTCTTCGATGAAGATCTCGACCAATTCGTCGGGTGTGTACGGGGGTGTTCCACAGAACGTCGACAGGTTCAGGTCGCTCAGCAGAGTCTCCCTGTCGAGACCGAAAGTCTCGGCCATCTCGTCGATCGACGCAGACTTGCGCTCGAAGAGCCACGGCAGCATGACGAGCAGGCCCTGCACGCGGTCAGAGGACTTGCGGCGCTTCATCGCACACCCGCCATCTTGTCGAGCCAATCGATCACGTCCTGGCGCACCTCGGGTGGCGACAGCACCTCGGCTCCGGCGACGAGACCCAGCACCCACGAACGGAAAGCCGAGCGGTTCGCGCACGGAACCGCGACGACGACCGCGTCTTCACGCTTTTCGACCACACAATCCTCACCGAAGTCGCGCACGACGCTCGGCCTCAACTTTTCACTGATGAGAACACGGGCAACCGATCCGCTGGCATCGCCGAGCATCTCGGCATCGGTTGCCACCGCCGCCTCGACGTCGAAGTTGGCGGGACGTTCGAACGTGTCGGTGGTCGACTTCACGTCGCCTGCGATGCGATCGACGCGGAAACTGCGGATCGCCTTGCGGTCAAGGTCGTGGCCAACGACGTACCAATAGCCGCCGCGACTGAGGAGGCCGTAAGGATGCAGCGACCGGCGCGTGCCTCCTGCGTACTCGAATTCAACGCGCACGGTCTTTGCCGCCGCATCGGCAAGCTTCGGCAACAATTCGCTGTTGACGGGAAGATTGACCTGAGCGACGGTCGGCATCTGCGCTTCGGTGAGATTCAGTTTCATCCGAGCACGTTCCGCCCAGGCGGAGTCGACGTGCACAGCGGCAAGGGCCAACTGCAACGCACGACGTTCGGCATCGGAGAAGTTGATGTTCGCAAGCTCCATTTCACGACGGTCGATGCGGTAACTCGAAACTCCGGCCTGACTGCCACCGAGCACCTTGGAGTCGATCGGAACGCCCATGTCGCGCAGAATCGCCTTGTCGCGTTCGAAGAGTGAGCGGTCGCCGTACATGTTCGTCGCGAAGTGGATGTCTTCGAGCGTGCGGTAGTTGCTGTCGTGCGTCAACAGCGCAAGGAGGTTCAACAAGCGCTCGGCCTGGTCCATCGGCTTGTCGGCTTTCTTTGCCGGTTTCTTTGCTGCCGGTTTATTTGCTGCCGTCTTCTTTGCCGGCGCCTTCTTGGCGGACTTCTTCTTCGGCACGGCTTTCTTCACCGCTGACTTTTTCGCCGGTTTCTTCGTCACCGGTTTCTTCGTCACCGGTTTCTTCGCTGCTTTCTTGGCCGCCACGGGGCTACTTTGCCACGCCCGGGGTACCCGCTTTTGCAGCATCGATGATCTCGCGGACCAGCGCAACAACCTGGTCGGCAGTCGATCCAGGACTGAGAACCCCTGCCACACCCGCAGCCTTCAACTTCGGGGCGTCCTGGTCGGGAATGATGCCCCCGACGATCACCGGCACGTCGACGCCGCGTTCGCGCAGCTTGTCGACGACCTTCGGCGCGAGAGTCATGTGTGCGCCCGACAACATCGACAGTCCGACGGCATCGACGTCTTCGTCGACGGCCGCGGCCGCCACCTTTTCCGGCGTCTGGAAGAGACCCGTGTAGATGACCTCGAAACCTGCGTCGCGGAGGATGCGCGCAACCACCTTGACGCCGCGGTCGTGGCCGTCGAGGCCCACCTTGGCAACGAGTACCCGTTCACCTGCCATATGGCTCGAGTCTACGGCCGGTGCTCAGGCGAGCGTCAGGCGAAGGTCGAGTTTCTGGAGTCCCCGCAGCATGAACGACGGGTGGTAATGGAAATCGTTCGTCTCCGCGAACTCCCACGAGGCAACGCGGTCGGCGAGTTTCTCGAAGGCAATCTGCAGTTCGAGTCGCGCGAGCGGCGCACCAATACAGAAATGGATTCCCTTGCCGAAGGCGAGGTGCTCTTTCAGGTTCGGACGGGTCGGGTCGAATCGGTCGGGATCGTCGCCCCACACCTTCGGGTCGCGGTTGGCAGCCGAATACATGACCATGACGCGCTCGCCCTTGTTCACGGGGCAGCCGTCGATCTCGACGCCGTCCTTCGTGACAACGCGGAACATGCCGCCCGACGGAGACGCGAGGCGCAACATTTCCTCGACGGCAGGCCCGATGAGCGAGCGGTCGGCGCGGACCTTGTCCCACACCGACATGTCCTGGCCGAAGTACAGCATGCCTTCGGCGATCGTGTTGGTGGTCGTTTCGTTGCCCGCCACGAGCAACTGCGCGATGATCGACAGCATCTCGGACATGTGCAATGTGCGCTTGCCGCCCTCGCCGTCGTCGACCTCGCTGTTGACGAGGTCGGACAGGAAGTCACCCTGCGGGTTGTTGCGACGCGCCTCGAGGCGTTCGGCGAAGTAGTGCTGCATCTCGACGATGCCCTGCGTTGCCGAGATGCGGCGCTCGTCGGTCACCGAGGAACCGATGGTCGATATGTTGTCGTCGCTCCAGCGCTTGAAGTCGGCCATGTTGTCGGGAGACACACCGAGAATCGTCGCGATCGCGATGACCGGCAGCGGAACCGCGAACTCGGCGACCCACTCGACGGTCCGGTTCGGGTTCTCGAGAATCTTGTCGAGCAACGAGTCGACGTATTGCTCGATGACCGGACGCAGTTCCGCGATCTTTCGCGGTGTGAAGTAGGCAGCAACGGTGTTTCGGTAACGCGTGTGCCACGGCGGGTCCATCGTGAGCATCGTCGGAACGGGCGGCCAACCGGTCGCATAGATCTCCTTGATCTTCTGCATGACCTCGCCCTTGGCGGGCTCACCGGCACTACCGAACTGGTTGGAGAAGGTTTCGATGTCGCGAACGATCGGCACGATCAACTCGTGGCGCGTCACGATGTGAACGTCGGTTCCCTCGACGTCGTAGAGCGGAGTCTCCTGCTGCATGCGCCGGAAGTACATGTGCGGGCATTGGTGCATGACCGAGTCGCGGAAGGGGTTGATCCCCTTGATGTCTGCTTCTTCCGGACTCTTTGGTCCGATCTGCGGCGGCTGGATACCCATGCCCTCATTCTCCCCCATCAGACCCGGATTTCGGCAAGTCTGGAACCCCGAACCGTCCGGGGTCAGACTTTCGCGAGCGTGCGCTCAAGGGCACGGGCCATGCGTTCGGCCCGTTCGGCTGCCGGAATCAGGTCGAGGTCGTCGTCGATGATCTCGACCGAGATCGGGGCGTTCGGCGGGGTCGAACGGAAGAAGTCGACCAGCGGGAACTCGCCATCGCCCAGCAATTCGCGGTTGTGGATGCAGTCGGGGATGTAGTCGGGGTCGACGGGCTTCATCGTGCCGTCGTCGACCTGCACATTCTTCACCCGAGCAAAGTCGAGATCGGCCAACGACGCAGCACCGCCGCCGCGGTACACGTGCCAGGTGTCGACGCACAGACCCACGTTCGGGTGTCCCGCGATGGCACACACCTTCTGCGCAGTCGCGATGTCGGGAATGCGCGTTGGCGGCAGGAACTCGATCGCGTAGTGCACGTCGGCGTCCTCGGTGCGACGCGCCAGATCACCGATCCACTTTCCCGCCACGTTCAGGTCGATGTCGACGTTGCCCGAAAACGGGGCGATCACCTGCACACGCTCGGCGCCGAACGTACGGGCGATGTGTTCGAAGTCGCGCGATGCGTCATCGTCGAGCAGTCGCAGCGCCTCGAGCTCGAGGATCCGCACGCCGTACTTGTCGAGCACCGAACGGAAGCGGTCGTCGGTCCATCCCTCCGAGCGCAATTTCAGGTACTCGGCACCGTTGTAACCGATGCCGTCGAACCCCGCCGCAGCAGCGGCCGAGCAGCGCTCTTCGAAACTGACCCCGCGCATCGAGAAGTAGGCGATGATCGTCTGCCGTGAGCCCGTTCCCTTGATGCGGCCGGCTCCGACCCCGTACGGCGGCTTCGACATCGCGTCCCCTTCCCCTCGATTCAGCCCGTCAATTCGGCCAAGTGGTGACCCGACACTACAGTTGGCGCGAACACGCCGACGAAGGGGGAAAACATGGCTGGTCGTTTCGAAGGAAAGGTTGCGCTCGTCACCGGAGGTGCAAGCGGACTGGGTGAGGAGACCGCGCGACTCGCGGTTGCCGAGGGCGGCAAGGTCGTCATCGCCGACTATGGCGTCGAGCGCGGCGAGGCAGTCGCCAAGTCGCTCGGCGACAAGGCGATCTTCGTGAAGTGCGACGTCACCAACGAAGCCGACGTTGCCGCTGCTGCCGACGCAGCAATCGCCAAGTGGGGTCGCCTCGACGGCTGCTTCGCGAACGCCGGCATCGTGGGCATCTCCGGCCCCATCGCCTCGACTCCGCTCGAGGACTTCGACAAGACGATGGCCGTGCTCGTGCGCGGCGTCTTCGCCACCTACAAGCACGCGGCGCGCGTCATGATCGCCGCCGGCAACGGTGGATGCATCGTCGGCACCGCGTCGGTTGCCGGCGTGATGGGTGGTCTCGGACCTCATGCGTACGCAATGGCAAAGGCCGGTGTCATCGGACTCGCACGCAGCGCGGCATCCGAGCTCGCCGGACACCGCATTCGCTCGAACTCCATCGCACCCGGGTCGATTCCGACCGGCATGACCGCACACGTGATCACCGGTGACCCCGACGCGATCGAGAAGGCCGCCGAGCGCATGGCCACAATGTCACCGCTCAAGCGCGCTCCGCATGCCAGCGACATCGCCGAGACGGTCATGTTCCTCTGGAGCGACGGTGGCAGCTACATCACCGGCCAGAACATCACCGTCGACGCCGGCATCACGACAGGCGCGGGCATGTCCGCCACCTGGAACGACGTGAAGATGGTGGTGGCGCGCTAGGCGTTGAACCACTCGACGGCGGCGCGCGTCGCGGGGTCGAGCGTGGTTGGTGCGGCAGGGTCTGCCATGTGGGCGAGGACGGAATTGGCAAGGACCTTGCCGAGTTCCACGCCCCATTGGTCGAAGCTGTTGACGCCCCACACGACACCCTGGGCGAACGTCGCATGTTCATAGAGAGCGATCAACTGACCGAGGGTCGCAGGCGTGAGCGCGTCCATCAGGATCGTGGTTGACGGTCTGTTGCCTGGGAAGGCCCTGTGCTCGCCCGCCGCGTTCGGATTGTCGGTCGCCGCCGGGGCACCGAAGGCAAGAGCCGCAGCCTGAGCAAAGAGGTTCGCCACCAACTTCTCGTGTTGCGAGGCGACGTCGTCGTCGGCGAGGCCCATAGCGGTGGACCTGCGTGCGCCGATGAAGTCGACCGGAATCACATCGGTTCCCTGGTGCAACAACTGGAAGAACGCGTGCTGGCCGTTCGTCCCGGGTTCACCCCACACCACGGGCGACGTGTGGCGTTCGACTGCGTGACCGTCGATGTCGGATCGCTTGCCGTTGCTCTCCATCTCCAGCTGCTGGAGGTAGGCGGGGAACCGGCCGAGTTGTTGCAGGTACGGAATGACCGCCCGCGATCCGTAGCCGAAGCCGTTGCGGTTGAGGATGCCGACGAGGCCCATCAATGCAGGCGCATTGCGTTCGAGTGGTGCGTCGACGAAGTGCACGTCGACGGCGTGCATGCCAGCGAGCATCACGCGGAAGTTGTCGGCACCGATCGAACACATGAGGGAAAATCCGATCGCCGATGCGAGCGAGAAGCGCCCGCCGACCCAGTCCCACATCGGCAGCACACGCTCGGCGGGAACACCGAAGGCGCCGGCCGCGGCGACGTTCGACGACACCGCGTACACCCGCGCCGCGACCGTCGCCTCGACGTCGAGACCCAATCCTGCTGAGAGCCAGTTGACCGCGCTCCGTGCGTTCGCCATCGTCTCTTGGGTGGTGAACGTCTTCGACGAGACCACGATTGCCGTGGTGCGGGGGTCGAGATCCGCGAGACACGCCGCGAGGTCGGCGGGGTCGACGTTCGACACGAAACGCACCTCCACGCCCGTTGTTGCGAAGGGTGCGAGAGCGAGCGCCGCCATCGCGGGTCCGAGGTCGCTGCCACCGATGCCGATGTTCACCACCGTGCGGACACCCGACGCACTGATTTCGTCGACGAGCTTCGCCATTCGTTCGAGCGTGCGGTGCACGTCGGCAACGACATCCACCCCACCGACCTCGATCCGCGAGCCGACCGGAGCACGCAGAGCGGTGTGCAGTACCGCGCGTTGTTCGGTCGAATTGATCGGTTCGCCGGCGAACATCGCCGCGCGCTTGTCGGTGAGCTCGGATGCCTCTGCGAGGGCGAGCAGCACCGTGAGCGCCGCACCGTCGAGGCGCTGGCGCGAAAAGTCGACCCGCAGGTCGGCGACGTCGACGACCATCCGGTCGACCCGGTCGGGTTCGGCAGCGAAGAGATCTGAGATCGTGATCCCGGAAAGCCTGGCCGCCTCGCGATCGAGAGCCGCCCACACTCTGCGCACCGACTCTTCCATGGGTGTCACGCTAACCCGACGATTTACACTGCAGACAGCAATCGAACGGGGGCACGATGGCGACGCAAAAGGTGACGGAACTCTCGGCGCACGACCAGATCAGGCAGGTCGCGGCGCGTTACGCACGTGGTGTCGACCGGCTCGACGGTGACCTGATGAAGTCGGCCTATTGGCCCGACGCAACCGACGATCACGGGGTTTTCGTCGGCAACGCGATGGACTTCTGCGACCGCGTCGTGACGACACACCGCCGGTTCACGTCGACGATGCACTGCGTCATGAACCATGCCATCGAGGTCGACGAAGCGGCAGGTACGGGCCACGGCGAGATCTACACCGTGACCTACGTGTTCCGCGAAGAGGACGGGCGCGAGATCGCCGAGACCTGGTGGGGTCGGTACCTCGACACCTACGAACGCCGCGCCGGCGAGTGGCGCATCAAGGCCCGCATCTGCGTCCACGAGCAGACCCGCGCCGAGACGATCACGACGCACATGGCCATCGACTCGGCGAAGTTCCGCCAGGGCGATGCCGACCGCGGCAACGGCACGCCCCTCGGGCGCTAGTCGGGCGTCTGCCGTGTCATCGACACGGCGAGTTCATCGACCAACGTGGCCAGTCGCACATCGCGCGCGGTGACGCCCGCTGCATCGTGCGACGTCGTGTGCACCGTGACGATGCCGGGGTATCGAAGCGATACCTCGGGATGGTGGTCGATGTCGTCGGCGACTCGACCGACACGCGCCACGAACTCCGCAGCCCGCGCGAACGATGGAAAGCTGAACTCGCGCTCGAACGCGTCGTCGACACGTGCCCAGCCGGTGGGTGTCTCGACTTGCGTCACTCCCCGACCAACCTCAACCCCGACCAACCTCAACCCCGACCGACAAGGTCGAGGGCACCGAGAATCTGCATCTCGACCGCGGAGCGAGCATCGAGCGCCGCGCGAGCAGCGTCGATTCGCGATTGATCGCCCGAGGCAAAGGCCGCTTCGACTTCGTCGGAAAGAGCGACGCTGATGCGGTGGTACCAGGCGACGACGTCGTCGAGGTGCAGGCTGGCCGGTGCACCCATGTCCTTGCCGGTGAGCGCGGCGACGCGTTGTGCTTCTTCGTGGACGAAGGCAATTTCGTGTGCCGCACGGCGCGAGCACCCCATCAGAATCTGGTCGATCTGCTGCAGGAGAATCTTCGTGGGTTCGGTTTGGATCTCCGCCATCACCGTCGTGCGGAGTTGCTCGGCGATGCCGGCGAGGAGTTGTTCGGTGGTCGGCTTGGAAAACATCACTTGCCCCCTCTCGCCGCAGCGGCGATTTGCTTCATCGGTTCCGACAACTGGGACGCGGCGGCGAGCCACATGCTCTGGCCGAAGATCACCGACGACATGTTGAAGACCGAGTTGAACAGGTGGTTCTCCCCCGTTGCCCACTTCGCACCGCCCTGCATCAACTGCTCCACCGTGCCGACGACGCCGAGAATGAGGAAATAGGCGACGGTTGCGGGATTGACCTGCAGTTCGTTCATTCCCGTCAGTTCGCGGTAGCGGGCGCAGAACTCCTCGATGCGCGTGTCGTCGAGCAGGTCGGGGGGCATCGCCTGTGCGACGGCCTTGAAGTAGCCCATGTCCTCGCGAGGGTCACCGATGCCGGCCAGTTCCCAGTCGATCATCTCGAACTGCCCGTCGGCCGAGATCATGACGTTCGAGCTCTGGAAGTCGCCGTGGCGCAGAACGAGCGGCGCCTCGGGCGGACGGTGCGCATCCAGCCATTCGGCCACGTAGTGGAATATCGGAAGTGACTCGACGTGGTTGTGGCTTGCCTGCCGCCACGCATCGATGCGCTTGGTCATGTAGGCGTCCCAACTCGCGGGGCGCTCCATGCTGGCGGGCAACTTGTCGAGAGGTACCGATTGGTACGAGGCGATCGCTTCTGCGAGGCGCAAGTGCAAACCGTCGAGTGAACCGCCGGCATTGAACCACGGCACAAACGACGTGCACTTCGAATACTCCAGGATGATTGCGATGGTGCCGAGATCCGCTCCGGTTGCGTCGAAATGAAGAGCGTGGGGCGTGCGCACTCCGTGGTCGGCGACGACGCGCAAGAGTTCGTACTCCTGCTGGCGGCTCGTCTCGATCAGCTGCCGATCCTTGGGTGGATCGCCACGCAGCACGAGCGTTTTACGACCGGCAGCGTGCGAGATTTCCGCACGGTGGAGAATCCGGCTGTAACCACCGGTCATCACCTCGTACGAGTCGACCTTGACGTTCTTCCACCCCGGCTCGGCCTTTGCAAGAAAGGCAATGAGACGCGCAGGCATTTCGTTGATATTGTGCACGATTCCCCCAATCGTGTGATGTGCCCCTAGATCGTGGGCACCTCGACGTGACGCCCAAAGACGTCGGCCATCGTGTTCATGATCTCGCCGAGCGTGGCGTACTGGCCGACGGCCTCGATGAGCGTCGGCATGAGGTTGATCTCGGGATCGGCGGCTTCCTTGGCCAACTTCGCCAGTACGGCATCGACTGCGGCCTGGTTGCGCTTGCCCTTCACGACGTCGAGGCGCTTCAACTGGCGGGCCTCGTCCTCGTTCGTGATCTGCAGGATCTCGATGTTGTCCTCTTCGTTGCCCTCGGTGAACTTGTTGACGCCCACGATGATGCGGCGACCCTGGTTGAAGGCCCGCTCGAGTTCGTAGGCCGAGTCGGCGATGCGACCCTGGAACCAGTTCTCCTCGATGCCGCGAATGCAGCCTTCGAGGATCGACCCGCCGCCGAGTTCGTCGAGGTAGGCGAAGATCTCCTCCGCACGACGCTCCATCTCATCGGTGAGTTCCTCCACGTACCACGAGCCACCAAGCGGGTCGGCCACGTGGGCAACGTTGGTTTCGTAGGCGATGATCTGCTGGGTGCGCAGCGCGATGCGTGCCGCCTTTTCGGTGGGGAGTGCGAGTGCCTCGTCCATCGAGTTCGTGTGCAGACTCTGCGTTCCGCCGAGAACTCCGGCCAACGCCTCGATTGCGGTACGGGCAATGTTGATTTCGGGCTGCTGTGCCGTCAACGAGACCCCCGCGGTCTGCGTGTGGAAACGCAACTGCATCGACCGGTCAAGCTTGGCGCCGTAACGTTCTTTCAGCCAGCGCGCCCAGATGCGACGTGCCGCGCGGTACTTGGCGATTTCCTCGAAGAAGTCGATGTGCGCATTGAAGAAGAACGAAAGACGCGGAGCAAAAGAGTCGATGGGCAACCCGGCCTGCAGTGCGAGTTCGACGTATGCGAACCCGTTCGCCACCGTGAAGGCGAGTTCCTCGGCGGCCGTCGCACCTGCCTCGCGGATGTGGTATCCCGAGATCGAGATCGAGTGCCACTTCGGCATCTCGGCCGCGGTGAAAGCGATCGTGTCGCGCACGAGCCGCATGCTCTGACGTGGCGGGAAGACGAACTCCTTCTGCGCCTGGTACTCCTTCAGGATGTCGTTCTGCAAGGTGCCACCCAGACGGCTGCGGTGCACACCGGCCTTTTCGGCCTGCGCGATAAACATCGCGAAGATGACGGCGGCCGGCGAGTTGATCGTCATCGATGTGGTGATTTCACCGAGGTCGATCCCCGCGTAGAGGTCTTCCATGTCCGACAACGTGTCGACGGCGACGCCACAACGACCGACTTCGCCTTCCGACATCGGGTCGTCGGAGTCGAGGCCGAGAAGTGTCGGCATGTCGAACGCCGTCGAAAGACCGTCACCACCCGACTTCACGATTTCCTTGAAGCGCCAGTTCGTGTCTTCGGCCGTACCGAAGCCGGCGAACATGCGCATGGTCCACAGCTTCGACCGGTACATCGATGCGTATGGTCCGCGGGTGTACGGGTACACGCCGGGGTGTTCGGCGTCATCGGGGCCGTAGACGGGCGCGAGCGGGATGCCCGACATCGTGGTGAAGTCGGCCTCGCGCGTCTTCGACGACGTGAACGCGTCGCTCCACTGCTTGCGGGGGGACTCGGCTGCACTCATGGGGAAACCTCACAGGCTCGGGACGGCTGGCTGGGGAAGACTGACCGTTAGTGTAGGAACCCATGGGCTTCAACTTTGATTTGAGCCAGGTAGATCACCTGCTCTCCACCACCCGGGCCGTCCGCAAGCGCCTCGATCTCACCCGACCGGTCCCCCGCGACCTGATTCTCGACTGCATTCGCCTGGCCACCCAGGCCCCGGCCGGCCAGAACATCCAAAAATGGCGTTGGCTCGTCATCGACGACCCGAAGATGAAAGAGGGCCTCGCCGACATCTACCGCAAGGCGTACCAGCCCTACATCGACTACCAGAAGAAAATGGTCGACAAGGTCGGCCGCACCGACGCCAGCGGAATCATGGAGTCCTCCGACCACCTCGCCAACGTCCTCCAGGACGTGCCGGCACTCGTCATCCCGTGCGGCCTCGACCGCATCTCCACCGATGCGATCCCGGCGAACTTCGCCGGTTACTACGGGTCGCTGCTGCCCGCGGTGTGGAGTTTCATGCTCGCCTGTCGCTCACGCGAACTCGGCACCGCCTACACGACGCTGC
>JBBANY010000013.1:0-37315 GCA_040401695.1 Ilumatobacteraceae bacterium
CGACGACCTGGCTGTTCCACTTGAAGTCGATCTTTTCGTTTGCATGTGCGCGGTCGCGCATGATCTTCGATGCGCGCAGTTCGTCGCGACGGTGGATCATCGTCACCTTTGACGCGAACTTGGTGAGGAACACCGCTTCTTCGACGGCGCTGTCGCCACCACCAACGACTGCGATTTCCTTTCCTCGGAAAAAGAAGCCATCACACGTGGCACATGTCGACACGCCGTGACCGACGAGATCGGTTTCGCGCGGCAGGCCGAGCATCAGAGACTGCGCACCCGTGGCGACGATGACCGAATCGGCGGTGAACTCCTTGTCGTGGGTCCACACACGCAGCGGCTTGGCCGAAAAATCAATGCGGGCAACTTTTTCAGTGATGTAGGTGGCACCGAAACGACCGGCCTGTTCGCGGAAGCGACCCATCAGCTCCGGGCCCATGATCCCCTCGGGGAAACCGGGGAAGTTCTCGACCTCGGTGGTGAGCATCAACTGACCTCCGGGCTGGTCGGTGGTCGATGACGGTTCGCCCTCGATGACGAGGGGAGCGAGGTTGGCACGGGCGGTGTAGATGGCGGCGGTCAAACCGGCGGGGCCCGAGCCGATGATCAGCACGCGGTGATGGGGAACCGAGGACATGTTGCTCCTGTCTAGATGTCGTCGTTCGAGCGCTGTTTGCGCGCAATGACGAGGCCGGCGAGAAAGAGAACGCCGCCGATGATGAGATACGAGGCCCAGACGGCAGCGTCACGCGACAGGCCCGCATCGAGGGCGGCCTGCAGACCGCGGGTCAGGCCGATGAGGCCAAGGACCGCGACGAGGACGACGCCCGTGAGGATGAGAACCCCGAAAACGATGCCGCGGACGACGGCAATGAGGGGACGTGTGGTGCGGTCGCGCACGAGGCCGACCCAGCGATCGATGAAGTCGACCGTTTTTGTCGCCCAGTCAGGGTCGGTCAGCGGGTTCGACGGCACCGCGCCAGCCTAACTGTGGGACCCGACGCTCAGCCCCCGTCACCCGCGGGCGACGCGACGCGCGTGACGATCGTGCACGCCGCGGTGTCGACCACGACGAGGGTGGCCGTGTTGGTTCCCTCGGTGCGGTAGAGCGCATACGTACCGAAGGTGGTGACGAGTTCGCCCGGCGCATCGAGGACAAGGTCGGGGCATCCCTCGACCGCGGTCGTCGCGGCCGTGTCGGGCGAGGGGTCGAGGGCGGCGTTCTTCACGGCGCTCGGCGTCTCGGCCTTTGGTGCGCTGACGCGGCCGATGCCGAGACCAACCACGAACAGCCCCGCCGCGGCGACGGCCGTGAGAGCCATCAGCCGGGTCCGGCGGCGCGACGCAAGCGACACGACATTGCTCGGGGCGGAGTCATCGGCAACCGAACCGGCGTCGAGGGCATCGAGTGCGGCGGCGATGTGGAATTCGCGGCGTGCGGGGTCGACAGCAGGCCGTGCCATGCCGCGCAGGGCAGCATCGAGTGCGTCGTCGTTCGGGCCGGTGGTGGGATCGGTCATGGTGAGTCGTCCGTCTGGTGTGACGTCGGGTGGGTCAAGTTTGGTTCCCCCGCGGTCTTTTGTCCCGTCACCGACCGCGCCGGGCCAAGGTGCTGTGCGAGGGCCTCTTTTCCACGGGCCAGGCGCGAGCGCACGGTGCCAACCGGAACGCCCAGGACCTCGGCGATTTCCGCGTAGTCCAGATCCGCGACATAGCGCAGCACGAGAGCGACACGAAAGTCGTGGGGGACCTTCGCCAGTGCCCCCGCGACGGCACTCGACTGGTCGAGGTGTTCGGCAAGGCCCGCGGTCGGGTCGGAGTCAGGGTTCACCGTTTCCGTTGCGGTGAGCACCGCGGGATCGGCTGCTCGCGGCGCGCGTTGCACGCGGCGAATCTCGTCGATGGCCGCGTTGGTCGCGATGCGGTAGATCCACGTCGACAAGTTGGAGCGACCATCGAAGCGGGGGAGGCCCCGCACGATTGCGAGAAGTGCGTTCTGCACCGCATCGTCGGCGCTTTCCCGCGACAGGACCATGCGGTGGCACACGGCGTGGACTGCGTCGTAGTGGATGCGCAGCAGCGTGTCGACGGCGGCTCGTTCACCCGACCGGGCCCGTGTCAGCAGGTCACCCTGCTCGACGTCGACCGCCCCCGCATTCACGCCCGCAGGCTACTCAACCCGCCTACGGCGCGGCCGGGGAACGTAAAGGCCCGCCTACGGCGCGGCCGGAGAAGTAGTGAAGGCCCGCCTAGGGCGCGGCCGGAGATGTAGTGAAGGCCCGCCTAGGGCGCGGCCGGAGATGTGGTGAACGCTGCACCGGCGAGCACACCCTGGAAGGGGTTCTTCGTGCTGCACGCCGAGCTGACCCCGGCTTCGCGGAACCACACGAGCAGGTACTTGGCCGGCTCGGCGAGGACGAAGGTGGTTGCACCAACCTCGGTGCCGTAGTTCTTCGCCACGCGCGGGCCCCACTGGTCGAGCGTTGCGGGAATGGTGTCGCTGGCCGCATAGACCTCGATGCCCCACGGTTTGGTCTGCGGGTTCACCATCAACGTGCCGGCCGAGGCCGCGGAGAGTTCGAGAACGACACCGACGCCGCCCTTCGAACCGAAGAACTTGTCGCCGTAACACACGGTGCGCCACTGGGTGCGCGGAACACCATCGAGAAGGAACGGCAACAAGTCGTCGTTCTCGACACCGTCGTCGCCGTTCGGGTCGAAGCTCATCGCGCGTGTGATGGTGACCGGGCCCGCCGGTGCCGCCGCAGCGGTTGGTGATGTTTCGACGACGACTTCGTCGGGTGTGATCGTCGTGTCGCTGGTGATGCTGCGCCACGCAACGATGCCGGCGAGCGCGACGATCAACACCATTGCCGCGGCGAGCATCGTCGAAGGTGCAACGGCGAAGCGTCGGGGCGCGCGTTGTGTCGGCGCCGAATTCGTGCGCGTGACCGGATTGCTGATCGTCACTTCACCGGGAATGACGGAACGTTCGGTTCCCGAGATCGGCGAGAGGGGATGCGACTCGATGAAGCCGGCTTGACCGCTCGGTGGTGTGAGACCGGTCGGTGTTCCGTCGACGCCTGCTTCACGGATCCGGTACAGCGTTTCGTACACGTGCAGGCCGGTGGCGGGACGACGTTCGGGGTCGCGCTGCAACATGAGATGGATGAAGTTCGTGAGCGGGGGCGGCAAATTCGGGCGTTTTTTCAGGAGATTCGTGGGCTCGCGCTGCACGCGGGCGAGCGCAGTTTCCACGTCGGATTCGCCGATGAACGGCACACGACCTGCGAGGCATTCGTAGAGAACGAGGCCGAGCGAATAGATGTCGGCGCGACCGTCGAGCGGTTTGCCGCGCACTTGTTCCGGCGACAGATACTTCGCGGTACCCATCATGATGTTCTGATTGGTGAGGTCGGCCTCGGTTGCATTGACGGCTTTCGCAATGCCGAAGTCGGCGAGCATGACGCGACCCGTTTGGGTGAGAAGAATGTTGCCCGGCTTGATGTCGCGATGCACGATGCCCGACGCGTGCGCCGCGTCGAGAGCGCTGGCGATGGCCATGCCTATGTGAATGGTGAGCGAGGGACTGAGGCGCGTCTTTTGGTCGAGCACCTCGCGCAATGTCATGCCCTCGACGTATTCCATGATGACGGCTTGCTGGCCGTCGTTCTCGACGACGTCGTACACCGTCACGATGTTCGGATGGCTGAGGTTGCCGACAGCCTGCGCTTCGCGGCGGAAACGTTCGACGACGATGGGGTCGTTGTTGTGTTGGGCCTTCATCATCTTCACTGCGACTTTGCGCGAGAGCGAGATGTCGTTGGCCAGCCACACTTCGGCCATGCCGCCCTGGCCAATTCGTTTTTCGAGCCTGTACCGCGCGCCAATGAGCGTGTTGGGTACGAGTGACGAGGCCATTGCGTCACCGACGCTAGTTGTGGGCGCCTTTCAAATTGAGGAATTCACACGTCGAAGACATGGTGTCCCCGGCGCGTCGAAGAACGCCGTGTCTATGGCGCGTCAAAGAACGCCGTGTCTATGGCGCGTCAAAGAACGCGACACCGATGGTGCCGCGGCCGGCGTGTGTGCCGATGACGGCTCCGATGTCGCCGACCTCGATCGAGCCCGAGTAGACCGTGCGCAACTGCGCGAGGAACGCGTCGATGTCGTCGCATTCGGCGTGCAGGACGGCGAGGTCGGAGATGTTGCCGTGCTCTTTCACCTTCTGGATGAGAAAGGCGAGCGCCTTTGAACGCGTGCGCTGGCGACCACCCTCTTCGACCTTGCCCTCGCGGACGTCGATGATCGGCTTGATGGCGAGGGCCGAGGCGATCATCGCCTTTGCTCCGCCGATCCGACCACCCTTCTTCAGGTTCTCGAGGGTGTCGAGGGCCCCATACACGTGGACCCGTCCCGACAACGACTTGCCTTTCGCCTCGACCTCGTCGAGGCCGGCGCCGGCCTGGGCGGCTTGGGCGCAGGCGCGCACGATGATGCCCTGGCCCATGGAGACGCTGCGGCTGTCGACGATGCGCACCGGAAGGTCGCCGGCAACGGCCTTGGCCGCGATCTCCGCGCTTTGCATCGTGGCCGACAGTGCCGACGACAGGGAGACGACGACGATGCCGGTGGCGCCCTGCGCCTGCAGGCCGCGGTAGGCGGTTTCGAATTGTCCGGGCGAGGGGGCCGCGGTTTCGGGCAGCACCGGCGACGCGGCGCACTTGGCCCAGAACTCTTTCGGCCCGAAGGCCTCACGGTCGATGTAGTCGGTGTCGCCGAATCTGATGGTGAGTGGAACGACCACGATGCCGTACTGGTCGATGATCGACTGCGGGAGGTCGCAGGCGCTGTCGGTGACGATGCGGACTGTCATGGTGAAAACCTAGTTGAGGGGCTCGGGATTGGCTCTTTCGAGGGGCCGCGACGGGTGTTCGGCCGTCGCGAGTGCGGCCTCGATGGCCCGCCGGCGACGACTGCGCCAGTTGTGCGCCCACCAAGTGAGCAAGACCAGCAAGGCCGTTGCGGTGACCACCTGCCCGAGGCCGGCGATTGCGCTGACGTTGGCCGTGATGGTGACCGGCTCGCCGAGCGACAGGTCTCCCCGTGGGGTCAGTAGTTGCACCGTGACGGGAAAACGTCCGCTCGACCTCGCCTCCACGGCCATCACGACCTCGGCGCTCGCGTTGGCGGGAACTTCGAGCACCTGGCGGGGTTGGGCGAACTTCAACTTCGCACTGCGGAACCGCACAACGGCGCGCAGCGCGGTGTCGGAGGTGTTGCGCACCTGCAACCGCAGTTCTGCCTTGCGGGAACTGAGCGTGAAGTTGGCCGCGGCGGGCAATTCGAGCGACCCGAGAACGGATTTCGTGGCGCCGCGCAGGTTCTTGTCCAGTGCGGCGTTGAGCACCGGGTCGGTACGGCTCGACAGCATCGTCGTCAACATCGCCGGCCAGTCGTTGCGTCGTGGGTCGTTGTCGCTGAGCATCGAGATGGTGTTGTTGACGCGCGGGGTGAGCTCGTCGACGAGGAGCTTGGTGCGCTCGAGGGTCGTGTCGGTGCCACCCGAGAGATCGAGCACGTCGCCCGTGGTCTCGGTCACCGCGGGTCGCGGCTGATCTGCAACCTTCAGCACGGGGCTTGACCCGACGAGGCGGAACAGTTGTTGCAACACGGCGGGGTCGGCGGGCCGAGCGTCGTCGGTACCGAGGGCGACCATCACGAGGCCAAGGTCCTTGCCCATGCCGAGAAGTGATTCACGCTGCAACACCAGACCCGCCGACACGGTCACCGCACGGGCAAGCGGGCTGAGAGAGGCGTCGGCAAGCTGGGTGGCATAGGCGGCGTCCACGCCCTGCACGAGAAGAGTGGAACCGTCGGTCGCGCGCGCGCGGTATGTGAGGGCCGAATCGACAAGGCCACGGAAACCCGACGCGTCGATTGCGCGGGGCGTGAGGATGGCCCCACGCACACCGACGTCACGCAGCAACACGGCACCGTCGGCATTCAACTTGTCGTCGATCACGATGACACCGCGGTCGGGGGTCACGCCGATTGCCGCGGCGATCGCGTCCTCGCCGGCACGCATCTGCGATGCGAAGGCCTCACCCATGCCGACCGCAACCATCGCGCCCGCATTCAGCGGAACGAAAGTGGAGGCGGCAAACGTGTGGCGAGCGGACTCCTTGCGTAGGTCTGCGAACACAGCCGCGCCGGCGACTGCCGCCTGGTCCGCTTGCAACGACACGAATGCACCCGCAGTTTCATCGCCGTACGCCTCGACGAGGTCGACCAGTTGGGCAGTGAACTGGGGCGAAACGACGCTTTCTCCGCTCGCGATGCGCGCCGGTGCCGATGACAACGCGGCAACGTTCATCACCTGCAGCGTTCCCTCGATGGTGGCGGACACCGCATCGTCGGGTTCGAGATGGTGAACGAAGGTGGACGTCGATGCGAGCAACTCTTCGCCGGCACGCAGTTCGATCGTGATGGGGTAGACGCCGCTCGACCCGAAGAGAAGGTTCTCGGGCGCCGACGTGTTTGCGGCGGTCGGCACAGACACCACGAGGCGACCCGCCGAGTTGCGAGGAATGTCCGCGACACCGAACCGCAGGCGGTCGAGTGTCTCGGGCATGCGTCCGTTGATCACTTCGGCAAGTTCGCCTCGTGTGTTGACGCGCCGGTGCGACACGACGTCGAGGTTCAACTTGTCGGACAGCGCGCCGTCGACGGCCACGACCACCCGCCACGACGAATCGCCGATGACCGTGAAGCCCTGCTGAGCGATCGCGACGGTTGCCGTCGCGGCCGATACCGAACCGCCACTCTGCAGGATCAGAGTTGTCGGTGATACCACTCCGAAAACGCCGGCGAGGGCGACCGCGGCAAAGCGCTTCATCATCGACGGCGTCCGACCAACGTCGCGCGGTCGCATTCCATCACCCGCAGGTGATACCCGACCGATTCGAAGCCCCATTGCTGATAGAGGCTAAGCGCAGCAACGTTGTTGATGTCGGTGTTGACGAACATCCGGCGCGCGCCCTGGCCGGCCGCCCAGCGCATGGAATCGGAAACCAGTGCGCCGGCGACCCCCCGACGCTGCGCCGCGGGCGCCACGGCGAGGCGTTGCAAATAGGAGGCGTCGTCGCTCACCCCCGTGAGGCAGTAACCCAACGTGCGGCCAAGGCCGCCGAATCGCACCGGTGCCCGGCGCCGCGCGCCCCTCACTCGGAAGTTCTGCGTGGCACGGCAGGCGTGTTCGAAGGCCGCGGCGTCGAGTGCCCACTCGTCGCCGAATGCCGCAACGTCGATACGCACCGCATCGGCCGGCCGCACGCGTCCGATGCGCCATGACGAGGCAGGCACCGTGGGCCGTGCGCCGCCGGTCAGGTCGGCAACGAGGAAGTCGAGTTCCTGACGCACGACGAAGCCGTGGTCCAGCAGTGCCTCGGCAGTCGCGGGACCAACCGCACTCGTGCGCACGCGCTGAAACGCGCTCGTTGCGGTCGCATCGGCCCACTCGTCGACGAGGGCCCGGGTGATCGTGACGTCGGGTCGATGCGCCGACTGCAGTGTGAGCATCGCCGTGGTGGCATCGAAAGGCCATACGCCGATCGTCCACGACGGCTGGTCGGCCACGTTCGTCACGAACGACGACGGTAGTGCCGCACGTGGCGGGCCGGTCGTTGTGTCTAGCCTGACCACGTGGTCCCCGAACGCTTTGCGCCGATTCTCGCCGAGTTGGCGCCGCTCACCGAGCGATTCGCCGCCGCCGGCAAGCGCCTCTACCTCGTCGGCGGCACGGTGCGGGACCTGTTGATTGGTCGTGGTGACGCGACGAATGTCGACGCCTTCGACTTCGATGCGACCACCGATGCGCGACCGGAGGAAACCAAGAAAATCCTGGCTGGTTGGGCCGACGCATTGTGGACGCAGGGGGAACGTTTCGGCACCATCGGCGCGAAGAAGAACGGTCGCGTCTACGAAATCACGACCCATCGTGCCGAGGCGTACTCGCCGGATTCCCGTAAGCCCGACGTGGCCTTCGCCGATGCGATCGATGCCGACCTGTCGCGCCGCGACTTCACCGTCAACGCGATGGCGTTGGAACTCACGGGCAGCGAGCCCGCACTCATCGACCCGTACAACGGCGCGGCCGATCTGATCTCGCGCGTGCTGCGCACGCCGCTTTCACCCGAGGAAAGTTTCAGCGATGACCCGTTGCGCATGCTGCGTGCGGCGCGATTCATCGCTGCGCTCAATCTGACGCCCGACCCGGCCCTCGTTGCCGCAGTGAAGAACATGGCCGACCGTCTGGAAATCGTGTCGCGCGAACGCATCCAGGCCGAACTCGATCGTCTCATCGTGCTCGACCATCCGACAGCGGGGCTGTGGTTCCTCGTCGACACCGGACTCGCCCACCACTTCTTTCCCGAACTGCCGGCGATGAGCCTGGAACAAGACCCGATCCATCGGCACAAGGACGTTCTCACCCACACCTTCGCCGTGGTGGAAAACGTGCGCCCCGATGCTCACCCCGACTTCGACTTCCGTCGCACGCGCCTCGCCGCGCTCTTCCATGACATCGGCAAACCGAAGACAAGGTCGATTCGCAAGGGCAAAGGCGTCACGTTCCACCACCACGAAGTCGTCGGCGCGCGCATGACACGGGATCGCATGAAGGCGCTGAAGTATTCGACCGAAGACGTCGACGCTGTGACGTCGCTCGTCGAACTGCACCTGCGCTTCCACACCTATTCAATGGGCTGGACCGACGCGGCCGTGCGCCGTTACGTCCGTGATGCGGGTCCGTTGCTCGCAGAACTGAACGTGCTGACACGCTGCGACTGCACCACGCGCAACGAGAAGAAGGCGCTCATGTTGTCGCGTCGCATGGACGAACTCGAGGCGCGCATCGACGAACTTGCCGCAGAGGAACAACTCGCCGCGATGCGACCCGAACTCGACGGTCTCGCGGTGATGACTCTGCTCGACTTGAAGCCGGGTCGCGACGTCGGCCGCGCGCTCGATTTCCTCATGGAGATCCGCCTCGAAGAAGGACTGCTCGGCGAGGAAGAAGCCACGCGCCGGCTGCGTGAATGGTGGGCGGCCCAACAGGGCTGAGGAACTAACTGCCGAGTTTGCGGGCGCGGATCGCGAGGGTGCACGGCACCACCGCGCGCGGCTTGCTGTTCGCGTACAACTCGTAGAGCACGTCGATCGCGAAGTTCGACCGCTGCAGCGACATGCACAGATCGCCGATCGTGATGTTGGTCGCGGTGCCGTAGCGACGGCGTGCGATGGGTTCGTCGCCGTCGAACATCGCGTGTGCCGGATGCTCCAACACGGCGACGAAGGCAGCCTCCGGCTTCAGCACACGGTGCGCCTGGCGCAACAAGCGGTCGACGTCGTCGACGCCGGCCAGCCGCTCGACGCACAGCACGAGGTCGAGCGACGAACTGGTGGCGAATCCCAGCTGGAACAGTTCCGCGTGCTGGAACTCCACGCGAACCCCGGCAGATTCCGCCGCGCGACGTGCGGCGGCGATGCGATCGAGTGAATTGTCGACGGCAATGACCCGCGCGCCCGCCTGGGCGAGTGCCACGGAATTCGGCGGCCCCGGAGGCAGGCCGAGTTCGAGCACGCGCTTGCCGCGCACGTCACCAACAAGACGCAGGTCACGTTCGCCGGCGATGTCGTCTCCGAACCACACGTCAACCACGACTCAAGTGTGCCAAGTGCAACGTTCCCGACGGGGGATCATCCGTGGCTAGCCTTCCGCCATGTCGTTCAGTGCGGGATCGTTGCGCGGCGGAGGCGCCGTCGACCATCGCCTTGCGCGCCAACACCTCATCAACGAATACCGACGCGGCCGCTTGCGTCAGGACCAGGTGTGCGATGCCCATCCTGAATTGCTGCGTGCCGCGCGCAACTTCGGTGAGGAAACGAAAACGACCTGTCCCATCTGCGCCGAGGACAAACTCGTTCTCGTCACCTACGTCTTTGGTCCGCACCTGCCCTCGCACGGCCGTTGCGTGACACAGCGCAGCGAAATGGCCCAGATCCAACGCCGCGCGAACACCTCCACCGGCGAGTACACCGCCTACGTCGTCGAGGCCTGTCGCACCTGCAAGTGGCACCACCTCTTGCGCGCCGTGCCCATCGTCGGCCGCGCCCGCCGCAGCGCCTGACGTGTCGTAGGGTCTGCGGCGGTGTCGGGGGACGCCGCGAGGAGGGGAAGCGACCATGACTGTCGAGGCAAAGGGTTACGTCAAGGCCGGTTTCGAGGGCGTGCGGGATGCGTTCCTGGCGAACTTCGCGGATGGTGAAAGCGAACTCGGTGCATCGGTCGCGGTGATTCACAACGGCGAGATGGTCGTCGACATTTGGGGCGGCCACGCCGACGAGGCACGCACGCGTGAATGGGACAGGGACACGATCGTCAACGTCTGGTCGACGACAAAGACGATGATGTTCCTCACGATGCTTGAACTCGTCGACCGTGGTGTGGTCGATTTCGACGAGCCCGTCGCGAAGTACTGGCCTGAATTCGCAGCCAACGGCAAGGCGAACGTGCTCGTGCGCCACATCATGTCGCACACGGCAGGACTCTCCGGCTGGGAACAGCCGATGACCACCGACGACTTCGCCGACTTCGAGCGTTGCGCGACGGGACTCGCCGCGCAATCGCCGTGGTGGGAGCCAGGAAGCGCAAGTGGCTACCACGCGATCTCGCAGGGTTACCTGATCGGTGAGGTCGTGCGCAGGGCCACGGGAATGACGCTCGGCAATTACTTCCGCACGACGTTCGCCGAACCATTGGGCGCCGACTTCCACATCGGCACACCGGCAGCTTGTGATCCGCGGATCACCCTCAATGTTCCGCCACCGCCACTTGTCATCGAGGGTGTCGACCCCGACAGCATCTCGATGCGCACGTTCACGAACCCGATCATGGACGCGCGGGTCGCGTGGACCGAGCCGTGGCGACGTTGCGAGAGCGCGGCGGCCAACGGACACGGCAATGCACGCTCGGTTGCGCTTCTGCAGTCGATCGTCTCTCACCGCGGCGAAGCGGGCGGCAAGCGTTTCTTTTCGACGTCGGCGACCGATCGGATCTTCGACGTGCAGGCCGAGGGTGTCGACATGGTTCTCAATCAGCCCGTGCAACTTGGAATGGGTTACGGACTCAATTCCGAGTACTCGCCCATCAGTCCGAACCCGCACGCGTGTTGGTGGGGCGGTTGGGGCGGATCGCTCGTCGTCAACGATCTCGACACCAACCTCACCTACGCGTACATGATGAACAAGATGGCGGTGCAGTTGGTCGGAGACCTGCGCGCGGCCGGGCCGTTGATGGCCACATACGCGGCGATCGCCGGCTGACAAGGTTCAGTCGACAAGGTTCAGTCGACGCGTTCGTGGGGGTACTGCGAGAGGCAGGAAAAGCACCACTGCTCGACGTCGGGCAGTACGACCTGCTTGTGTTCCGACTCCCAGGTTTCGGGGGTCACGTACATCCGCCGGACGGGGGTGAGGGTGGCCTCCGAGCCGCCGCAACTTTCGCAGGTGTGCGCCATGGACCCGAAAATAACGGGTTTCGGATGAGTTGCTACACGCCTCGCACACACTGGAGGCGATGGGAAGCCAGACCGATACCCTTCGTGGTTCCATATCCACCCTGCTCCGGTTAGGGGCCGCGGTCCGCACCGTGTCCGAAGGGAGAACATGTCAATGACCCGTGCCTATGAATTGATGGTCATCATCGATGGTGGCATCGACGACAACGCTGCTCAGCAGCAGGTCAAGTCGATCACCGCGACCATCACCTCCGTCGGAGGTTCCGTCCACGGCAACCCCGATTGGTGGGGAAAGCGCCGTCTGGCCTACCCGATCAACAAGAAGGAAGACGGCTACTACGTCGTCTACAACATCCTCGCGCCGGCTGGCGCCCTTGATGAGGTCGAGCGCACGCTCCGCATCGCCGACAACGTGGTTCGTCACAAGCTTCTCCGCTTGCCCGACCACGAAGGCCAGCGTCGCGGGATGCTCGCCAAGGCCTAGTCCGGATTCATCTCCACACGAACGGAGCACAACATGGCAGACAACACGATCACACTCGTCGGCAACCTCACGCGCGACCCCGAACTGCGATTCACCACCGGTGGACGCGGCGTCGCATCGTTCGGCATTGCCGTCGGTCGCCGCTACCAGGTCAACGGTGAGTGGCAAGAGCAGACGTCGTATTTCAACATCACCGCATGGGGCCAGCTCGGCGAGAACGCGGCCGCAACCCTCGCCAAGGGTTCGCGCGTCATCGTGACGGGTCGCCTCGAGCAGCGCGAGTACACGACCCGCGATGGCGACAAGCGCACGGCCATCGAGGTCGTCGCCGACGAACTCGGACCCAGCCTGCGCTGGGCAACCGCGCAGGTCGAGCGCCAGTCCGGCCAGGGTGGCCAGGGCGGCGGCGGCAACCGCGGTGCGAATGCCGGTGCAGCCAACCGCGGCGACGATCCGTACATGGGCGACGAAGAGCCCTTCTGAATCATCGAGAACATCACAGGAACTGAGAGAAAACAATGACCAGCAAGAAGAACAAGGCCCGAGTTTCAAAGGCCGACCTGAAGAAGCCCGGCAAGAAGAAGCCGAACGTTCTCGACACCGAGCGCATCTCGTACGTCGACTACAAGGACGTCAACCTTCTGCAGCGTTTCATGTCCGACCGCTCGAAGATCCGCGGCCAGCGCATTGCCGGCACGTCGGTTCAGCAGCAGCGCGAAATCGCCACGGCCGTGAAGAACGCCCGTGAGATGGCGCTCCTCCCGTACACCAAGCGTGTTGCTTCGGCCCGCGCTCCGCGTCCGGGCGCCGATCGCGACGATGATGAGAAATACGTCGACAAGTACGCGGACCGCGTTTCTGACGGCAACGTTGCAGACGCCGAGGCCACCGAAGCGCCCGAGGCTGCTGTTGCCGGCGACGACGCAGAGGGTGAGGCCTGATCATGAACGTGATTCTTCGTAGCGATGTGAAGGGTCTCGGCAAGCGGGGCGACGTCGTGTCGGTCTCCGACGGGCACGCCCGCAACTTCCTCTTGCCCCACGGCCTGGCCATTGGTGCCAGCGAAGGTGCAGTCGCTCAGGCGGCCGCAATGCGCAAGGCCCGCGACAACAAAGAGCGTGCATCGCGCGAGGCTGCCCTCGCCGTCGCCTCGCGTCTCGGTTCGGCCACCGTCTCGGTGTCGGCAAAGGCCGGAAACGAAGGTCGCCTGTTCGGCTCGGTCACCTCGACAGAAGTTGCCAAGGCAATCGCCGCGCAAACCGGCATCGAAGTCGACAAGCGCGACATCGAGATTGACACGCCGATCCGCACCGTCGGTCGCCACTCGGTTGTGGTCCGACTGTTCCACGACGTCACGAGCACCGTCTCGATCGATGTCGCGGCCAGCTGAGTTACCCACAGCCATCCACAGGCTTCACACAGGCTTGTCCACACGTCCTGCCCCTAGCGATCCACAGGACCGCTAGGGCAGGGTGGCAGCCGTGTCCGACGCGCGCAACTCATCTGCACCTGCCCGCGGCACGGCCGCGCGCGTGCCGCCGCACAACCTCGATGCCGAGGCTTCGCTTCTCGGTGCGATGTTGCTGTCGAAAGACGCCATCGGCACCGCCGCAGAGCGTGGTGTCACGCCGGGCGACTTCTACAAGTCGGGCCACCAGCACATCCATGACGCAATCCAGTCGCTGAACGTCGCGGGTGAACCCGTCGACGTCGTCACGGTCTCCGACAAGCTCCAGCGCGCAGGTCTTCTCGACACCATCGGTGGCATCGACTATCTCGTCGAATTGCAGAACCGCACGCCGGCAGTGTCGAGCGCCGATCGTTACGCGCGCATCGTGCGCGAAACCTCGATGTTGCGACGGCTCATTCTCGCCGCATCGGAGATCGCGGAAATCGGCTACAGCCAACCCGACAACATCGAACAGGCCCTCGACCGCGCCGAGTCGAGCATCTTCGAAGTCGCCCAGAACCAAGTGAGCGACACGATGGTCCGACTGAACGACCTCATGCCCGACACGATGGACCGCCTCTCCGAAATCATGGAGAAGGGCAATCCCATCACGGGCATTCCCACGGGTTTCGTCGACCTCGACGCGCTGTTGTCGGGCCTCCAACCCGGCACACTCAACATCATCGGTGCGCGTCCCGCCATGGGGAAGTCCGCGCTGGCGATGGGCATGGCCGTCAATGTCGCCACCACGACGAACAAACCGGTGCTGTTCTTCTCGTTGGAAATGGGTCGTGCCGAACTGTCGCAGCGAATTCTCTCCAGCGAGGCGCGTGTCGACTCGGCGAAGTTGCGCAACGGTCGGTTGAACGAAGAGGACTGGCGCCGTATCGGCCGCGCCATCGGACGCCTGTCCGTTCCGTTGTTCATCGACGACAACTCGGCGGTCACCGTGATGGAGATCCGCGCAAAGGCGCGACGCATCGCAGCCAAACACGGCGATCTTGCGATGATCGTCATCGACTACCTGCAGTTGATGGGCGGCAATGCAAGTGCCGAGAACCGTCAGCTCGAAGTCAGCGAGATCAGCCGAAACCTGAAGATCCTCGCCCGCGACTTCAAGATCCCCGTTGTTGCGCTGAGTCAGTTGAGTCGCGGCATCGAAACACGCACCGACAAGCGTCCGACGTTGTCCGACCTGCGCGAATCGGGCGCTCTCGAACAAGACGCCGACGTCGTCATGTTCCTCTACCGACCGTCTGTCTATGACGACGACCCGCAGCGCAAGGCCGACGCAAACCTGCAGATTGCCAAACACCGTGCCGGCGCACTCGACGACATCCGCCTGGTCTTCTCGGCGAACTACACACGATTCGACAACTTCACCTCGAAGGGCCCATAGTCAGCCCATGTTCCTCGGCGAAGATCTTCTCGCGTGGCTCGTCCTCGCACTCGGCGGCGCACTGTTCGCAGGCAACACCCTTGCGATCGTGAAGCCACCGCCGCAGCGCAAGGAAGAGACCGACCTCGCCAAGGCACCAGTTGTGCGCAGTCTCACGATGGCGGCCGTTGGTCTCGTCGCATCGATCTGGGCGCTCGCCAGTCTGATCTCCTGAACGAAAGCGCGGCTCGCGCCGTGACCCCGAACCGGGGCTTGCGCCCCGGAAATGAAAAAGGGCGGGGCTTGCGCCCCGCCCTTCTCAACTCGGTTGTGTTGGCTGGATCAGCCGACTGCCCAGAGCTTCTTCAGCTGGTCGATGTAGCCCTCGGGGCCCTTGAAGACCTGGAGTCCGCCACCGTCGAGGATCGCCTTGGCGGCCTCGGCGTTGTCGATCAGGAAGTCGCGACCAAGCTTGGCGCCCTCACGCTCGTCGGTGTACTCGACACCTGCAGCGTCGAGAACTGCAGCGTGGAATGCCATACCGAGGCCCATGGCCTTCGGGTTCGCGGTCCACACGCTGTTCGTGCCGTCAATGATTTCCTGGAGGTTCGTGGCCGAGAAGTCGACGCCAACCTGCTTCACACCTTCGATGCCCGCGGTCTTGAGGGCTTCGGTCACGCCGGTCGGCAGACCACCGAATGCGTAGTGGATGTAGGTGGTGTCAGGGTTCTCCTGGAGGTACGAAACCACCGACTGCGGCACCTTGCCGGCGCCGAGGTCGTCGAGGGTCACAGGGATGACGTCGAAGGTGCAGGCCTTGCAGTACTTGGCGAGGCCGGCCTTCAGGGCATCTTCTTCGGCGACGAGGACCGGGAAGTCACGGATGTTCACCATGACGACCTTCGCGGCGGCTGCCGAGTCAGCGGTGATCCAGGCAGCGATGCTGTCTGCGTTCTCCGCGACCGACGAGGCATCGCCAACCGACGTGATGGTGCACTCGTTGACGGGCTCGGTGGTGTACGCAACGGCGAACTTCACGCCCTTAGCGCATGCTGCGTCGTACTGCTCCTGGAAGAGAGCAACCGGCGAACCGGAGATGGTGATGTAGTCAGCACCCCAGTCGATGGCCTGCTGCACCGACGGTGCGGGCTCGAAGCTCTTGCCGTTGATGACCTTCAGCTCCCAGCCGAGTGCATCGGCGAACAGCTGTGCGTCTTCGCCGACTTCGGCACACGACGGAAGTTCGCAGGCAATCCATGCGATCTTCTTGGCGGGTGCGGGCTCGGTGAGACCAACAGTGACCGGAATTTCGGTCGGAATCTGACGAACTTCGTCGACGTAGGCCTGAGCGGCTGCGACTTCGTCGCCGCCGGCAGCTGCCGTATCGGACGGAGCAGTGGTGTCGCCAGTCGCCGTGGTGTCGGCGGTGGCAGTGGTGTCAGCGGTTGCGGTGGTGTCTTCGCTGCTCGAGCCGTTGTCGTCGCCGCAGGCGGCGGCAAAGAGGCCGAGAGCAAACACGGTCGCAGCAACCCGACGGGTTCCCTTGCGCATTAGTTCCCCTTTTGTAGGTGATGGGTGGGTGGGTGGTTTTGCAAGGGGAGAAACACGCAGCCCCTCCCAAGGCAAAAGCGGAACTAACTCTACGGTGACTTTTGAACCGATACAAGCAAACTTGCGATCACAACAAAACGCACGCAGGCACGGAACGTTGCTGTTTGCAAGGAAAAATAAGGCTTTGGCGGCCCGGGGCGGGCCTGAACATGTGACGAATGTCCCCAGAACTAACCGTATGATGAGTTTTCCACTGCTCGGTGGGTAGCCGCCGTCGAAGCGATGCGAGAGGGGACGAACCATGGCAATCACGTTGCACATCCACTCGCTTTCGAAGACCTTCCCCGGCCAGGTGGCCCTGCGCGACGTCGCCTTCGACGTCGAGGAAGGCGAGGTCCACGCGCTCGTCGGCCAGAACGGCTCGGGCAAGTCGACCCTCATCAAGATCCTCGCCGGTTTCCATCAGCCTGATGCCAACCATGTCGTGACCATGCGCGGGGCGGCGTTCGCCATCGGTGACGCGGCAGCGGCGCACGCCGCGGGCATTCGTTTCGTGCACCAGGATCTGGGTCTCGTCGAGGCCGTCAGCACAGTCGAGAACCTTGCATTTGGTTTCGGCTACCAGACCGGCTTCGGACGGCGCATCAAGTGGCGCGAGGAAACCAAGCGCGCCAAACAACTTCTTCTCGATCTCGGATTCGACATCGATGTTCGCGCTCCGGTCGCGATGCTGGGTGCAGCCGAGCGCACCGGTGTCGCCATTGCCCGCGCGTTGCAAGACCTCGAATCCGGTGTGTCGATCGTCGTTCTCGACGAACCGACCGCGGCCCTTCCCGGCGCCGACGTCGATCGCCTGTTCGATGCGGTGCGCCGGCTGAAGGCGCGCGGCATCAGCGTCGTCTTCGTGTCGCATCACCTCGAGGAAGTGTTCGAAATCGCCGACCGCGTCACCGTGCTGCGCGATGGTCAAGTTGTCGGAACCAAGCGCACAGCTGACCTCACGATGGACTCGCTCATCGAGATGATCGTCGGCCGCCGGGTTGTCGCCGAATCCGCGCACCGCGTCGTCGTGAAGGACGTTGCCCCGCGCTTCGTCGTCGACGGTCTGGTCGGTGCCGGAGTCAACAACCTGTCGTTCAGCGTGCAGCCGGGTGAAGTCGTCGGTGTCACCGGACTCACGGGTTCGGGTCGCGACACGCTTGTTGGTCTCTTGTCGGGTGCGACGCCGCGCGTAGCGGGAACCGTCACCATCGACGGTGAGGAACTGCCGAATGCAAACCCACGCGGCGCGATCCAACGCGGCCTTGCAGCAGTACCGGTGAACCGGGTGCGCAACGGCCTTTTGCCGTTCATGAGCGTGCGGGCGAATCTCACGATCTCGAACGTCGAGCGCAACAAGCGCGGCTGGCGCCTCAGCCATCGCGACGAGAAGGCCGAAGCCCAAGACTGGGTGGGCCGCCTCAGCGTCGTCAGTGCGGGTACCGAAGCGCCAATCTCCACTCTCTCGGGTGGCAACCAACAAAAGGTCATGATGGCGCGCAACTTTCGCCTGGCCCCGAAAGTTCTCTTGGTCGACGAACCGACGCAGGGCGTCGACATCGGGGCGAAGGAAGAAATCCACTCGTTCGTCGACCAGGCTGCCGACGGTGGTGCCGCAGTCGTCGTGTGCTCGACCGACTCGACCGAACTCGCCCGTGTCTGTGACCGTGTGCTCGTGATGTACCGCGGCGAAGTCACCGAGGTCATCACACAAGCCGGCGGCCTCACCGCCGAACACATCGACAGGGCTCTCCTCGCAGGGTCGACCCTGGCCCACTGAATCTGGTAACCGAAAGGAACGACTGGTGAACACCGAATCCAAAGTTGCACCGAAGGCGGCGTTGCTCACGCGACTCGGCCTCGACAGGTTCAGCGCGATCTATCTGTGGGTCGGCTTCATGATTGTGTTCGGTCTGTGGAAGTCCGACACGTTCCTCAGCAGTGCGACTTTCAAGTTGACACTCGGTGAGAACGTGCCGATCGGCCTTCTGGCCCTTGCGTTCCTCATCCCCCTTGCGACCAACTCCTTCGACTTGTCGATCGGTGCGATGTGTTCGTTGTCGCTCGTCGTGTCGACGTGGCTGCAGAACGAAGCGCGCACCGGGGCCGTCACACCGCGTGACTTCAACATGCCGGGTGTCGTCACTGCGCTGATTGCGATCGGAGTGTGCGCCCTTGTGGGCTTCTTCTCGGGCTTCGTCGTCGTGAAATTGAAGGTCAACTCGTTCATCGCAACACTCGGCGTCAGCCAGTTGATCACCGCCATCGTCTTGAAGACGTCCGACAACCGCCAGATCACCGGCGCGTACTCCGACACCTACATGCAGTGGGGCCGTCGCGAAGTGTTCGGCCTGCCGATTCTCTTCGTGTACTTCATGATCATCGCCCTCATCGCATGGTTCGTTCTCGAGCACACGCCTGTCGGCCGCTATCTCTTCGCCACCGGTGGCAACGTCGAAGCGGCCCGCTTGGCCGGTGTGCGCACCGACCGCATGATCTGGGGATCACTCGTCGCCTCGGCGACCATCGCAGGTATCGCGGGCGTCATGCTGTCGGCCAAGATCGGCTTCTTCTCGTCGTCGACGGGCCCTGGCTATCTGTTCCCGGCGATCGCCGCGGTGTTCTTCGGTGCGTCGCAGTTGTCGCGTCGGCCCAACGTGTGGGGAACGGTTCTCGCGCTCTATGCACTTGCCTTCGGCATCAAGGGCCTGCAGCTCGTCGTCGGCACCGGATCGTTCTGGGTCGAGCCGCTCTTCCAGGGCACCACGCTCATCATCGCCGTTGCTCTCGCAAGTCAGCAGGGCATCGCGCGCATTCGCAAACGGAAGGCGCAATAGATGGCCGGGAACTACGACGACGTCAGCGTCTTTGCGCTCTCCGACGAGCGCGAGGAAACGCTTCTCAACAAGCAGACCGAGTGCTGTCTCATGTGGACGACCGACTCGGGAGACCCGGTTGGCGTCTACATGAACTTCGTGTGGGCGAACGGCAGTTTCTGGCTCACCGCGACGAAGCAGCGCGCCCGCATGAAGGCCTACAAGAAGCGTCCGCGCGGCGCCATCGCGATCACCAGCCGCGGTACCGACATCGGCATCAGTCAGGCGGTCACATACAAGGGCGACATCGTTCTCCACGAATCGGATGACGTGAAGAAGTGGTTCTACCCGGCGCTTGCCGCGCGGGTGCGGCCCGAAAGCGCCGAACGTCAGGCGGCTTTTGTCGAGCACCTCGACACGCCGATGCGCATGGTGATCGAGTTGAAGCCCGACGTACGCATTGGTTTCGACTCCGATGCGATGTTCAAGGGCTCGGCTGTCGGCCCGAGCCGCACGCAAATCTGATCAGATGATGTTGAGCGCGTCGAGGAACTTCGACGCAGCGGCCTCGTCACCCGTGACCTTGCAGTGTTCGCGCCAGTCCGAGCGCTTGGTGCCCCAGTTGATGAACGAGTGACCGTTGCTGCTGACGTCGGCGACGGCGTTGCCGGTTTTGCCCGGCGTCACCACGATTCCGTCACCTGCCGGTGTGATCGTCCATGCACCGCCACCCGGGCCCGTCAGGGTGAGTGTGATCGGTGCGGCGAGCGACTTGCCGAGGTCGGTCTGCATCTGGGGCATACCGGTGATCATCCAGCCGATGGCTGGAGCGAGGCGCTGTGCGTCGGCATCGGGAACGCGACGCTCGATCGGACCCTCCGGGGCCAGCAGGTCGATGCGCAGGTGGCAGTAATGATCAAAGGCGTAGGCATCGGCGAGTGCATGCATGGGATAGGTGCCGAGGTCGGCCAGAGGCAGGGGAGTCGATGCGAGGGGTTCCTCTTGCATCGAGGCCAACACAGCCACCGCTTGGTCGCAGAAAGAGAGGTACTCGTCGAGGATCTGCTGGTTGGTCCAGGCCTTGCGGGGCTCGACCAGCATGTCCATCATCCGCTCGGCCGGCAGGTTGATCGGCTCGGCCGGGGCGGGTGAGGGGTCGACGGTTTCCTTGTAGTTCGAGCTCATGTGGGCGACCAGGTCGCGCACGCTCCAGCCCTGACAGCCGCTCGGCAGGGCCCATTCCTCGTCGGTCAGAGTGCTGATCACCGACTTGACCTCGTCCACGGCCAACTTCAGCGCTGCCAAGCCTTCCTTCGACACGTTTCCCCCTCGTTTGACTTTTCCGCCAGCCCGTTTCCTCGCGCTGGAATGCACGGCTACTCTACGCAAACGCCCGTCGGTCGGGCGAGGAGAACAGGGGTTTTCGATGGAACTTCAGGGCAAAGTTGCGCTGGTCACCGGCGGTACGCGCGGAATCGGCCGCGCCATCGCCGAGGCTTTCGTGGCCGAGGGCGCAAGCGTCGTCATCAACGGTCGTTCGCCCGAAAAGGGCGCCCAGGCATTGAAGGAAATGAACGCCGGCGACAAGGTGCATTTTCTGTCCGGCGACGTGAAGAGCCGTGAGGGCTGTGAAGCCCTCGTCAAAGGCACGATCGAGCGCTACGGCAGGATCGACATCCTTGTCAACAATGCGGGTGGCGCAACGGGTCACGCCCCGGTCGTCGACCTCGAGGACTGGGCCATGCAGGACGCACTCGTGTGGAACTTCTGGTCGACCTTCTGGTGCACCCAGTACGCGCTGCGCGACATGCTCCCGCGCCAGTGGGGCCGCATCATCAACATCTCATCGGTCGAAGGCAAGCACGGCAAGCCGGGCGTGTCGATCTACGTGACCGCCAAGCATGCGATCAACGGCTTCACCAAGTCGTGTGCACAAGAGATCGGCACCCAGGGCGTGACCATCAACTGCATCTGCCCCGGCGCGATCGAAACCGACATCATGAAAGACGAGGGCCCGGCCGCCGCACAGGCAATGGGCCTCACGTACCAGGGTCTGCTCGATTGGTTCGCTTCGGAAGCGGCCATCAAGCGCCTGAACACCGTCGAAGAAGTTGCCGTTGTTGCGACGCTGCTGGCGTCGGAAGCCGGCGGCGGCATGACGGGCACGATGTACTCCGTCGACGGCGGCACGGCCGCTTACTGATCCGGGAAAGACAAGGGACAAGGAACGAATCATGGGAAAGCTCGACGGAAAAGTTGCAGCAATCACGGGTGGCACGCGCAGTATCGGACGCGGAATGGCCGAGGCCTTTCTGCGCGAGGGCGCCAAGGTCGTCGTCAACGGACGCGATGCCGCCAAGGGTGAACAGGCCCTGAAGGAAATGGGCGGGGGACCGAACATCGCCTTCTTCCCCGGTGACGCCCGCGTGCAGTCGACGGCCGATGGCATCGTCGACTTCACAATCGAGAAGTTCGGCAAGCTCGACATCATGTGCCTGAACTCGGGTGGTGTGCAGAACACTGCACCCGTGCACATGATGACCAACGAAGAGTGGCAACTCGAGATGGACTGGAACCTGAACTCGGTGTTCTGGGGCATGCGCAAGGCGCTGAACCACATGATCCCGCGTCAGACCGGTCGCATCATCGTCACCTCGTCGGTCGAGGGCAAGCTCGGCAAGCCCGGCATCCCCGGCTACGCAGCAACCAAGCACGCGGTGCTCGGCCTCATGAAGGCTGCGGCGAAGGAAGTTGGCACGCTGAACATCACGGTGAACGCGATTCTGCCCGGCCTCATCGAGACTGACATCGTGCGCGAAACCGGCCCGGAGAGCGCGAAGATGATGGGCGTCGAAACCTACGAAGGTCTCCTCGAGATGTTCGCCCAGGAGTCGTCGATCAAGCGTCTCAACACCGTCGAGGAAGTCGCCGCGGCCGCGGTGATGCTGGCCTCTGACGCCGCGTCGGGTATCACCGGCACGTCGTGGGCCGTCGACGGCGGCACCCTCCCCTACTAACCCCAAGGGTTCTCGGTGTGAAAAGACCCGCTTTTCGCACCGTTACACACCGAGAAACGCACATCTCTCCGCCTCGGAGGAGGTGACGCGCGCTCGTTAGCGTTTTCTCGTCGCGCCTTGTTGCGGGGAGGGACCCATGTCGAAGTACTTGTCGCTGTTTCAGCCGATCACGGTTGGGCGAATGAATCTCACCCATCGTCTGATGGTGCCGCCGCACTCGGCTGGCGCCAGCAATTTCATGGGCAACGAGGAACAGTTCCAGAAGTTCGTGCAGTACTACGTCGCGCGCGTGAAGGGCGGCAACGAGTGGGTCGGCGGCGGTCCGGTGTTCGTGAAGAACCCGCTGCCGCTTGGCTTCGAACCGACCGGAGTCGGAGCAAACGGCCCGGGACATTTCCGCAACCCGCTGTATCCCGACCGCGTGAAGCGGATGATGGACGCCATCCACGAAGCGGGTGGCTACGGCACGGTGCAGATGGTGTTGCAGGGCGGCAAGCCTTTGTCGCCGTCGCAAGAGCCGAGTGGATACGCAGACTTCAAGATTCCGCACGCGATGGATCGCGACGAAATTGCGTGGATGATCAAGGAATACGGAGAGTCCGCCGCTATTGCGATCGCCCAGGGTGTCGACGTCATCGAGTTGCATGCAAACCACGACGACTTGTTGCAATGGTTCCTTTCACCGAAAACCAACAAGCGCACCGATGAATACGGTGGCGACGAAGAAGGTCGGCGCAAGTTCCTGAAGGATGTCGTCGACTCGATTCGTGCCCACCAGCCGCGCAACGTGACACTGGGGCTGCGTTTGTGCATCGACGAACTTCTCGACGGTGGCTATGACGTCAACTACTGCCGCTACCTGCTCGAGAAGTTCACCCAGGACGGCACGGTCGACTACTTCTCTCTCGACGTCGGCAACAACTGGGGTGTCCCGTCGTACATCCAACTCGGGGCGCACCCCGAAGGCCACTGGGCCGACCTATGCGGCAAAGCGAAGAAGGGAACACACCTTCCCGTTATCTACGTCGGTCGCGTTACATCACCCGAAAAGGCAGCAGAGATCATCGAAAAGGGCCAGGCCGACATCGTCGGCATGGTGCGTGCGAACATCGCCGACAGCAACTTCGTGAACAAGGTGCGCCGCGACCTCGCCCACACGATCCGCCCCTGTGTCGGACTGAACGACTGCATCCACCGGAGCACCGTCGAGGGTTTGGGCTTCGGCTGCGCCGGCAACCCGCTGTCGGGCCGTGAATCCGAGGGTGGCCTGAAGCCCCTCGTGAAAAAGAAGCGCGTGCTCGTCATCGGTGCGGGCCCCGCGGGCATGGAACTCGCCGGACTTGCGGCCGAGCGCGGGCACGAAGTGACGCTCTGGGAAAAGGCACCCGAACTCGGCGGCCAGATCACGCTTTCATCGAAGGTGCGGATGAACCGCAACTACGCCAAGTGGGTGCGCTTCCAAGAGTGGCGTCTCGCCGATGCCGGTGTGAAGGTCGAACTGAACAAGGAAGCAACACCGGACGAAGTGTTGAAGTTCGGCGCAGACGCGGTGTGCGTCGCCACAGGGGCAAGGGTGCGCAAGCCCGGAATCCCCGGCGAGAACCTGCCGCATGTTCTCACGGTCGCCCAGGTGTTGAACGGGGAGAAGAAGCCCGGCAAGCGAGTGCTCGTTCTCGCAGAAGACGACCGCCCGTCACCTCTGACCGTCGCCGAACACATCGCAGGCCACGGCCACGAGGTCACCGTCATGTTCCCGACGATCGCCCCGTCGCAACTCGTCGGGTCGTACTCGATCGGGTCGATGATGGCGATGGTCGACGAAGCCGGCGTGAAAGTGAAGACGATGTTCCGCGCTGTCGAGATCGGCAAGGGTTGGGTCAAGGTCGCCCATTCGTACAGCAACCGCACGAAAAAACTGAAGAAGATCGACACCGTCGTCCTTGCCACCGGCAGTTACTCAGAGACGACCCTGTACGACGCGCTGAAAGGCAAGCACCCCGAGTTGCACATTCTCGGTGACGCCTACGCACCACGGCGCTGGACGTTTGCGACGCAGCAGGCACTCGCCCTCGCCCAAGCCCTCTAACCCCAAGGGATCTCGGTGTGAAAAGACCCGTTTTTCGCGACGTCGCGCACCGAGATCCCTGCAAAATCACGTGGAATCGGCGCGAGTTTCTGCAAGGCTGACGCGGTGACCACGGGCAAAGAACTCAAGCAGTCGGACAAATTGGCCGACGTCCTCTACGACATTCGAGGACCCGTGCTCGAAGAGGCTCGTCGTCTCGAAGACCTCGGTCATCGCATCATGAAACTGAACATCGGCAACCCGGCGCCGTTCGGTTTCGAAGCGCCGCCCGAAATTCTTGTCGACGTCATCCGCAACCTCCCCAACGCCCAGGGATATTCCGATTCACAGGGAATCGTGTCGGCCCGCACCGCGGTCGTGCAGTACTACCAAACGCACGGCATCGACATCACCAACGTCGACGACGTGTGGCTGGGCAACGGTGTGAGCGAACTCATTCAGGTTGCCCTGCAGGCACTGCTCAACAACGGCGACGAAGTTCTCATTCCGGCACCCGACTATCCGTTGTGGACCGCAGCGACCAATCTTGCCGGAGGCAAGGCCGTCCACTATCTGTGCGACGAGGACAACGGCTGGAACCCCGACGTCGAAGACCTGCGCAGCAAAATCTCCGATCGCACCAAGGCGATCGTCGTCATCAACCCGAACAATCCCACCGGCGCCGTCTACAGCACGTCGACACTGCGACAGATCGCCGACATCGCCGCCGAGCGCAATCTCGTCGTCATGGCCGACGAGATCTACGACAAGATCCTCTACGACGACGCCACGCACACGCCGTTTGCCGCCATCGCCCCCGACGTCTTCACTCTCACGTTCAACGGACTCTCCAAGGCGTACCGCCTCGCCGGTTTCCGTTCGGGCTGGATGGTGATGACCGGGCCGCGTCGTCACGCTGCCAGCTACATCGAGGGCATCACAATGCTCACCAACATGCGTCTGTGTGCCAATGTCCCTGCACAACACGCAATCCAAACCGCACTCGGCGGCCGCCAGAGCATCAAGGACCTCATCCTTCCCGGGGGTCGCCTTCTCGCCCAACGCGACGCCGCGGTCAAAGCCCTCGAAGCAATTCCCGGCGTCTCATGCGTCAAGCCGAAGGGTGCGCTCTACATCTTCCCGAAGCTCGACCCCGAGGTGTATCCCATCAAAGACGACCGTCGCTTCGTGCTCGACTTCCTGCGCGCTGAACACGTTCTCGTGGTTCAGGGGACCGGCTTCAATTGGCCCAAGCCTGACCACCTGCGCATCGTCACGCTGCCCTGGGCAAAGGATCTCACCGAAGCCATCGGCCGCCTCGGACGGTTCTTGTCGACCTGGGTTCCGCCCAAGGACTGAGAACGTCTATCGCAATGCAATAGCGAGCAGCGCGATGAACTGGGCCGAAAAGAGCCCGATCATCCTCCGCAGTTGCGTGTTCAACTTCTCCGTCACGAGTACGTTGATTTCGTTCTTGAGATTGACCCGGTGAAATTCCATATCTGACCGCAGTTGCTCGATATCGCCTTGACGCGCGACATCGCCCCAGCCGGTCGGCGGTAGATGTTCCATCAAAGTGTCAGCCACGGAAGCTCCAAACTGATCACGCAATGCCCGGTGGAGAACAAAGCGTCGAGATTCGGTAATCATCACAGTCATCCTTTCGGTGGTGTTCATCCACCGAATGTGTGCGCGAAGGTCAGCAGATCAGCGCAACGACCAGAAGCACCAGAAATTGCAGCGGCAAGAAAATGATCATCCGCCGCAAATGTCGATCGAATATCTCCTCGAGGCCAGAGCGAATGTCCTCCCGAAAAAGTGCCAGATCCCTTTGTCGGACAAGATCAGCCTCGCCCGACGGCGGGAGGTGTTCCATCGATGTGCTGTCCACGGTGTCTCCAAACAAGTCGGGCAAAGTTTGAGGAAGGTCGAGTCGACTTTATTCGCTGATGCTCACAGTAATTCGTTCGATGGTGTTCGTCCACCGAATGTATGCGTGGGTACCGATGAATCAGCGCAGCGCGATCGGCCAAAGTGCTACAAATTGCGCCGAGAAAATTCTCGACCCCGTCGTCACCAGTCACCGCGACGCTGACGCTTGGTTTCGCCACGTAACTTTTTCGACTGAATACGACGTTCAACTGCACCACGTGATGGTTTGGTCTTGCGTCGCACCGGTGCCGGGGGAGCGGCTGCATCGTCGATTCGCTCCACTGCACGTTCGAGGCACAATTGCCGGTTGCGGTACTGGCTTCGTGCAGTTTGCGACGACACGCGCAGCGTCGCCGGTAACGCCGTACGTACCCGATCCAACAACGCAGAAGACCCACGAAGCTGATCGAGGTCGATCTCGAGGGTCACCTTCGTCGACACCTTGTTCACGTTCTGACCACCGGCTCCGCCCGAACGGGAGAACGCCCAACGCATTGCATCAGCGGGGATCACAATCCCGCGTGCGGTGCGGACGTCGTCGTCGACCATCGGAGCGGGTGACGGGAATCGAACCCGCATTCTCAGCTTGGGAAGCTGATGTTCTGCCACTGAACTACACCCGCAGAACAGCATGGAACGCTGTCGGGACTGAAGGATACCAGTGCCGTCTGGCTATGGTTTTGGGCGTGATTCTGTCGGACCGCGACCTGCTTGCCGAGATCAACAAGGGCTCGATCATCATCGAACCCTTCGACCCGGCGTGCGTGCAACCATCGTCGATCGACGTCAAGGTGTCGAACCTCTTCCGCGTGTTCCGCAACCACTCGGCTGCGGTTCTCGATGTGAAGAAGGACTTGACCGACCTCATGGAACTCGTCGAAGTGCCCGAGGGCGAAGCCTTCATGCTGCATCCCGGCGAGTTCGCACTCGGGTCGACCCTCGAGCGTGTCGGCGTTCCGAACAACCTGGTTGCCCGCGTCGAGGGCAAGAGCTCGCTTGGCCGTCTCGGCCTCGTCATTCACTCGACGGCCGGCTTCATCGACGCCGGCTTCGACGGTCACGTGACACTCGAACTGGCAAACCTCGCCAACCTTCCGATCACGTTGTACCCGGGCATGAAGATCGGCCAGATCAGCTTCATCACGATGACATCACCCGCCGAAAAGCCCTACGGCTCGGGTGCGCACGGCTCGAAGTACCAGGGCCAGCGAGGCCCGACACCGAGCCGCTATTTCGAGAACTTCAAGAAGTAGTCGTTACTCGCCGGCGACGGGAGTGCTGAGTGGCGCATCGGCGCCCGCGTTGCGCTCGCCGTTCTCGATCGCTTCGAGAACGTGGATCGCGATGTCGGCAACCTTCACCTGGTCCTCTTCGGCACCGGCAGCCTTCACTCCGTCGTCGAGCATGATGTAGCAGAACGGGCAAGCGGTGGCGACGCGGGTTGCGCCGGTGCTGAGCGCTTCGCGCGCACGCTCGTCGTTCACCTTGGTGCCGATCGACTCTTCCATCCACATGCGGGCACCACCGGCGCCGCAGCACATGCCCTTGGTGCCGTTGCGCGGCATCTCGACGATCTGCACGCCCTTGATGCTGCCGACCACCTTGCGCGGCGCCATGTAGACGTCGTTGTGTCGACCGAGGTAGCACGAGTCGTGGTACGTGATGCGGTCGTCGAGCGTTGCGCCACTCATGTCGAGCTGGCCACTCGTGATGAGTTGCTCGAGCAGTTCGCTGTGGTGGACGACTTCGTAGTTGCCGCCGAGCTGGGGGTACTCGTTCTTCAGCGTGTTGAAGCAGTGCGGGCATTGGGTGATGATCTTCTTCACGCCCATGCCGTTCAGCATCTCGACGTTCGGCATGGCGAGCATCTGGAACAGGTACTCGTTGCCGCTGCGGCGGGCCGAGTCACCGGTGCACATTTCGCTGGGGCCGAGAATCGCGACGTCGATGCCGGCGCGCTTCAGAAGCTTCGCCATCGACTGCGTGACCTTCTTGTTCTTGTCGTCGAAGCTGCCCGCGCAACCGACCCAGTAGAGGTATTCGGTCTGCAGTGGAGAGCCTGGATCGACGACTTCAACTTCGAGATCCTTTGCCCAGTCGGCGCGGTCACCCTGGTTCATGCCCCACGGGTTGCCCTGGTTTTCCATGGCGCGGTAGGCGTTGCCCAGTTCGGCCGGGAAGTTCGATTCCATCAGCGACAGGTAACGACGCATGTCGAGGATCTTGTCGAGAATCTCGATGTTGACGGGGCAGATCTCGTCGCAGGCCTTGCACGAAGTACAGGCCCACACTTCTTCTGCGGTGATGCGCTCGAAGAGCGAGTTTGCACCGATCGTGATCTCCGCATCGGTACCGATGGGCGGTGACACACGGCCACCCTCGGCATGCGTGGCGGTGGCAGCCATGACCTCACCGGTCTTCAACACGATTTCGCGCGGGTCGAGCGGCTTGCCGGTGGCGTGGGCCGGGCACACGCTGGTGCAGCGACCACACATCGTGCAGGCGTCGGTGTCGAGCAGTTGCTTCCAAGTGAAGTCCTCGACGACGGCCGCACCGAACGACTCGAGCGAGGTCTCGGTGAGGTTCGGCATCGCCTTCATGGCGCCCTTCGGACGATCACGGTCCTTGAGATACATGTTCAGCGGCGAAGTGAAAATGTGGCGCAGCATCGTGATCGGCAGCAACAACAGGAACGCGATGAAAGTGAGAACGTGGGCGACCCACCAGATCTGGTGCCAGTTCTCGAGGGTGCCGGCCGACATTCCGTCGAAGAGCTGAGCGAGTGGGTAGCCGACGAAGCTCCACTTCTCGAAGTCCATGTCGACGCCCGACGCCGACTGTTCGGCGATGCGGAACGCCTCGGCTCCGAAACCCGTGACACCGATGCCCAACAAGACACCGAGAATCGCGGCGTGTTCGGGCTTTGTCTTGATGCGGATGCGGTACGGCCGCTGCACGTAGCGACGGAGAATCGCCCACACGACGCCGGCCGTGAACACGACACCGGCGAGATCGCCGATCATCGCGTAGGCCTGGTACACGCGGCCATGCAGGAACTTCAGGCTCTCGGGCATCTGGTGATCGATCTCGAGAACCGTGGTGACGCCGAGCAACACGAGGAATCCGAAGTAGATCATCGAGTGCATGAGACCCGCGGCAGAGTCGCGCAACAGGGTGCGCATGTAGACACCCGCGCGGTAGTCGGCGAGGCGACGCTTCACGTTCTTCGGGGTGGTGCGGCGACGATCGGGCGCGCCGCGTTCCCAGTTGCGCACGCGGTCGGCGAAGCGCAGTGATCCCCAGACGATGAGCATGGGGATGACGGTGTAGAAGGCGGCCTGCAGCGGACCGGGGATGCCGTCGAACACCTTGCGCGATACGGCGGAGTCGCCGTGCCAGTGGGTGATCTGGGGCAGGATGCCCGAGACCACGGTGAAGGCCCCGACACCGATGCCGATGGCAATCGACAACTGATGGGGCTTGAAACGACGCGGGGCGCCGTCATTTTGTACGGGGGCACTCGGGCTGCTCATAGCGATGGCAACCCTACTTGCCCAGTCGTTGGCTTGTCCCACAGTGGGGACAAGCCGGCTCAGCCGTAGTGCGCGCGATCGAGGTCGCGGATGCGGGTGGCGAGGGCCGCGAGCAGCTTGTGGCCGACGGCGGGAACCTCGTCGATGACAGCGAGCAGTTTGCGCTGTTCGAGCACGAGTACGTCGCAATCGGTGTCACACACCACGGTTGCAGTGCGTGAGCCCTGGTCGAGAAGCGACAGTTCGCCGACCATTGCGCCGGCCTGAGCCGTGGCGATCTTCTTGCCGTTGCGCTTCACCGTTGCGTTGCCCGAGAGGATGACGTAGGCCTGCTTGCCTGCAGTGCCCTGGGTGATCATCGTCGTGCCTGCCTTCAGGGTGACGCGCTCGGACGCCTTGGCGATCTTGCCGAGGTCACGGGCGTTGCACGAAGAGAAGAGCGGAACTTTGGCGAGGTACTGAAGAGGGGTCTTTTTCGAGGCCATGTGGTGAGCATAAACCGATTTCGAAACGAGTTTGTGCAAATGCGCCAAGCGTCACGCGTGACGAGTGACGCGTCGGGATCGTGATCGGACGGTCACTTCGACTGGTTCGCGACCGCTGCCGCGGCGGCGGCGATGGCGGCTTGATCACCGAGGTAGGCGACCTCGGTCACCTTCATGGATGAGTCGAATGCATACCGACGCGGCACGCCCGTCGGAATGTTCAACTCCGCGATGTCGGCCTCGCTGATGCCCTCGAGGTACATGACGAGTGCGCGGAGGCTGTTGCCGTGGGCGGTGACGAGCACGTTCATGTCGGCCTGCAATTGCGGCACGACCTCGGCGTTCCAATACGGAAGGACACGCGCCACGACATCCTTCAGGCATTCGGTCGCGGGAAGGGCGGCACGGTCGATGAACCGGTAGCGCGGGTCATTGACGGGGTGCTCGGGGCTCGAGGACTCGACGGCCGGCGGTGGGACGTCGAAGCTGCGTCGCCAGAGGTTCGTCTGCTCATCGCCGTGTCGTGCGGCAGTCGCCTTCTTGTCGAGACCCTGCAGTGCGCCGTAGTGCCGTTCGTTCAGGCGCCAGTGACGTTGCAACGGCAGCCAGACCTGTCCCATTTCGCGGAGCGCGAGGTGACAGGTCATCACTGCGCGCGTGAGGACACTGGTGTGGGCAAAGTCGAAGCGCAGGCCTTCGTCACGCATCACGGCACCCGCAGCCGTCGCCTCGCGCTCACCCTGCACGGTCAACTCGACGTCGTGCCAACCGGTGAAGAGGTTGAGTTCGTTCCAGGTGCTTTGGCCGTGGCGGAGAAGAACGAGCGTGCCGGTCATACGGGAATCGTAGAAGGCGCGCCGCGCGTGCCCGCAACGAAACGCCCCGGCAGCACGCCGGTGTGTTCACCGTTTTCGAACGTCACCGTTCCCGACTTCACGGTGACGACGTACCCGTGCGCGTCCTGCACCAACCGCCGTCCGCCGGCGGGAAGGTCGTTGACGAGACGCGGTGGTGCGGCACCGAGGCGGTCGATGTCGATCACGTTGAGGTCGGCAATCATGCCGGCCGCGACGACACCGCGGTCGTGCCATCCCACGTGCTGTGCAGTGCGCTGAGTGACGTGGTGAACCATGAACTCGAGTGGCAGACGTTCGCCACGGCTGCGCTTCTGCGACCAGTGTGCGACTGCGGTGGTCGTGAAAGACCCGTCGCAAATCGCGCCGCAGTGAGCACCCGCATCGGAAAGACCGATGACGGAGCGCGGCGACAGCAGCATCTCGCGTACCGCGTCGAGGTTGCCCGACACGTAGTTGAAGAGGGGCATGTACAGCAGCTGACGCCCGTCGTTGCGCAGCAACATGTCGTATGCGACATCGGCGGGTGTGCGGCCCTCGCGTGCGGCAATGCCCGCGATCGACGATTCGGGACTCGGTTCGTAGTCAACGGGGTCGGTCATCGGGAAGAGCGAACCGAATTCGGCGCACAGGTTGTGCAGGACACCGGTTGCGCGCGACAACTGCTCGGGATGTTCACGCAGAACGCGCTGTTTCACCTCGGGCTTCGAGAGTTCCGCAACGCGCGCTTCGCGCGGAAGTTGCATCACGAGTGCCCACGTGGGACAGAGGATGAACGGCGTGATCGACGCATCGAGGCCGTGCAGAACACCAATGGGGCGTGGCGCAATCTGTGTCTTCAGGTCGATGCCGCGCGACGCGGCGTCGATGGTCCACGCCACCATGCGCTTCCACCGATCGGGTGCATCGATGGGCTGTTGCACGGTCATCGACATCGGTCGACCACAGGCGCGCGCGACCTCTTCCATCAAGGCCATTTCACGTTTTGCCAGATCCTCGTCCTCGCTGAGATACGCATCCGAGATCAACTGAATGACGCCGGTGCCTTCGTCGGTGAGTGCGGACGTCAGCGCGACCAACTCGTCGGCGCTCGCAAAACGCGTTCCGAGCGGTTGTCCTGCCTTCGTGCGGTGGATATAGGTACGACTGGTGGTGAAGCCGAGTGCGCCGGCGCGCAACCCTTCGCGCACGTGACGCACCATCGCACCAAGTTCGTCGGCGGTCGGTTCTTCGTGCGGGTCGGCACCGCGCTCACCCATGACATAGGCGCGCAGTGGTGCGTGTGCCACCTGTGTTCCCACGTCGATCGTCCACTCGCGGCGCTGCAGCGAGGCGATGTAGTCGGGGAACGTTTCCCAGTCCCACGACAAACCTTCTGCGAGGGCCGTTCCCGGAATGTCCTCGACACCTTCCAGCAAACCGATCAGCCAGTCGTGGTCGGATGGGTTCGGTTTGGCGGGAGCGAAGCCGACACCGCAGTTGCCCATCACGATCGAGGTCACGCCGTGCTGTGACGACGGGGCAAGGATCGGGTCCCACGTGGCTTGGCCGTCGAAGTGGGTGTGGATGTCGACAAAGCCGGGGGTCACGAGCATGCCGCCCGCATCGATGGTCCGGCGGGCCTGCCCGTTGATGCTCGGGGCCACCTCGGTGATGACCCCGTCGGACACGGCAATGTCGGCGGGCCTCCCCGGGGCACCGGTGCCGTCGACGAGGTGGGCATTGCGAACGACGAGATCGTGCATCCCGACATCTTTGCCGCCCGACCGGCAAAGAGAAAGAGGTGCAGAGACTTGAGTCACTCCTGCTCAACTTTTTGTCCCTCGGGTTGTCGCTCGCGGCAGAACCCGTCTAAAGTTGAGTCACTACCACTCAAGTTTGTGGCCCACACAGTCAGGAGACCCCCATGGCAAAGGCAGTCGGCATCGACCTCGGAACCACCAACTCCGTCGTCGCGGTTCTCGAAGCAGGCGACCCCGTCGTCATCCCCAACTCTGAAGGCGCCCGCACCACCCCCTCGGTCGTGGCCTTTTCCAAGACCGGCGAGGTGCTGGTCGGCGAAGTCGCCAAGCGCCAGGCAATCACCAACCCCGACCGCACGTTCCGCTCGGTCAAGCGCCACATGGGCGAGGCCTGGAAGTCCGACGACATCGACGGCAAGCGCTACTCACCACAAGAGATCAGCGCCCGCACCCTGATGAAGTTGAAGCGCGACGCCGAGGCGTATCTCGGCGACACCGTCACTCAGGCGGTCATCACGGTGCCCGCATACTTCGACGACGCACAGCGCACCGCCACCAAAGAGGCGGGGCAGATCGCCGGTCTCGAGGTTTTGCGCATCATCAACGAGCCCACCGCGGCAGCACTTGCCTACGGCCTTGAAAAGGGCAGTGAAGACGAAACCGTTCTCGTGTTCGACCTCGGCGGCGGCACGTTCGACGTCTCGGTGCTGGAAATCGGTGACGGCGTGTTCGAAGTAAAGAGCACGCACGGCGACACCAGCCTTGGTGGTGACGACTGGGACCAGCGCGTCATCGACTGGTTGGTCGCGCAGTTCAAGGCCGCGCACAACATCGACCTCGGCAACGACCGCATGGCCGCCCAGCGCCTGAAGGAAGCAGCGGAAAAGGCGAAGATCGAGTTGTCGCAGGTGCAGCAGACACAGATCAACCTGCCGTTCATCACCGCAACTCCCGAAGGTCCGTTGCACCTCGACGAAACGTTGACGCGCGCGAAGTTCCAGGAGATGACGAGCGACTTGATCGAGCGCTGCCGAATTCCGTTCGAGCAGGCAATCAAGGACGCCGGCCTCTCCAAGGGTCAGATCAACCACGTCATCCTCGTCGGTGGGTCGACGCGTATGCCTGCGGTGCAGGACCTCGTGCAGTCGCTCACCGGCAAAGAGCCGAACAAGTCGGTCAACCCCGACGAAGTCGTCGCCGTCGGCGCGGCCATCCAGGCAGGCGTGCTGAAGGGTGACGTGAAGGACGTTCTGCTTCTCGACGTCACGCCGTTGTCACTCGGCATCGAGACAAAGGGCGGCGTGATGACCAAGCTCATCGAGCGCAACACCACGATCCCGACGCGCCGCACCGAAGTGTTCACCACGGCCGAGGACATGCAGCCGTCGGTCGAGATTCACGTGTTGCAGGGCGAACGCGAGATGGCGGCGTACAACAAGACGCTCGGCAAGTTCCAGCTCGTCGATCTGCCACCCGCACCGCGTGGCGTGCCGCAGATCGAGGTCACCTTCGACATCGACGCGAACGGCATCGTGCACGTGTCGGCGAAGGACCGCGCGACGAACAAGGAGCAGTCGATGACCATCACCGGCCAGTCGTCGCTCGACAAGGACGCGATCAACCAGATGGTGAAAGACGCCGAAGCGCACGCCGACGAAGACCGCAAGCGTCGTGCCGAAGCCGAAGTGCGCAACAACGCCGACTCGCTCGTGTACCAAACCGAAAAGGTTCTGCGTGATCAGGGTGACAAGGTGAGTGCCGACGAGAAGGCCGCGGTCGAAACGCCGTTGGCTGATCTCAAGGCCGCATTGGCGGGCAACGACGTCGACACGATCAAGAACGCCACGGAAAAGTTGATGTCGGCCAGCCAGGCATTCAGCCAGAAGTTGTACGAAGCGGCCGCGCGCGACACCAACGCGGCGGGAACCTCGGCAAGTGGCCAGACGCCCGGCGACGACGACATCGTCGATGCCGAAATCGTCGACGAGAAGTGATCCGACGCCGTCATGACGGAAGACACCACAGATAACACAGAGGTTGAGGAGGTTGTGGCCGATGTGGTCACGGCCGAATCATCCGAGCCGGTCGATCCGCTGGTCGCAGAACGCGATGCGGCTATTGCGCAGCGCGACGAATATAAAGACATCGCACTGCGACTGCAGGCCGACTTCGAGAACTACCGCAAGCGTGCCGCGGCGCAGACTGCCGACGAGATCGACCGTTCCACGGGAAAGATCGCCGAGGCGTTGTTGCCGGTGCTCGATGCCTGCGAGGCGGCTTTCTCGCACGGCGTCGAAGGAGTCGAGCCCATTTGGTCGGCTCTCATCGGTGCGCTGCAGAAGCAGGGCCTCGAGGCACTCGACCTGCAGGGCAAGACCTTCGACCCCGAATGTGCCGAAGCCGTGATGCACGAACCCGCAGATGGCAACTCGAACGGCGAGACGATCGTCGTCGAGGTGTTGCGCACGGGGTACCGCTGGAAGGGTCGCGTGCTGCGCGCCGCGATGGTGAAGGTGAAGGGCTAGGCCCATGGCACCGCAACGCGAGTGGTTCGAAAAGGACTACTACGCGGTGCTCGGCGTGTCGCAGTCGGCAACCGCGAAGGAGATCACGAAGGCGTACCGCAAGCTCGCCCGTGAACTGCATCCCGATGCGAACCCCGGCAACGCGGCAGCCGAGGAACGGTTCAAGGAGGTTTCGGCCGCCTACGACGTTCTCGGTGACGAAGAAAAGCGCAAGGAGTACGACCAGGTCCGCGCGATGGGACCGATGGGCTTCGCCGGTGACGGTGGGCCGGGCGGATTCCGCTTCGACATGGGCGATGGTCTCGGCGACCTGCTCGGCCAGATGTTCGGTGGCCGCGGCCGCGGCGGTGCACGTGGCACCGGGCCACAACGCGGCGGCGACATCGAGGCGGTGTTGACACTCGACTTTGCCGACGCGGCACACGGCATCACGACGTCGCTGCATCTCACGTCCGAGGCATCGTGCACGGGGTGCAACGGCAGCGGTGCGCGCGCCGGCACGACACCGCAGTCGTGCCCGCAATGCGGTGGCCGTGGCGCGGTCGACAGCAACCAGGGATTTTTCTCCGTTTCGTCGCCGTGCCAGCGCTGCCAAGGTCGTGGTGTGATCATCGAGTACCCGTGCGTGTCGTGCAAGGGGTCTGGTATCGAGCACCGTGCGCGCGAAGTCAAGGTGCGCATCCCTGCGGGTGTCGACAATGGTCAACGCATCCGGCTGAAGGGCCGCGGTGCACCCGGACGCAACGGTGGTCCTCCCGGTGACCTGTTCGTCGAATGCAAGGTCACAACGCATCCGACTTTCACGCGCGACGGATTGAACCTGCTCGTTCGCGTACCCGTTGCATTCCATGAAGCGGCACTCGGCGCCGACGTCGACGTTCCGACACTCGATGGACCGGGCGTCACTTTGAAAGTGAAAGCCGGAACTCAATCGGGCAGCAAACACCGTGTGAAGGGTCGTGGCATCGTCACCGACGGAAAGTCGGGCGATCTCATCGTCACCGTCGACGTTGCCGTGCCCGCGAAGTTGACCGACGACGAACGGTCCGCCATCGAAGACCTTGCGAAGGTGGCCGCCAACCCACGGGGACGTTGAGAGGGGCGTTCATGGCAGAGAAGCGATCACGACAAGAGACGGTTTACGTCATTTCCGTCGCCGCCGAGTTGGCGGGCATGCACCCGCAAACGTTGCGCATCTACGAACGACGCGGCCTCGTCAACCCCGGTCGCACGACGGGCGGCAACCGGCGCTACACCGACGCCGACATCGCACGTCTTCGTCGCATCGCGCAATTGGCCGCCGAAGGCCTGAATCTCGAAGGCATTCGCATGGTGATGCAGTTGGAGGACGAAGTCGCCGAACTGCGACGTCAGGTTGCAGAACTGCGCGGACGCGTCAACGGTGAACCGGCCCGCGGTGAGATCGTTCCTCTGCGTCAGGCCGTTGTCGTGTTCGGTCAACGGCCCAGCATCTTCGACCGTGATCGTTACTGAGATCGACTACTGAGATTTTTGAAAGGACGGTGACGACATGGCAATCGATCCGAAGAAGTGGACACAAAAAACACAGGAGGCAGTCGCCGCGGCGATGGAAGACGCCCGCGGTCGCAGCAATCCAGAATTGACCCCCGACCATGTGATGGCTGCCTTGCTGCGCCAAGAGGGCACGATCATCCCCGCGGTGTTGCAGACCGTCGGTGTCGCACCGTTGATGTTGCGCAACAAGGCCGACGAGGCCGTCGCGAAGCTGCCCAATGCATACGGCGGTGAAGAGCCGCGGATGAATCGCGAACTGAACAACGTCTTTGCGAACGCCGACAAGACGCGCAAAGACCTGCGCGACGACTATCTGTCGGTCGAACACC
>JBBANY010000014.1:0-21829 GCA_040401695.1 Ilumatobacteraceae bacterium
AGCCGCTCGTCTCGTCGTTGTCGGCGCAGAGTAAGTGAACTCGCATGCCCAACTCGTCGGGCGATGCCGGGGTGGACCCCGTCGTTCGTCAACTGAAGGAGGCTCTCGACTCGCGGGTCGTGATCGAACAGGCCAAGGGGATGATCGCGGTGCAGTGCGGTCTCCCGGTGGCCGATGCGTTCGAGAAGCTTCGTGCCGAGGCCCGTCGACGACGGGAGTCGATCCACGTCGTTGCTGCGGAGGTCGTTCGGACCCACGACCGAGTCTTGAACGGAAACTCCGTCTAGCCAGCCAGAATCGGGTTCAGGGTAAGTTCGGGCTCGTCGGCAAGAAGACGCTGCAGTCGGAACTTGTTCTCGAACAGTGCAACGAGCGCGTCGTCACTGCGCTTCAGGATGCGGATACCGCCGATCGCCTGCAGGCGGGGAATGCTCGCCTTGTCGGTGAGTCGGATCGCTTGGTACACCGTGGGGCGCACCTCGATCGGAGCGTTGAATTCACCGGCGAGACGGTGGGCAAAGACTTCCAACTGCAGGGCGCCGACCGCGGCGAGGATCGGGTCGCTGTCGCCGAGGTCGGGGTCGCGCAAGACTTGCACGACACCTTCTTCGTCGAGCTGTGAGAGACCCTTGCGGAACTGTTTGAAGCGCCCCGAATCCAGGGGTCGGGCCGTTGCGAACACTTCGGGCTCGAATCGCGGCACACCCGGGAACTCGACGACGCCGTCGGCGTAGAGGGTGTCACCGATGCGCAGATCGTTTGCGTTGATGAGGCCGATGATGTCGCCCGGGAACGCCGTCTCGACGGTTTCACGGTCGCTGCCGAAGGCGGTGGTCGCGTACTTCGTGGCGACGAGGCGTTTGGATCTGGTGCAGGTGGCGTCCATCCCGCGCTCGAAGACACCCGAGCACACACGGGCGAAGGCAAGACGGTCGCGGTGGTTCGGGTCCATGTTCGCCTGGATCTTGAAGACGAACGCCGAAAACGGTGCGTCGAGCGGACGGTCGTGGCCGTTCACGTCGGCACGTGGCGCCGGTGCGGGCGCAAGGTCGACGACCGCGTCGAGCAGCATACGCACACCGAAATTGGTGAGAGCCGAACCGACGAACACCGGGGTGGTGACTCCTGCGAGGTACGACTCGACGTCGAGGTCGGCGCCGATTGCATCGAGAAGCGAACATCCGTCGAGAGCCGCGGTCCACGCCGCGCCCTCCGTCGACGCCGCGTCGTCGGGCGACACGACCTCCTCGGGGGACAGTTCGGCGCCGTGCGCCGTGCGGACGAACCGGATGAAATCGCCCGACCGGCGGTCGATGACACCACGAAAGTCACCGGGTATTCCAACGGGCCACGTCACCGGCGTCGGCTTCAGGCCGATTTGTTCCTCGACTTCGTCGAGAAGTTCGAGCGGATCGCGCCCGGGCCTGTCGTACTTGTTGAAGAATGTGACGACGGGCAGATTGCGCGATCTGCAGACCTGGAACAACTTGAGGGTCTGGGCCTCGATGCCCTTTGCCGTGTCGAGCACCATCACCACCGAGTCGACCGCGGCGAGAACACGGTAGGTGTCCTCGGAGAAGTCGCGGTGGCCGGGTGTGTCGAGGAGATTGAAGGTGTGGCCGCGGTAGGGGAACTGCAACACCGCCGACGAGATGGAGATGCCGCGCTGCTTTTCCAGTTCCATCCAGTCGGATGTCGCGGCGCGACGACCCGCGCGGGCACGCACGGCTCCGGCCTCCTGAACGGCGCCCGCGTAGAGGAGAAACTTCTCGGTGAGAGTGGTCTTGCCGGCGTCGGGGTGCGAAATGATCGCGAAGGTGCGTCGGCGGGCCGCCTCGGAGTTGACGTCGGTGGTCGGCGGCAGGGTCATGGGACTGTGAACGCTAGCGACGGACCTAGTGTGTCGCGGGGATGAACACTGCAACCACGCAAGTATCGAACGGCGACGTCTTCGGGCCCGTCACTTTTCCCCATGGACCTGCGATGCCGAACAGGCTGATGCTCGCTCCGCTGACGAACCAACAAAGCCACGCGGACGGCATCCTCTCCGACGACGAGCACCGCTGGCTCACGATGCGCGCCCTCGGCGGTTTCGGCTTGACCATGACGTGCGCCGCCTCGGTGCAGGCCGTCGGTGTCGGATTCACCGGTCAATTGGGCATCCACGACGATGCGCACGTCGCCGGCCTCACACGACTCGCCTGCGATATCAAGATGGCGGGCAGTGTCGCGATCGTGCAGTTGCACCACGCCGGCAACAGGTCCCCGCGCGAGATCACCGGCACCGATCCGGTGTGCCCCTCGGATGATGCCGAAACGGGTGCGCGTGCGATGACGAACGACGAAGTGCACGAGATGATCGGTGCCTTCGTTGCCTCTGCCTGCCGCGCTCGTGACGCCGGTTTCGACGGAGTCGAACTTCACGGGGCGCACGGTTACCTGCTCTGCCAGTTTCTTTCGGCCGAACTGAACAGACGAACCGACGAGTTCGGAGGATCACTCGAGAACCGCGCGCGGCCACTCTTTGCGATCATCGACGGCATTCGTCGTGAATGTGGAACCGATTTTCACGTCGGGGTGCGTCTGTCGCCCGAGCGGTTCGGGATGAAGATCGACGAGATTCGAGAGGTGTACTCGCGGCTCGTCGCGAGTGGATCGGTCGACATGATCGACATGTCGCTGTGGGACTGCGCGAAGAATGCGATCGAAGAGGGCTGGACGGACCGGCGACTGATCGACATCTTCGCCGGGATCGACCGCGGTGCGGTTCGGCTCGCGGTGGCCGGAAAGCTCTACACTGCGGCTGCCGTGCGTGGCGCGCTCGCAGCCGGTGCCGACATTGCGGTCGTCGGCCGTGCGGCGATCACCAACCACGATTTTCCGCGTCTCATGCGTGATGATCCGAACTTTGCGATGCGTCAACTTCCCGTTCCTGCACAAACTCTTCGCGATGAAGGCCTGTCCGACACGTTCATCGGGTACATGCGCAACTGGAAGGGTTTCGTCACCGACTGACGAGGGCTACGGTTTCGGTCGTGGAGGTGAATCGGCTGACGGGTGTGTTCGGTGCCGAGGTCCTCGTCGACGACGTACGTCGCCTCGATGACGTGGGATTCGCGGAACTTCGTCGCCTCGTGTGCGAACACGAAGTGGTGGTGATTCCGCACCAGTCGCTCGACGTCTCCGAGCAGGTGACAATCTCGCGGCGTTTCGGTCCGGCGGGTCCGGTGCCGTTCATCGAGCCGAGTACCGACCACCCCGAGGTCATCAAGGTGCTGAAGGAAGCCTCGGACGGCGACGCCTTCAACTTCGGCGGGGCATGGCACAGCGATTTCAGTTTCCAGCCCGAACCACCGTCCTTCACCCTGCTCTTCGCGATCGAAATTCCGCCGTACGGGGGCGATACCTTGTGGTCGTCGATGACCGCGGCGTGGAAGCATCTCGGTGCCGACAGGCGGGCGGAATTGTCGGCAATCACCGCGGTGCACACCGCCCGTGATGCCTACTCGCGCAAGATGCAGCCGCTGCATTCGGGCCTGTCGGGCATGAACATCGTCTGTGACGACGCGGCGAACGACGCCGAATCGCATCCACTCGTCGTCACCCACCCGGAAACGGGCAGGCAAGTGCTCTTCTTCAACCGTGCGTACGTGCGTGACCTGTTGGGTGTCGACGCCGAACGCGTACCGGCTTTGCTTGATTGGCTGCATTCGTACACCACCGATGCGCGGTTCACGCTGCGTCACCGATGGTCGCCGGGGGACCTCGTCATCTGGGACAACCGCTCGACACAGCACTACGCGTTGAACGACTACGCCGGATTCCGCCGCGAGTTGCACCGCACGACCGTTGCCGGCGCACGACCCGCTGCCTGAGCCGATGTCCGGCCCGATGTTCCTTGCGATTGCCAGCACCGGGCGTACGGCGACGTCGTACATTGCCGAGGCTCTCAACATGGTTCCGGGTATCGCCGCGCTGCACGAGGGGCATCTCGGCAACGATTCCGGCCCGGACGTCCTGCCGATGGTGAACCTCGACAACTTCCAGTGCTTCAAGAGTGCCGAGCGTGCGGCCGACGTCGTGGCTGCCAAGCGCAGTGTCGAGATACTCGACACCGCGTGCACGAAGCTGGGGGTCGGACTTCTCGTTGACGTGGCCTATTACAACTCGGTGCTGCTTTCTGCGCTGCTCGATGCTGTTCCGGAAGCGCACGGTGCGATCATCATTCGCGACTGCGAATCATTCGTGCGTTCGGCGACCTGGTTCACGGGCACCGATCCGATGCCGGTCGGCTGGCCCGACCCGGCAAAGCAACTCGACGCCCGTGAGAAGTTCATCGGTTTGGGTCGGTTGCGACCATTCGAAGGTGACGACGCTGCGGCATGGGCCGGGTGGGGAGCGATCGAGCGAAACATCTGGTTGTGGAGAGCCACCAATTCGGTTCTCTGTGATGCGTGGGAACGTCACCCGCGTCGCGTACATCACATCGACTTCGAGGAATTCGCGAGCAAGCCATCGGGAGTTCTCACGGTCCTCTTGGCTACCATCGGGTCACCCCTCGATGATGCCGGTTCCGGAGAACTCGGGCGGGCGCTCGTCGAGGCGCGGTCGCGCCAAAACGAGCGGCTGGGTGGTTACCAGGTCGGTTCCTCCGACACCTGGACGTCCAACCAGCAGCGTCTCCTCGCCGAGGCGCAGAACGACATCACAAAGCGAGTGGAGAAGTTGAATGGCCGACGGCCTGAATGACGAAGTGGTGGCGATCATCGAGTCGGTGCTTGTCGCGCGGGGTGCCGCAGGTGTTGCCCTGACACCCGATTCGGGCATGGGCAACCCACCCGCGTGGGACTCTCTTGCATTCGTCGAGATCTTCACGACGGTGTCCGAGCGGCTCGGCCTCGACGTCAGCGACGACGACGCGATCCATTTCATGACCGTGCGTGAGATCGTCGAGTTCGCCGCCGCCAACCGCGGCTAGGCGCAATGTCTCCCGCTTCGCGTCTCCTGACCGAACGTTGGCGCACGTTCGGTGATGCGATTGCATTCGAGGGTGCATTCGGCGACGCGAAGAAAGTCGCGATGTCGGCAAGCGATGCCGGATGCATGATCGCCGCTTTGTCCGGGTTGTTGCGTGCAAAGGGCGTCGGACCGAACGTCCGAGTCGGGGTGTTGAGCAATCACCGGGTCGAGACGTACCTCGCGGTTCTCTCCGTCGTTGCGGCGGGGGGAACTTTCGTTCCACTGAACCCGAAGTTCCCGGCCGACCGCTTGCGCACGATCGTCGGACTCGCACGACCCGTCTTCATCCTCGGTGACCGATCGACGTTCGACGTCGGTGCGGACGTTGCGGGTTCGGTGCCGTTCGTCGATGTCGCGAGTGTGCAGCCCGCTGCGGGGCCGGCTGACATCGATCCTGCGGAGGTCGGTCCCGGGGACACTGCGTACGTCATGTTCACCTCGGGTTCGACGGGAACGCCGAAGGGTGTGCCCGTTTCGTACGGCAACCTGACGTCGTACGTCGACGGCGTCACCGAACTGCTCGACATTCCCGCAGACTCGCGCTTTTCTCAGTTCTTCGACCTCAGCTTCGACCTGTCGATGCACGACATCTTCGTGTCGACCCGCTGTCACGGGACCCTCGTCGCACCGACACAGATCGACATGATGATGCCCGGCGCGTACGTCGCGCGCGAACGCATTGACGCATGGTTCTCGGTGCCGCTCCTCGGGGCGCAGCTCGGAGCGGCAACGCGCAAGGAAGGTTTTCCGGGTTTTCGTTCGATGCTCTTCTGTGGCGAAGCATTGCCGATCGAGACGGTTGCTGCATGTCGTGCGTGGCTTGCCGAGGGCGGTCGGATGTGGAACCTCTACGGACCGACCGAGGCGACGATCGCCTTCACCGCCGCCGACGTCACCGACTCGGCGCGCACCGACGGCAACGCGTCGATCGGCCGCCCCTTTGGCAAGAACCGCACCGCGATGCTGCGGGGCGACGGTTCGGTCGACGACTCGCCGGCGTTGGGGGAAGAAGGTGAGCTCTTGCTCGGTGGTCCGCAGGTGTTCGCCGGCTATTCGACCGATGCGCCGTCGCCTTTCGTCGACCACGATGCAACGAGGTGGTACCGAAGTGGTGACTTGGTGCGTATCGACGACGAAGGCGTCTACTTCCGGGGTCGTGTCGACTCACAGGTGAAGTTCCGTGGTTACCGCATCGAACTGGGCGAAATCGAGACGCTCGCGCGGCGTGCGTTCGGGTTGAAGACGGTCGCCGTCGTCGTCGCGGGGGAGGGTGCCAAGGCGAGGCTCGTGATGTTCCACCTCGCATCCGAGGCAGCCGAACCCATTGATCTGCAACTTCTCGGGTCGGACCTGCCGGGCTACATGGTGCCCGCCGAGGCGGTTTCGCTCGGGGCGATGCCAACCAACCAGAACGGCAAGATCGACCGTCGCGTTCTTGCGTCGATGGCGAACGGCGGCTGAGGACAATGACACCCCTTGCGCACGTCGTTGCAATTCTCGCCGTGTTGCCCGTTGCGCACTTCATGCCCCGGCGAGCACGTCTGGTGTTCATCACCCTCGTCGGTGCTGCCTTCATGTTGATGCTTGCACCGGCGGGTTTCTGGGTCGTTCTCGTCACCGTTGTCGAGGCGTTGGTTCTCGAACGCGCATTGCGGCGACTCCCGAAGAAGTCGGCGGTTCGGCAGTACCTGCCCTACGTGTTGCTGCTGAACGTCTTTGCGACCGATCTCGCAAACGAGGTATTCGCGCGTCAGAACTTCGTCACGGCCGGCGTGGCGTTCGCCGTCGTACGTGTCTTCATCACGACCAAGCAGCTCTTGGGTGCGAAAGAGACGACGGCATCGCAACGGGTGGTCTCGCTGACGGCGGGTGGTTGGTTCCTGCCTGCGATCGTCATCGGCCCGGTCTTTTCGGGTACTTCGTTGTGGGACCAGACCGAACGGGACGGCGGTGAACCCGACGTCGGCCCGACCGAGTTTCTCTACCGCAAGTTTTTCGGTGGCTGGGTGCTCGCCGCGCTGCTGTCGGAATGGCTCGCCCAAGAGTCGGGCGGTTCCGCGCTCGGACGTTGGACGGCACCCTTCGTGCTGCTCGCCCTCTTCGGACACCTCTTCGCCGCGTTCTGGGGCCAGTCGTTGATCGCCGAATCTGGGGCGGCGCTCGCGGGCTTCCGAATCCCTGCGAACTTCGACCGACCGTGGCGCGCGGTCGACATCCGTGACTTCTGGAACCGCTGGCACATGTCGATGGCGCGCTTCGTCATGCAGTACTTCTTCCTGCCGTTGAACCTGCGCGGGTTGAATGCACGTGTTGCGACCACCGTCGCGTTCGTGTTCATGGGGCTCTGGCACGAAGTTCAACCCGGGTACATCATCTGGGGCATCGCCCACGGTGTGCTGATGGCATTCGCGCCGAAGTCCGCCGACCTGCATTCCCGCGCTGCGCGCGTCGCCAATCGTGTTGCGACGCTGTCCCTCGTCGTCCTTCTTTCTTATGTGGCGAATTATGCGTTCTGAACGATTCATCGTCCGGCGTCTCGTCGTTCCGGTCGTCGCCCTCGCATTGATCGTCGTACCGTCCTACAACTGGCTGCGCGCGGGTCGGGTGCCGGGGAAATACGTGAACCGATGCCAGGCACTCGTCTTCGAAAGCAACAGGCCACCCGCCGACCTGCTTCTCATCGGTGCTAGCCGAACCGGGTTCGGCTTCGACGAACAAATCATCGACCTTCGCCTGTCATCGACGACCGACCACCGCACCGAGAAGATCGTCCTGCTCGGCAATGCCGAATCCGATGCCAACATGGCACTGCGTACTTATCTGCGCGAGCGTGGTGCTCCGAAGCGTCTCGGTGTCGAGATCCTGATCACTCGAACCGGTGGTGAATCAGCCCCTGCTCGTTCCGGTGCCTCACTCACGAACAGGTCGTACGCACTCTTCGGCGCCGATGCCTATTCGGGCTATCTCGGGGCTCTTCTCGACAACAACGTTCTCGGCCAAGGCGATGTGTATGCGCGGTCGTACTTCCCGTCGCCGTTGAAGTTCTTCTTTGATCACCTGCAGATCGGTTTTGACAACGCGTTCCGCAAGATCGAACGGTCGATCGACCCGTTGGGGGATTGCGATCGAACGGTGCTGCCGGTCTGGGGCCCCGTCGCGGCCGCACCGTTCACCGATGCGACCCCGAAACCATCGGACAGAAAGATCGCCAACCTGCAGAAGGAAGTGAAGCGCTACATCAAGATCGACGTCGACAGCCGGCGCGCGAGCGGCGAGATTGCGGTCATGCGCGACATGGTGAGGATCGCCCGCGAGGCGGGGGTGGAACACGTCTTCTTCTACTACTTCCCATCCTTCGCAGAACCGGCCGACGCCATCGACCTCGAGCGTGTGACGCAACTGGTGCCCGGTTCTTCCATGTTCGATGCTCGTCCGGTCGTCAGCGACCCGACGAAGCCGGGTCTCGATCTGCAGTACCAGGATCGTGCCCATCTCACGAAGTACGCCGCCTACGAGGTCACGGTCGCCTTCGTCGAATTCCTGCAAGGCTTGGATCGATGATGCGCGTTCTCGCCGACAGGCCGCGTCTGCGCGCGGCGCTTGCGTGGGTGGGGCTGATTGCCGCGGCGGTCATTCTCTTCCGCTGGGTCGAACCCGCCGTGTTCGAATCTCCCTACAACAACTTCTGAACCGTCGCCTTCGAAACGTAGGCTGTGGACCCATGGGGAACCCGTGGTTCGAAACCGTCGCAGTCGCACAGCGCAGAGCCGAGAAGCGCCTGCCGAAGTCCGTCTACGGTGCCATCGTCGGCGGTTCCGAAAAGGGCCTCACGTTCAGTGACAACCTGAATGCGTTCGACGAACTCGGTTTTGCCCCGCACATCGCAGGACTCCATGCCGGCCGCGACCAGTCGGTGACCGTGATGGGCCAGAACATGTCGATGCCCGTCATCATCTCGCCGACGGGCGTTCAGGCCGTCCATCCCGATGGCGAGGTGGCAGTCGCGCGCGCGGCGGCGAACCGCGGTGTCGCGATGGGTCTCAGCTCGTTCGCCAGCAAGCCAATCGAGGAAGTCACGGCGGTGAACGGCCAGGTTCTCTTCCAGATGTACTGGTCGGGTGGTCGCGACACGATGGTGCAGCGACTCGAGCGCGCCAAGGCCGCCGGCGCCAAGGGCATCATCCTCACCCTCGACTGGACGTTCTCGAACGGCCGTGACTGGGGAAGCCCGTGGATCCCCGAGAAGGTCGGCCTGAAAGAGATGATCAAGCTCGCACCCCAGGGACTCTCGCGTCCCCGGTGGTTGTGGATGTACGCGAAAACCTTCGGCCTTCCCGACCTGACGACGCCGAACATGGCTGCGCCGGGTGAGAAGCCGCCCACGTTCTTCGGTGCGTACTTCGAGTGGATGCAAAGTCCGCCGCCCGGTTGGGACGACATCGCATGGCTGCGATCCCAGTGGGACGGTCCCTTCATGGTGAAAGGTGTCTGTCGTGTCGACGATGCAAAGCGAGTCGTCGACGCCGGAGCAACCGCCTTGTCCGTGTCGAACCACGGTGGCAACAACCTCGACGGAACGCCCGCACCGATCAGGGTTCTGCCCGCGATCGCCGATGCGGTCGGCCACCAGGTCGACGTCGTGCTCGACGGCGGTGTGCGTCGCGGAAGCGACGTCGTGAAGTGTCTTGCACTCGGTGCGAAGGCCGTCATGATCGGTCGTGCCTATCTCTGGGGGCTCTCGGTGAACGGTCAGGCCGGCGTCGAGAACGTTCTCGACATCCTGCGCGGCGGCATCGCCTCCGCCCTGCTCGGTCTCGGAAAGTCGCACGTCGACCAACTCGACCGCGGCGACATCGTCGTTCCCGACGGATTCACACGCCGCTTGGGTGACTGAAAGAAGTTCGTGACGCCCGTCGTCGCGTCCGTGCACATCGGTCATCGCTGCTGACTTCGGTGTCCGTCGGGACATCCCATTTTGTTTCCTTCCCGTGGGGGCCAACCGGTCCCCGAACAACAACGAGACAGGAGACAGGAATGAAGCGATTCATCGTTCGCATCACGACCCGCCTCGCGGACGTGCGCGAAGCGCACGACCACGGCGGTGTCGCAGCCGAATACGGGGTGCTGCTCGCCGGCATCGTCGCAGTGGTGGCAGTTGCCGCCGCCGCGCTCGGCGGCCGCATCGACGGGATCTTCGACTCGATCCTCCCGTGACGTCGCGTCGTTCGGCTCTCGGCGCGGCGGCACGTCCGTCGCGTCGGGGGCCCGACGATCGGGGGGCAGTGGCCGTGGAGTTCGCACTCGTCCTGCCCCTTTTGATCGTCCTCTTGTTCACCATCGTTCTCGGTGGCGCGGTGTATCTCGACCAGTTGCAGCTGCAGACGGCGGCGCGCAACGCCGCACGTGTCGGTTCGGTGACCCCTGCCGGCGCCTGTGGCGCGGCCACGTCCGAACTCATCGGTAATGACGTCGGCACGGTCACATGCGAACTGCTCGAGAATTGCGCAACCGGCACCATCCGTGTGCGTCTCACGGCCCAGCAGACGGTTTCACTGCCGCTCGTCGGCGACCGCAACGTCACTCTCCACGCATCGTCGTCGTATGCCTGCCCACGCTGATTCGTTCTCTTCTGCAACTGGGGACGACCGCGGGGTCGTCGCGATCATCGTTGCCGTCGCATTTCTGCCGCTGGCGCTGACGCTTGCGCTCGTCGCCGACGCCGGTCGTGCGTGGGTTGCCGAACAGCGCTTGCAGAACGCCGTCGAAGCCGCGGCCGCGGCATCTGCGCGCGACTGGGCCGACGGTGGTTCGTCGTGTACCACTGCCGCACTCGATTTTCTTCGCAGCGATGGCGCCGCGCCGCATTCACAATCGTGCTCGACCACGGGAACCCGAAGCTCGGGTGTCGTGCGGGTGTCCGCGTCGGAAGACGTCGACCTCATGTTCTCCGACCTTGTCGGCCGCTCGACGAGCGCCGTGTCGGCTTCGACCGGGGTGCGGATCGGAGTGCCGTCCACAGCGACGGGACTGTGGCCCTTCGCCCTGTGTGCCGACAATTCCGACATCGCGTCGTGGATCGCGGCCGGTTTTCCGTCGGGTCGCACTGCAACCATCACCTTCCGACAGCCCAACCTGAAGTGCGGGGGAGCGGTCGCGGGCAACTGGTCGATTCTCGACTTCACCGGTGGTTCCAATTCGAACCGCGAGACGCAGTCATGGATCGACGGTGGCTACACGGGTGTCGTCTCGGTGGGTGACATCGTGAACGGAAGCCCGGGGGCGCCGTCGACCTCGCTCAACATGGCCGCCGTGGTCGGCAAAACCATCACGATGCCGATCTACCGGTTCCCACGGCTGAATGGCAGCAACACCAAGCACACGATCGTCGGCTTTGCGCGTGCGGTCGTCGTTGCAGCCCGGTTCACCGGTGCCGCCGCACAGCGCAGTCTGACTGTGACCTTCACCCGCGGCACGTCGTCGGGTAGCACCACAAGTTTCGCCGGAGGGAACTTTGGCCTCGTTTCGTGGAGCGTCTGCTCCCTCGACAACCACGGAGTATGCACATGATCGACAGGTCCCTCGTCCGCAAAGCCGCGCCCGCCGCGGCGGCCTTTTCGATCGCGCTGGTCGGCGTTTTCTTCCTCGTGCCCCGCGACGACAAAGCCGACGAACAGTTGGTTCCCGTCGTCGTGGCCACACGTTCGCTGTCCGACGGAACGACAACGAATGCCGTGAGGAACGGTGCCGAGGTTCGCATGGTTGCGGCGTCGGCGAGGGCCGAAGGTGCTCTCGGGTCACTCGACTCGTTCCCCGACGGAGTGCTCGCCTACGACCACGTCGTCGGACAGCAGATTCTTCTCACATCGTTCGCGCAGAGCCGCGTGCGAAGCCTCGGCACGGGCTACTCCGCGATCTCGGTGAAACTCGACCCGCAGCGCTGGGTCGGTGCACTGATCGAGGCCGGTCGCATCGTCGACGTGTACGACACGGATGGCGTCGCGCCACGCCGCGTCGCTACGCGGGCCGTCATTCTCGAGGCACCCGACCCGGCCGACCTGCTGCCCGGTGACGACACCTTGGTGTCGCTCGGCGTCCCCGAGGATTCGTTGGCCGACGTTCTCGTTGCCGTGGCGAACAACCGGGTCTGGTTGGTGGGAAGTTGAAGTCACAGGACATCACGAATGCAGTCCGCCGACGCCTTGCCGACATTCCCGAACGCACGTCGATGGCGGATGAGGAGTTGCGTCACCTCGTCTCGTTCGAGGTCGATGAAGTGCTTCGCAACTCCGACGTGCCCGACGGTGACGAACGCGACGCACTCCGGCGCGCCGTCGTCAACGAACTGCTGGGGTTCGGTCCGCTGCAGGATCTCCTCGACGACCCGGGGGTGTCGGAAATCATGGTGAACGGTTTCGACGAGATCTGGGTCGAACGAGCCGGTGTCATCGAACTCACCGACCGGTCATTCGAGTCGGACGATCAGTTGCTGGTGGTCATCGACCGGATGGTGCGCTCGTCGGGCCGGCGTGTCGATCAGTCGTCGCCGATGGTCGACGCGCGGCTTTCCGATGGCTCGCGACTCAACGTCATTCTGCCGCCGCTTGCCGTCGACGGCCCTGCGGTCACCGTCAGGAAGTTCACCTCGGCGGGCCTGACCTCCGACGACCTCGTCGCGTCGAGCACCCTTTCCCCTGAAGCCGCCGAGTTCCTCGGTGATGCGGTCGCATCGCGGATGAACATTCTCGTGAGCGGCGGTACGGGTACGGGCAAGACGACGGTGCTGAACATCCTCTCGACGTTCATCGACCGTGACGAGCGGGTCGTCACCATCGAAGACGCCGTCGAACTCACCTTGCGCCTTCCCAACCTCGTGCGCCTCGAGGCGCGCCCGGGGAACTCCGAAGGGGCCGGTGAGGTGAACGTGCGTGAACTCGTGCGCAACTCTCTGCGCATGCGACCCAACCGCATCATCGTCGGCGAGGTGCGCTCGGGAGAGACCATCGACATGCTCCAGGCGATGAACACCGGCCACGAAGGTTCGCTCTCGACCGTTCACGCGAACTCCCCGCGCGATGCGCTGCGGCGCATCGAGACGATGATCCTTCTTGCCGGCCTCGACCTGCCGTTGCGTGCCGTGCGTGAACAAATCGCCTCGGCCATCGACCTTGTCGTTCACTTGACGCGCGACTCCCGGGGTCGACGGTACGTCACGACGATCACCGAGGTGTCCGGCATGGAGAGCGACGTCGTCACGACGACCGACCTGTTCGTTCGCGAGGCACCCACGAACGGCGACGGTGTACCGCGGTTGGTGCCCACCGGTCTGGTGTCCCGGCGACTCGAACTGCGCCGTGTGAGGACGGCGTTGTGACGTCGCGCGTCGACGAGTTGAGCGAGCAACTGGCTCCGGCACTGCAGCTCGTGGTCGGGAATCTCCGCATCGGCCGCAACGTCCTCGCTTCGATAGCCGACGTCGCCGACGCGGTCGCCGAGCCGTTGCGCGGCATTCTGCGCGAGGTGGTGACCGAGGCGAAACTGGGTACTCCGATCGGCGACGTGCTGGCGAGGATTGCCGAAACCGAAGACAGTCGACACCTCCGAATTGTCGCGTCCGCACTCTCGCTCCAGGCTCGTCACGGCGGATCACTCATCGAGATCCTGGAGACGGTCATCGAAACCGTCGAAGAAGAGGACAGGCTGCGCCGCGACGTGAAGAGCGTGACCGCCGATGCACGATTGAGTGCGGTCGTTCTTCTGGCGATGCCGCCCGTCGTGCTTCTCCTCATCTCCGTCCTCAGTCCCGGTTACGCCGCACCCCTCGTCACGACAAAGCTCGGTCTCTCGCTCGTGGGTATCGGGGCGGTTCTGGCGGTGGTCGGCTGGAGGTGGCTCCATTCGCTTGCGAATCCGGAGATCACGCTGTGAGGGTCGTCGGCGGCGTTCTCGTCGCAGCGGCGATGGCGTGGGTGTGGCTCGCATACCGCGTTCCGGCGCGAATCGGCGCAACCTCGCGGCGGGCCAGGCACGCGGTCGTGGGCAACAGGCGCCGCGAATCGGTTGCGTCCAGTTTCGCCTGCGGCCTGGTCGGCCTTGGCCTCGTCGCCGTGCGTCCCAACCCGTCGGGTGTCATCGCCGCCGGCGCGGTCACCGCGGCCGGCTGGCAATTGCCCTTGATCCATGCGCGGTCCGTCGAAGAGAAGAGGCGGCGGCGACTCGACCTCGAACTCAGCGACGCGCTCGGAGAAATGGTGATGGGTGTCGAGGCCGGTCTCACCCTCGAGGCGGTGATGAACCTCTATTCACAGACCCACGACAGCGACCTCGGTCACGAGTTTCTGCGGGTGCTCGATCTCATCAAACTCGGCTCCACGAGGCTCGAGGCGCTCGAAGTGTTCCGTTCGCGCACGCCGACGAACTTCGTTTCCACTTTCGTGTCCGCGGTGCAGCAGAACCAGCGCCTCGGGACACCCCTCGCGGCGGTCTTGCGTCAACAGAGCCGCACGGCGCGTCGTCGACGACAGCAGGCCGTCGAGGAACACGCAGCAAAGTTGTCCCTCAAGATGGTTTTCCCCACGGTCGTGTGTGTCTTGCCGGTGCTGTTCATCGTCATCGTCGGCCCGGCGGTGATTCGTGTCATTCAGTCGTGGCCAAAGTGACGGCCGTCAGTCGTCTCAGCCCACGACCGGTCGTACGTTGCGCCCATGGACAGACTCAGGAAACTTTCGGTAGCAGCAATTTCGTTGGCGGCGGTCTTCACCGGTGTCGGTGGAGTACAAGCCGCAAAAAAGAACGGTGCGATGTGCGCGAATCGCACTGCGACGATCGTGTCGGCGGCTTCCGTGATCTACGGCACGGAGTTCAACGACGTGATCGTGGTCATCGGCTCGGGTAACCACACCATCCAGGCCCTCGGCGGCGACGACATCATCTGCGGCGCGAACTCCGTCGACACCGTCTACGGAGGCCACGGTAACGATCGGATCGACGGACGCGGCGGCAACGACATCCTGAACGGTGACCTCGGTGACGACGTCATCTTCGGCAGCAACGGCAACGACTCTGCGTCCGGTGGCGACGGTCGCGACTATCTCTTCGGCCTGAATGGTGACGACTCGATGACCGGTGATGCAGGTGACGATGTGATCTTCGGTGGGAACGGCAACGACACGCTCGCAGGCAGCGGGGGTGTCGACTTGATCGTCGGAGGCACGGGTGACGACACCGTCGGCGAGGAACCGGGTGTCGATCTCGTCTTCGATCCGGATCCGCTGGGTCTTGCCTTCAGGTCGAAGTGAAGAAACTCGCGCTTCTTCTTCTCGTCGTCCTGCCGGTTCCCCTGCTGATGGGGGCCGGCGGGACGGCAGGTTCTCCCGCGAAGTTGCCGAGGATCTTCTGCGGCGGTCGTCTCGCGACGGTTGCCTCGAATGCGGGAACGATCTTCGGTACCGAAGAGAGCGACGTGATCGTTGCGGTCGGATCGAACCCGCACACGATCCGTGCCCTTGGCGGCAATGACATCGTGTGTGGTGCGCCCGGACCCGACATCATCTACGGGGGAGACGGTCGCGACCGTATCGACGGCCGTGGCGGCGATGATCGCCTCGATGGAGACACTGGTGACGACGTGCTGTACGGCAACAACGGCGCCGACACGTTGATCGGTGGCGACGGTCGTGACTACATCTTCGGTCTGAACGGCAACGACGTCGCCTCGGGCAGCACGGGGGACGACGTCATTCTCGGTGGCGTAGGCAATGACCTGTTGTCGGGCGGTTCGGGTACCGACGCGATCTACGGCGGGCCCGGACGCGACAGCGTGGTGGCCGATGACCCCGAGGACTTCGCCTTCGACGACGAGCCGGCGGGTCTTGTCGTCAAGTCCGAATGACGACCGTCGTCAGGCCAGCATCTGACGGTCGAGAATCGAGTACACGCGCTTGGTGAAATACCAGCGACCGTTCTTCTTCACGTACTCGTCTTCGTAGCGGCCGGTCACGTTCATCTTGCCGCCGGCTTCGAGGTGCAGGAATTCCTGTTGGTACCACGTGCCCTTGGCGGTGTCGCCCGTGACGATGATCGGACCCGCAGAAGCGAAGAAACCCACGAACGAAAACGCCGACATCGACTCTTGCCACATCGGGAAGAAGTTCGACTTGCCCTGCACCTCGCGACCGGGCAACGACCACGTTGCATCATCGGTCCAGTTCGACTGCCACGCCTCGCCGTCGAAGCGCATGACGGCGTCGTTGTACGACTCGACGAGCTCGCGGATTGCCAAACGGTCTTCGATGGGGCCCTGACTGATCATGTTTCGGATGGTAGTAGGTTGCCGACATGATCCGAGTCAGCGTTCTGTATCCCAAGTCCGAAGGCGCCACGTTCGACCACGAGTACTACCGCACCAAACACGTTCCGATGGCCGTCAACGGCTGGAAGCCCGCCCGAACCGAGATCGACAAAGGTGTCGACGGACCCTTCGAAGCGGCCGTCCACTTCTTCTTCGAGTCGGCCGAGCGCTTCCAGCAATGCATGGGCCTGCCCGTCACCGGAGAGTTGATGGCCGACCTGCCGAACTACACGAACATCGAAGCCCAGATTCAGGTTTCCGAGGTCGTCGCTTCGTAGTTCGACGGCGCCTCAGTGCGAGTGCGAGCCGCAAATGTCGACGCGCTCTTTTGTCGGTACCGCGGCCTGGCCTTCAGCGAGTCCCTCGACCGCAGCGAAGGGCCCGCACGGATGAGGGACAACCCACACGTGCACCATCGGAATCTGCACGTTGGCTCGACGTGAACCCGTCGGACATTTGTCGTTGCCGTCGGTGATGCCGGTGATCACGGGAAGCATTCCATCGCCGAGCTTCCAGCACAGGTTGTCGTGAATGTGCCACTGCATCAGGGGCCCTGCGTAGTCGGTGAGTTCCGGACCGTCTATCGCGGTACCGAGGTTCGCCATGTACATCGCCGACACGAGAATCCGCGTCTCGCCGTACACCTTGTAGACGATCGACTCGGGACTCGAAGAGTCGAGAAACTTCCCGTCGATGATCTTCATCGGATTGACGAAGTGCTCGTAACCCGTTTCCTCGTCGCCGATCGAGATCCACCCTTCCTCCTCGGCGACGCGGTGGTCGCTCCACCGCATGAGGTCGCGCTGGGTGTCGAGCACCAACTGCCGTGCGCGGCCTTCTTGCTCTTTGCTCACGCCGTCGACACCTTCGATGTCGATACCGATGCCGGGGAAGTACGGCCGTGGCCAGTCGGTCGTCGAGGTGCCATGGTCGTGGCTCGATGCGGTCACCATTGCGGGCACCGCCAGAATCACAGCGAGGGCCGTGGCCGACAGCCGCTCAAGGCTCAACTTCGTCGACATGCCCGGTGCGACGGCGAACAGAATCGCAAGAGCGGCCAGGATCGCGCACAGCAAATCAGTCGCCTGCACGGCTTCTGATTCGCCCAACCCGTCGATGAAGCCGATGCCCGAGGTCTTCGCAACGACCCAGCCGATCACCGAAACCACGTTCACGACTGCAACGACGCCGCGAAGGCGACCGTCCTCGACGAACATCGAAGCGAGTCCTGCGGCCACCTGAACCACTGCGAGCACCGCAAACGTGCGCGCCGCGGCGGGGTGGTCGGTGTGCAGTCCGACGGCGACACCGTGCACCAGGCCCGAGGCAATCGAAAAGATCCCCGCGACTCTCACCGGCGCCGTGTCAGTCATGTTTCAAAGTCTGCCATCCGACATGGCACGTCACTCTTTATCGGGAAAGGATCGCACGCATGACGCGCAGCAATTCATCCGTCGGGTCGTGCTGCGCCGACACGGATCGCCATCCAACGTGGCGGTCGGGACGCACCAGCACGCATCCCTCGTCACCGACCTCACGTACCCGCTGCCAGTCACCGTACGGATCATGAATGCCATCGCCACCGATGCTGTGCACCACGGCGGAAACACCGAGCTCGCGGGAGGCCGCTTCGGCGGCATCCCGCCACGGCGCATCGTTGCGCCCGGTCAGAAGCGAAAAGGAAAGGCCCTCGACGAGGTCGAGTGTCGACAACGGTGAACCGCCGCGCACCAGCCGCGCGTGTGCAACGCGTGCACCCGGTCGCGTGGTGGGGTGGTGGTACAGAACGGGGTCGCGCGGATTCTCGCTGTAGAAACTGCCGTCGTGCACCACGGCACCGACGTCGTAGCAATGGCCCAACTCGATCCCATGCGCGTTGAACTGATAGTTCGCGATTCGAAGGCTCTCGGCATAGGGGTCGTTCGAGTCGTCGGGACCGAAACGGCCCGCCTCTTTCGCGCTCTGCAGAGCGCGTGCCACGCCCGCTGCGCCCGCGGGTTGCCGCTCGGATGAATAGGTGTCGAGCAGCGCCGTACCTGCAAGGCCCTTCTCCACGAGTGCGAGCTTCCACGCGAGGTTGTAGCCGTCGGCAACCGACATGTTCAGACCCAGGCCGTTGGTCGGTGGGTGACGGTGGACCGCGTCACCCATGCAGTGCACGCCATTCCTCGAGTACTGCGGGGCAACCAGACCGTTCACCTGCCAGCCTGCGATGCCGAGGAGTTCCAAGTCGGGCACCGCTGCACCGACGGCCGCCTCGACGTACGGGCGAATACGGTCGATTCCCCACGTCGAGATGTCGTCGACCGCAGGGTCGTAGCGGAGCACGAGTACGAACTCGGTGAATGGCTTGTGGCAGATGAGTGTGAGCAGTTGCAGTTTCGCCGTGTCTTCGGAAGGAACGAACCACGTCAGCACACCGGGTCGGTGGGCGAGGTACTGCGACAAGTCGGCACGAAACCAGACGTTCACCGCATGCGACATCGCGGCGCGGCCTTCGACGGTCAGTCCCGCGAGTTCGAGCACCTTCGAGCGTGCGCCGTCGGCACCGACGAGATGATGCGAGCGGATCACGATCTCTTCGCCGGTCGATCGACGGCGCACCGTACTCACGAACTCGTCACCGTCGCGCGCATAACCCAGAAACTCATGGTCGAATCGCAGGTCTGCGCCCGAACGCTTCGCCACTTCGAACAGCATCGGCTCGAACGTCGTCTGCGGGCAGTTCGCCATCGGCGACGGACTCGACGACGCGTAGTCCGTCGCACGGTCGGCCCCCGTGCCCCACGCTTCCAATCGCGCCACTTCGCGACCGGCGAGGCTCGTGACCCACAGGTTGTTGCGCATCATCTCCTGTGCGGTGGCGACCGTCAGTAGATCGTCTTCGCACCCGAAATGTCGCATGATCTCGACCGTGCGTTGGTTCACGATGTGTGCGCGCGGCGTGTGTGCGGTGCCGTCGTACTTGTTCACCAACACGTGCCCGACGCCGTACTGCGCCAACGCGGTTGCGGTCGTCAGTCCTGCGGGCCCGCCGCCAACGATCAGCACCGGCGTTTCGATACTTGTCACCTGACCATCTTTTCATGGGTGCCGGGGAGTGCCGATTAAGTTGCCAATCATGGGGGAACAAAAGGCCGTCTTTCGGCGGGCGAGTGACTGCGCAACCGAATCGTGGCGGGACGACACGACGGGTCACGTCGACTGGTGGACGCTCTTCAGTGGCGACCGCACCGCAACCAATGCGCTCACGGTCGGTATCGCGGAGGTTCCGGTTGGTGCGCCACGACCTGCGCGCGGCCACACCCACGAGCAGGCCGAGGTGTACTTCTTCATCGCAGGCAGGGGAGAAGTCGTCGTCGAGGGTGAATCAACTCCCGTGACCGTTGGTGATGCGGTCTTCATCCACGGCAACGTCGAGCACATGGCGGTGAACACCGGCGACGAACCGCTGCGCCTTCTGTACTTCTTCGCCGCCGACTCGTTTGCCGACATCGTCTACACGTTTCCTCGATGAGCAGAGTCGCGAAAGCCCCGCAAGGGGTCATCGGCTACGTTGGCGAAATGGAAAAGCCCTTGTCTCGTGTCCACTCGTCGCGAGCAGGCCGTTACGGTGCCGGTCGGCGGTTGTTCGTTGCCTTCGCCGCAGTCGCCGCGCTCGCTGCGTGCGGTGGCGGGTCGGGCGGCGAATCCGACGGTGGCTTCGAGTGGTCGAAAGATTGCGTCGCTGCTGCCGAAGCAGGCCTGCCGACGACTTCGTCGGTATGCGCCGATTCGGGTCTGCGCCCGGGCGAGGGCGGTTTTTCGTTCGAGAACTGGGGTGGACCGGTCGCGGAAGATGCGGTCACAGCAACGACCGCAGTGGCGGTCTTTGGCCAGGAGGGAACGTGCGCGCGACTCGAGGGCGAAGCATGCATTCCTTTCCCCGCCGCGCAGCAGTGGATCGAACAAGTCAATCTCAGCATTCAGGGCGGTCGCTGCGAGGGGATGGCGGTTCTCAGTCAGCGCATCAATGATGAGATGAACACCCCCGCCGACTTCCAAGAGGCGGCATCGAAGACATTCGAATTGGAGAAGCCCTCGGTTCCGGTCGCGGGCTCGATCTCGCGTTGGTGGGTCACGCAGATGTTGCCGAGCGTCGGTGAGGCCAACGCACGTGCGCAGGGCATGGCACCGACCGAGATTGCCGCCAACATCGCACAGGCCCTGCGCGCCAAGCAGGGTGTGACGTTGGGTATGTACGCGAACGGCATGGGTCACGCGGTCACGCCGATTGCGGTCACGTGGGTAGACGGTGGTGCGATCGAAATACTTCTCTACGACAACAACTATCCGGGCGAGATCACCGCGCTCACCATCGACTCCGAAACGGAAACATGGACCTACGACGTCGGTGCCGCCAACGCAGGTGAAGCGGGCGCAGTCTGGACGGGTACCACCGGGTCGATGGATTACACGTTGATGGCCGACCGTGAGGGCGAGCAGAAGGTGCCGTGGTCGACCGACGACCGTCCGGCCGAGTCGAAGGGTTCGGCGCGCATCACTGTGACGACGGGTGGACGATCGATTGCCGGTGTCGTCGTGACGCTCGGCGACAAGGTCGTCGACTCGCGTGATCTCACCTCGGCCACCGACGGCATCCGGATCTTCCCGTCCCGCGGCGGCCTCGGAACCGGCGCAACCGTCGAGATTCCCGCCGGCCTCGCCGACTTGAAGGTGAAGCCCGTCATCGGCGAAGTTCTCGACCCCGCCGCGGGCGACATCGACCTCGTTTTCGCGGTCGATTCACCCGGCCCCGGGTCGGTCATCGTCCGTGACAGCGTCGACCCGGCTGACGCCGAGTACGACGATTTCGAACTCGAACTGTCGACCGACGAGGACTACGAGTCGAACATCGACGTCGCCGCCGACGGTGATGTCGAAGCGGGCTACGCATTCGAAGAAGAAAGCATCGAGGCGGCCCTCGAGGACGGCCAAGACCTCGACATCGGCGATGCGACCGAGGAAGGATCGATCGACGTCGTGATCACCGACGAGTCGGGTGCCGAGCTCTACTCGGTCGACTTCGACGGCGAGGCCGAAGGTGACAGCCTCGTCGCGTCAGCGGTCGACATCAACGAGGAAACCGGTGCGGCCGAAGTGACCGAGGTTCCGATCGAGGCCGAAGAGCTGGACGACACGATTCTCGCCATCGCCGAAGCCGACGCACAAGCGTTCGAGGAACGAGAAGTGCAAGCGGCAGCAGAGGCGGCCAATGATTCGGATCCGACCACCGATACCGACAACGGTGGTGAGACGCCCGCATCAACCGACGGAGAGGGCTCGCCGAATACTGAAGGTGGCGGCTCGTCCGACAATCCGTCGAACGACGACAGTTCGCCCGAGAACACGTCGAACGATGGTGGTTCGTCGGACAACTCCTCAAACGACGGCAGTTCCGGCGGAAGCACCGGAAACGATGAT
>JBBANY010000014.1:21929-37061 GCA_040401695.1 Ilumatobacteraceae bacterium
ACGATGACGATTCACCTGCACCGTCGCCTGCCCCGCCCCCAGCGGACGATTCGGGAAACAGCGGCGATTCGGGTGAGGGTTAGCAAGGGGGAAGAAACATGGAAACGTATCCACGGCACATCAACCACGAACTGAGTCCGATGAAGTGCCCGGTCACTCTGGACGATGTCGACTTGTTCGGCGACGGCGCGGCCGAACACTGGTACGAGATGTACGAGATTCTCCACCGCGAGGCGCCCGTGCTGCGGATCCCCGGCGGCGGGTTGACTCCCGGCACCGACGCGTACGTCCTCACGAAGCACGCCGACATCCAGCGCGTGGTGAAGGACACCGAGCGCTACACCAGCCTCACGCAAAAGCGAATCGTCGACTTTGCGGCTCAGGGTCTGACTGCGGAAACAACCTACGAGACCTATCGCAACCTCATGCAGGCATCGATGGTTTCACTTCGTCCCACGCAAGAGCTGTACATCAAGCACCGCAAAGAACTCACCGACCCATGGGTGGGTACCGGCGCGATGCGGCACCGCGAAATGATCACGCAGCTCTGCAACGACCTCATCGACGAATGGATCGACGAGGGAGAGATCGACTTCATCAGCCGTTTCGCCCGCCCGCTGCCGCAACGCGTGTTCGCCAAGGTGTTGGGCTTCCCGTTCGAGGACATTCCGTTGCTCGAAGCGTGGGGAAACGCAGTCGTCATTCCCTTCGTCCACGGCACGGGGTTGAAGCACGAGATCACACCCGATCAGACCACGGACATGATCTCGCGCCTCGCTGGCTTCCAGGAGTACGTGTACGAGCAGGTGCGCATCAAGCGCGCAAACCCGCAGGACGACATGATCAGTTTTCTCTGCGACGTTCACTATCAGGCACTCGACCGCAAACTCACCGACCTCGAAATCGCCGGTGTCGTCTATGCAATGATCATCGGCGCACTCGAAACCACGCAGTACGCGCTGGAAGAACAGGCGCAACTTCTCTGCGAACGTCCGGGCATGTTCGAATTGCTGCGCAACGACCGCACCAAGGTGCGTGCCTTCACCGAAGAGGGGATGCGTCTGCGCTCACCAACCCACGGCTTGTCGACCCGCATGACGTCCCAGGACGAAGTCTTCCAGGGGGTCCACGTGCCAGCCGGTTCGTTGTTGCACCTGCGTTTCGCGGCGGCGAACGTCGATCCCGAGGAATTCGAGTGTCCCTTCGACCTCGACCTCGACCGTGAGGGCCTCACCCGCCACGTCGCGTTCTCTGCGGGACCACGTGTGTGCCCCGGAGCAAACCTCTCACGCGTCGAACAACAGGTTGCGTGGGGTGTGCTCCTCGATCGTCTTTCACACATCGAATACGGCGAGGGCAACAACTGGATGCACCAGCCCGGCATCATGCTCGGCACGCTGAAGTTGAATCTCAAGTTCACAAAGGCGTGACCCACGTCGGCGCTGGGTGCTCGTAACGCGTCGAAGTCCTGTCAGAAGCTTTTCCTCACGCCGTAGAGTCTGAGCCAGTGTCTTCTCGCAACAACTTCGCAAACATTCGCGTTGGTCTTCTCGCATACGGTGCAATCGGCCACGAGCACAACCTTGCCGTGCAGGGCACCCCGGGTCTCGAACTGACCGCTGTGTGTGACGTCAACCCCGATCGCGTCGCGGCCGCGCGAGAGCTTGCGCCTTCCGTCGAAGCTTTCTCCGATGCGACTGAAATGCTCGATTCGGGCCTCATCGACCTTGTGGTCATCTCGACGCCACCCAACAGTCACCATTCGTGGGCAAAGGCGGCATTGTCCCGCAACGTGAACGTCGTACTTGAAAAGCCGATGGCTCTGACGGCCGCACAGTGTGACGAACTGATGGATCTTGCTGCGAAGAGGAACCTGCTTCTCGTCGTATACCAGAATCGCCGCTACGACCCCGACTTCGTGACGATGTCCCGGTTGATTTCCGAGGGCGCCATCGGCGACGTCTTCCAATACGACTGCTTCGTCGGTGGTTATTCCGAGCCGTGCACGTACTGGCATTCAAACGCCGAGGTTTCGGGTGGCGCAATCTTCGATTGGGGCAGCCACTTCATCGACCAAATCCTCGCTGTGATCCCCGAGCCGATCGCACACGTGAGTGGTCAAAACCACAAACGCGTGTGGATGCATGCGACCAATGCAGACCACGCGCAGGTGACGATCACATTCGAGTCCGGAGCGCAAGCCACCTTCGTGAATTCCGATCTCGCCGCCGCGCGGAAGCCCAAATTCCATGTGCTGGGAACCAAGGGCGCGATCGTGGGTGAGTGGGACCCTGCTGCGGAACCGGCGGTGGCCGATTTGCCCGCGATTCTCACCCTCCATGCCACCGATGGTGCGCGGTCAGTGGTTCCGCTCGACTCCGTGGAGCCATTCTCCTTCCACCATTCGATCGTCGCCTACCTGAACAGCAAGACGCCGATGTCGGTGCAGGCCCTGCAGTCGCGCAACGTCGTTGCCATCATGGAAGCGGCCGAGCAATCGGCATTGAGGAACGCACTTCCCGTCGTGCCCGACATCGCGCGGTCGTGACCGTTCGTTGGGGTTTCATCGGCGCCGGATACGTCGCCAGCCGCGCAATGGCACCCGCGGTGCACGCGGCGCGTGGGGCCAGCCTCCAGGCAGTTGCCAGCCGTGACCCCGATCGTTCGTCACAGTTGGAACCAGTCGTCGTTCACGACTCGTATCGCACCTTGATCGACGATCCAGACGTCGATGCGGTGTACGTCAGCCTCACAAACGTTCAACACAAAGAATGGGTGGTCGCTGCCCTCGAGGCCGGCAAGCACGTGTTGTGCGAGAAGCCACTCGCTCTCGATGCGAATGAAGTGCGCACGATGCAAGCCGCAGCTGCGCGACATCAGCGCCTGCTCGTCGAGGCTGTGTGGACCCGGTGGCAACCACGCATGAAGCGGATGGCCGAGGTCGTCAGGCGCGGGGATCTCGGAGATCTTCTCTCCATCTCCACCGCGTTCACCTTTCAAGGTGACCTCACCGACAACTATCGATCCCAACCCGAGATGGGTGGTGGTGCATTGCTCGACGTGGGTTGTTACCAGGCTCACTTGTGGCTGATGCTCATGGGGGAGAGTGTCGAATTCTCCGTCGACAACGTCGTCTCGGTCACTGGTCCAACCGGTGTCGACCTCACGACTTCCGCGCAGGTCGCCTTGACCCATTCCGTTCAGGCCGATGCTCTTTGTTCATTCGACATGGCACCGCAACAGCGAATCGCCGTGACCGGGTCCGCCTCATCGATGCGAACCGGCGAGGGTGAAGCATTCACGTTGTGGAAGCACGATGCAACGTTGGTCATCGGGGACACCGTCGAGAGATTTCCCCCCGATGATGCATTCGCTCTCATGGTGGAAGACGTCAGTGCAGCGATCCTCGGGGAGCGCGCGACAGTGTTCCCGGAGGCGAGTTCCCTGCGGGTCGCCGAAATTCTCGATTCCATCCGAGCGGTTGCCTCGCCTTCCATCGGGCGTCACGACAACGGGACGAAAGGGAACTGAGTAGCCTTTGGGAAGGTGATGGGCTCTGTGGGCGAAGTTCGTGCCACATTTCGCATCATCCCCGCCTCCGTAGCTCAGTGGATAGAGCAACGGTTTCCTAAACCGCAGGTCGCAGGTTCGATCCCTGCCGGGGGCGCCAGATGATTGAGCCGCGTGACATCGTGTTTGAGGCCGATGCAGTGTCGGCGTTGTTCGAAATTTTGAACATCATGACCGACCAGTTGATGGAGGGGAACATGGTGTCTCGATGGGATGCAGAGGCCGTTGTCGACTTGCAGATGCGCCTGAGTGGCCTGAAAGAGGGTGAGTCGGTGCAGATGGGAATCGATGATGCAGCGTTGTTGCTGGACGGCATGGCCTTCACCGAGGTGATGTCAGTCGACTTTCCGTTCTTCGAAATGGTGCAGTGGACCAGTGACTTTGTGACCGCCGAACTGCGTTCGCATTGGTCGGAAGAACTGTGGCTGGCCTACGTCGGTCGTTGAGATCAGGCGGGAGGCAACGCCGCGCGAAACGCGGCGAGTTCGTCGGATGAGATTGGCACGACGTGCTTGTTCTCCGGGAACGCCCCCGTCTCGACGTCGCTGCGGTATTCGGTGAAGGCGGCGATTCGCTCTTGCTGCAGACGTGCGTGTTCGGCCGCGAAGTCGCGGTACACCTTCGAGTGACGTGGAACGTGGGCGATGCCCGACATTGCCTGGTTCGTCGGATCGCCGAGGATGTCCATGGCAAAGAGATACTGGGCGTCGCAACCGGCACCGGAGCCCATCGACCACAGTGAGAGTCGTTTGAGTCGTCTGCTGATCTCGGTCGCGACCTCGGCGGGCACGACTTCGATTTCGGCCGCAATCGCGCCCGCGTTTTCGAGGGCAACACATTCGCGGTACACGCGCAACGCATCGTCGGCGGTCTTGCCGACGGCGCGCAAACCACCGGTCCACCCCGCACGCGACGGAACCAGACCAACGTGGCCGACCACGGGAACGTATTCCTTCGCCAGATGTTCGACGCGGTCCATGCTGCCCGAGCAGTAGATGCAGTCGGCACCTTTTTGCAGCATTTCACCGGCCCAGCGAAGGTGGTCATCTGCTGATCCGGCTTCGAGGTGTGAACGTCCCGTGAGCGTGAAGAGTGAGGGTGCCACTTCGCGGTATCGGGGGTGAGTGACGAGTTCCGGTGGCGCAGAGGCAAGGTCGATGCCCGCGGCTTCGGCCGCGGCTGCTTCTTCGATCGTGAAGATGCGCAGCATCGTGAGTTGTCGCCGGCCTTTTGCCGCGGCCAGGTCCGCGACGGTGAGGCGGCGGCGGGTCATGGCATCACGATAGTTCGGTCCGAGACTCGGATTTTTACGAGTGTGTGAGAGCGAGCGAGAGGTTGGTCACGTATGGAGCGAGCCAACCTGACGTGTTGCCGAGGGGCAGGATGCAATCGTCGAGGTCGTAGCCCAGAACGTTGATCATGTAACTACGGCGACGATCGACACGTTGCATGAGTGCAGGGTCGAACTGCGTCAGCCGTTTGCGAAGATCCTCGTCGGCGAGTGCGATGCCATCCTCGAGGTTCACATAACAGAAGGGTCCCTTTGAGACCGGAATGATGTCGACTTGAATCGCCATTCCGGAACGCAGTGGCACATCGCATTCCTTCGCGAACGGCGAATTCACCCACTCGTCCAGGTGAAGATAGTGGCCCGGGTTCAGGGCAAAGTCGTAGAGCGACGGGTCGCGCACGGCTTCAGCTGCGGCGAAGACGTCACCGCCGGTCGCGCCAAGATGCACGGCGCCATACCAGGCGCGAACCACCTCGAAGTAGTTGCTGAAGAACCGCTCGTAGAAGTCACGAACCTCGTCGGACATTTCGTGGGGACCATTCGCCACGGCACCTGCGCGGCAGGTGAGTGCACCGGCGACACCGAAAGCTGTGGTGAGGGCGTCGCCTTGTCGTGCCGCGTTGGACGACGCGCTGGCAAGCCCTCGGCGTGCCTTGTCGCCGAAGCCGACCATCCGGTGGCAGCTGAGTGTGAGGCCACGGCTGTCGAGTTCACGTTCAAGGTCGTCCTCGCGAACGCCGGGTCGCACGTTGCGGAGAAGCGACATGATTCCGTTGGAGCTGACGCACGCGGCGTACTCGAAGAGTCTGATCTGGTCGGGCTCGTTGATGAGGCGCAGGCCGTCCTCGACGTTCATCAGGATGCCTGTCGCGTTTGTGACACTGCCACCGTCACCGACGAGCTCGCGCAGCAGGTCGACGACGTATGCAGGAAGGTCGATCGATCGTGACGCGGGACCTTGTCCCACGGAGCCGAGGAGTGTGGGGGAATAGGTCTTCCAGCCGATGCAGCCGATTCGGGCACCGGGCGTCACTCCTTCGTCGCGAAGGATGGCGCTGAGTGAACGGGAATTGTCGCGGGGTTGGCCCATCAGGCTCAGGTCTTGCCACAACTCGACTTCGATACCAATCGCGGGGTCGGGGGCAAAGCCCAGACATTCGTTGCCCACGAGGAGGCGCGGTGGCCGAGTACCCGACGCGTCGACGATGAGCAGCGCTTCCTCGAAGCGCGGGTCGAAACCGGAGAGATACGAGATGTTGGCCGAATGCTCACGGTCGGCCCAGACCACGAGCACGTCCACGCCCCCTGCGTTCGCGCGCCGTTGGGTGGCGGCGATGCGCTGTCGGTAGATGTCACTGGTCAGTCCGGGCGGTGGCAACGCGGGAACCTCGGTCGTGGGGAGTGGACATTCACGAAGTGACACCGCCATCACCTCAGTCTTCCACGCGTGTACCTGCCGCGAATTACGATCTTGTCCGGCAAGAGGGGGAGTCATGGCCAGCAAAGAAGCGCAGGAATACCTCGCACAGGTGAAGGCTTATCAAGAAGCAGCCATCGGTGCGGCAGGTGCCGCACCGACCCTCGAGGAGATGCGGGCCGGCTCGATTGCGGTCCTCGAGACCGTTGGAACGATGCCCGACGGCGTGTCGATCGAAGAAGTCGATGTCGATGGCATGACGGCATTGTGGTGTCGCCCGAAAGGGGCGCCGGCGGATTCAGTCGTGCTGTACTTCCATGGCGGGGGTTACGTGCTGCAAAGCGCGCAGTCGCATCGCAAGCTGACATCGCACCTGGCTTTGCAGGGCAACCGCAATGTTCTCAGTGTCAACTACCGGTTGGCGCCCGAGCATCCGCACCCCGCTGCTATCGAGGACGCAATGAGGGCCTACAAGTGGTTGTTGGCAAAGGGGTATGCGGCGTCGCGCATCGCCGTGTCGGGTGACTCGGCGGGTGGTGGTTTGTCTTTGGCGTTGTTGCTTGCGGCAAAGCGTGACGGCGTCGCCCAACCGGCGGGTGCAGTCGTCTTCTCACCCTGGGTCGACCTCGTTGGCACGGGTGACTCGATGGATTCGAAGGCTGGTGTCGACCTGATGGTGCAGCGACATGCGTTGCAGTTGATGGCTTCGATGTTCGTTGCGGGAGGATCCTTTGAAGACCCGCTCGCAGCCCCGTTGCACGGTGACTTCAGTGGTGTCGCACCTCTGTACATACAGGTGGGCGGTGACGAGACGTTGCTCGATGATTCGACTCGAATCGCTACAAAGGCTGCGCATGCGGGGGTACCGGTGCGCCTCGAGGTGTTTCCCGAGATGCAACACGTTTTCCAAGCCGCGGTGGGAATGATTCCCGAAGCGACCGATGCGGTCGCGAAAGCCGGCGCCTGGTTGCGCGAGATTCTGGCCTGACTCCGCGCTAGCCGTTGTCGGAGTTGTAGAACTCCCACTCCTCGATACGTCGACCGTCCGGCAGATTGCAATAGCCGAATTGGCCCTCGGCTTCATCGACGATTTCGACGGTGCCACCCTGCGACACGCAGTACTCCGAAGCCGGATTGGCAATCTGGCTCGTGACCGAGGTTGCAGAAGGAATCGAGGTATCCGCGGGCTCGTTCTCGTTGTCACCGCACGACACGAGCACCAATGCGAGCAGCGGGATGGCGAGATGTCTCCGTATTTTCACGACCGCCTCCTTGGTGGACGATCGGTGAAACTAACTGTGCCCGCTCGCTTCGAAGGGTTACTCGTGTCCCGCACGTGCGCGTTGCGCCACGTTCAAGAGTTGGCGGCGCAGCATGATGCCATCGCCTGGGGCAAGGAGGAGTTTTTCGATGATTCGGCCGCCGGGGGCGTCGATGCGGGCGCGCATACGAGTGACGAGACGCGTGCCCTCGGCGCAATCACGCAGTTCGTAGGCGAGGACGAAGGTGGTCGACTTTGTGGCGAGACCCTTTTGAGCAAGGCGCATGACGAGCGTGCGGGGTGGGTCGACGACGACCGCCTCGAAATCGGCAGGTCCACCGGGGAGAATCCCGCCGGTCTCGAGTGTCTGGAGGTGCGGCTCGATGGATGTTGCGCTCTTGCGGCCGAGGTTGTCGATCCAGTCGTAGCTGTACCAACCTGCTCGACCGAATCCCATCTGCCGCAACCAGGGGAAGACTTGGTCAGGCGGTGCAGCGATGGTGATGCAGCGCGTGGCAACGATGCGGGCGTTCGGACACAGGTCGTCACCAACGACTGCAGAGGCGATTTCGTCGCGTGTCGCGCCCCACCGTTCGAGAATCATGCGGGTTGCTTCCTTTCTTTCGTGGGCCACAGCAGGACGAGAATCCACACCGCGGTGATGCCGCACACCGTCCAGGCAAAAGTTCGGACGAGGTCTGCGGTCATCAGCCGGTCGTAGACGCCTTGATCGAACCCTTTCATCAGGTCACCGTGGGCGGGGGCCGACCAGAATCCGCTGATCGCAAGAACCACACCCATCGCAGCCGCGTTGATCGCAGCGGGGAGGCGTAGTTCGCGACGCGAGCCGAGAAACGCAAGGACGAGGATGCCGAGGAGTGTCACGCCTTCCGTCAACCACGGAAGCAGCAAGAGATTGCCGATTCGGTCGACGTGGGCATTCTCGAAAGCAACAAATTCGTCACTTCCCACCTTCGGAAAGAGTGCGTAGTGAATGAAGTGAATCGTCCACATCAGGCCGACGAGGAACCATGTCGAGGCGAACTGCGCGATGGCGAGAACGCGTTGTGCGCGGGGGGATTCGAACACGTGTGGAAACTACCGAGGTGATGCGCCGCGCGCCTTACCGTGCGGCGGGGAATGCATCACCATCGGGGTAGGGAAACCATTCAGGGTCGGCTTCGGCCGTGGGGGAGATCATCACCATCTTCGAACGGCGGAATTGCTCGAGACCCTCGGCACCGAGTTCGCGCCCCGAGCCCGTGAACTTGCGTCCACCGAAAGGCACGGCATCGTTGTCGTTCAGTGGCGTGTTCACCCACACGATGCCGGTCTCGATTTCGTTGACGGCGCGGAACGCCTCGGCGAGGTCGTTGGTGTAGATGTTCGCACCAAGCCCGAGTTCGGAGTCGTTGGCCAGCGCGATGGCTTCGTCGAGGCTGGTCACACGGCAAATCGGTGCGAGTGGCCCGAAGCATTCGCCGTGCATGATTTCCGCGTCGGGTGTCGTGGTGATGACGGTTGGTTCGTAGAACCAACCCTTGGTGTGCTGTGGTGGTCGGCGACCGCCGGCGACGATCGTGGCGCCCTGTTCGACGGCGCGGGCGACGATGGATTCGACCCGGGCAAGTTCGCGCTGCGATGCCATCGGGCCGATGTCGACACGGTCGAGGCCGCTGCCCACGCGCAGTGCTCTGGCCCGGTTCGCCAGTTCCGCAACGAAGGCGTCGTGGACATCGGTGTGCACGTAAAAACGTTCGGCCGACGTGCACACCTGACCACAATTGAGGAATGCGGCGAAGGCTGCACCACGGGCCGCCACTTCCACGTCGGCCGAGGGCATGACGATGAAGGCATCGTTGCCCGACGCTTCGATCAGCGTCGGTTTGAACCGCTGGCTCGCAGCAGCGGCGACGGCCTGCGCTGCCTTCACGCTTCCGGTGAAGGCGATTGCATGCGTGTCTTGGTGCGCGACGAGTGCCGCGCCGACCTCGGCACCCCCGGTGAGCACCTGGATGAGACCCGCAGGCAACGCCTCAAAAGCCGACATCCACGCAAGGAGAGTCATCGAGGTGAGCTCCGATGGTTTGATGATCACGGCATTGCCCGCGGCTAGGGCGGCGGCTGCCTGCCAACCCGCGAGGAGCATGGGGAAGTTGAACGGCACGATCGAGACGACGGTGCCGAGAGGTTCCTTCATCACCATTTGCAGTTGACCCGCGATGGCGGGACCAGTGACACGGCCCTGGTCGTTGCGTGCGAGTTCCGCGTAGTAACGGAACGCCGATGCGGAGGCACCGCCCTCCCAATTCGATTCGCGAAACGGCTTGCCCATCTCGACCGTGAGGAAGTGCCCGGTCTCGGGTGCGAGGTCGAGCATGCGCGACGCGATCTCGTGGAGAGCACCCGCTCTGTCGAGCGCACTCATCGACCACCACTCGCGCTGTGCCCGGTTTGCGGCAACGACGGCGCGTTCGATCTCGTTCGCGGTCGCGTCGGCGTACCGGGCGATTGTCTGCTCGGTCGCCGGGTCGACGACATCGTGTTGTGGACCCGTGCCCGCAACCCATTCGCCGTTGATGAAGTGGTGAGCAGACAATGCGGCCATGCGCGAGGGCATCACGTGGGACATGGAACTCCACGTTAGGTCGGCCATCGACGTGGGCTCGACTGACTGCGCCCATGCACGGTTCGTGAGATCGGTACCCATTCCATGACAATCGCAACGATTTTTTGATTCGATGTCGTCGGGTCGCGAGCGAGCCTTACCCTCGCGCGTGATGCGAGGATTGCCACTGGCTGCGTTGATGCTTGCAACCGGCGTCGGAGCCTCATCCGGCACCGTTGCGGTCATTCGGCTTGCACCTGCGGCGGAGGTCATCGAAGTCACACGCGCCGGCACGCCCGGTGAACAAGGCGAACGCGGACCACAAGGCGAACGCGGCATGGCGGGCGCCGCCGGTGTGGCGGGCGCCGCCGGTGTGGCGGGTGCTGACGGCGAGCGGGGCCCACGTGGTCGAACCGGTGCGACGGGTGAGAACGGCACGCGGGGAGCCCGTGGACCGCGCGGCCTGCGAGGGGTTCCCGGATTGCAGGGCGAACCGGGTGACGTTGGCGCTGCTGGTGCGAGAGGCGATGCGGGATCAGCGGGAAAAGACGGAGCCAAAGGCGACAAGGGTGAGAAGGGCGAAGTGGGACCCGCGGGAGTACAAGGCGCACAAGGACCGGCGGGGCTCGACGGTGCGATTGGAATCGCGGGGCTGCAAGGCGAGGCCGGACCACCGGGGCCGCAGGGTCCACAGGGCGATGTCGGACCGGAAGGCCCACGAGGATTGAAGGGAGACACCGGAGGTTTCGGGGCCCACGGCTCGTTTTACGACACGACCGACGTGCCGTTGAACCTCGACGAAGCCACGCCGGTTCCGCTCGGTCAGACGGACTTTGCATCAGGGGTGTCGATCGTCGGTGGTTCGCAGATCACGATGGGCGTGAAGGGTCGATTCAACATTGCCTTTTCCATCCAGATCGAAAAATCGGATGCCGGAACGGATTGGGTCAGCATCTGGTTGCGCAAGAACGGCGATGACGTGCCCTGGACGAACACCGATGCCGCACTCACCGGTTCCAACGCGAATTCACGGATCGTCGTGGCCTGGAACTTCTTCGTCGAAGCAACGATGATCGGCGACTATTGGCAGCTGATGATTGCATCAACAACAAGCGCGTCGGGCCGGATGCTCATTCAGTCGGTCGACCCGCAAGTCGATCCGGTTCGCCCGGCGATTCCGGGCACGATCCTCACGGTCAATCAAGTGGGGTGAAGCCCGTCAAATGGACCCGTATCGGTGGGCAAGAATGGGGCCACTGCACGGGACGGGGGGAATCGTGACTGGATCGGCATTTCCGGTGCGGCCGGAACAATTGACGGTTGGGTGGCTCGAGGGATTGATTCGCGCGGGCGGCGACCTCGCTGCGGGAGAACGATTGGTCTCGTTCGAAGTGAAGCCAGTCGGCGAGGTGATCGGTGTGCTGGGCGAAGTCGTGCGTGTGTTCCTGACATACAGCACCTCGGGTGCAGGTCCCGCAACTTTGGTGATCAAGTTCGCCCACAAGAATACCGAGAATCGTCAGATCGCGAACAACACGAAGATGTACGAGCGCGAGGTTCGCTTCTTCAACGAGATAGCCCACGAAGTTCAGATGCCGCGAACGAAGTGTTACTTCGCGCAGATGGACCCGGTCACGGGCGGCAACGCCGTCGTCATCGAAGACCTCGTCGGGTACGACGTCGGTGACCAGGTGAAAGGTGTGACGCTCGAGCAGGTGAAGATGGTCATCGACGCAATTTCACCGCTGCACGCCCGTTTCTACGACAACTGGCGGGAGAAATTCGGACACATGATGACGTTCGATTCCGACGAGTACATCGAAGGGTTCAGCCCGGGATTCTTCGGTACCTGGGAACAGGCCATCAAGAACTTTCCGGAGTGCTTCCCGCAGGAACTCCTCGACGCCCTGCCCCGCTATGTCGCCGGCTTCAAGAAAATCATGAAAGAAATGGGTAATCGCAGGATGACCTTCATCCACGGTGACGTGAAGATGGACAACGCAATGTTCGGAAACGGTCGTCCGGGATCTTTGCCCGTCGTCATGATCGACTGGCAAAACGTCATGGTGTCGAACCCGTTGCAGGATCTCGCGTGGCTGGCGGCTTCGAGCCTCGAGGTCGACGTTCGTCGGGCGATCGAGGACGAACACCTCGAGTACTACCACCGGAAGATGGCGGAACACGGTGTGCGGGACTACACGATCGAACAGATTCGTGACGACTACGACATCGGCTTGTTGTTCATCATGAGCTTCAACATTCTGATTGCCGGCGCATTCGTACCGTCCAGTGAGCGCGACCGACGCATGGCGATCGTGGGACTCGAACGCGCCATCGCCGCGGTCATCGACCGCGGGCTGCTGACGCGCATTCCGAGTTGAAACCCACGACCCTTTATCGATGGCTTGCGGTCGCCACCGCGTGGAGTCTCGTGTCGTGGTGGGGCGAGTCGCGCCTGCTGTTGTCGGATGAGGGTCTTTATGCGACAGCCGGGTTCGTGGACGGAGTTCGCTATCCCGGGCGATGGTCGGTTTTCGATGTGTTCTCTTCACCAACAGTGGTTCGGGTTGTCATCGGTTTCGCGATAATCGTATGTGTCTCACTGTTCGTGAAACCCACCGGGCGTGGCGCCGCGGCACGTCTGTTCATTCTGTTCGTCTGTGCGGCGTCGCTGAATGCGCGTGCACCGTTCGCGATTTCGTCGGCGGAGATGTATCTCGCCGTGTTGTTGTTCTGGGCCGTGTTGGGATCGACGCTCGGATGGTCGGTGCACACGCTCCGGGCGTTTCGTGTTCAGATAGCCCTGGTGTATTTGTCACCGCTCTTGATTCGTTTTCTTCACGGTGGCGAGACATGGATCGACGGTTCGGCGTTGCGGCTCGTCGTCGGCAATGCAGACGGACGTCGGGGTCCGTTCGGCTCGCTTGTTCGGCATGCGCCCGATGCCGTGTTGTCGACTGCGACCTGGGGCGCGATCGCGGTCGAGTTGGCGGTCGCGATTCTGCTCGTCGCGCTCGTGGTGACCGATCGGGTTCCGGATTCGGCGCGACGTTGGGTCAGGGGACTGGCCGTCACACTGCACGTCTGCATCGCACTCGTCTGTGGCTTGTGGTTCTTCTCGGCCGTTGCAATCGTCGGTCTTGTGGCGGCGCTGCGACTCGAGCCAGGCGAAAGAACGACCGCACGGTTGCGGATCGTGCCGTGGGCGGTCGCGGCCTGCGTGACCGTCTGGAGTTTTCTCAGTATCTCGGAATCGCCGGCGACTGCGGCCGGTCGGCAACGCAACGTTGCGTCGTATGTGGTTCGGGCTTTGGGGATCACCCAGGTGTGGGGGGTCTTTTCACCCAATCCGCCGCGGGTCGAGCGGTGGGTCGAGATCTCCGACGATGCGGGCAACCTTCTCATCGATTCGCGCGGACAAGGTGAGCGAATCCGCAAACTTGCACAGAATGTGCGCTCCCACCCCGACGGGCCGCTTGCTCGCGCCTGGCTGATGACGCTGTGTACGACCGGTGCGATCAGTCTCGATGTCGTGACCGGGAGATCCGATGCGCGGTTGACCACCGTCAGTCTTGATTGCCCTGTCGACTCCTGACGAAAACCGGCCGAAAAAGTGCTGTATGTTCCCGTTTGAAGGAAGTTCACGTCCGCAGACCGGACGGGACTCTGAAAGGAGTAGAGACGTGATGAAAACGCGCAAATTGATGTTTGCGATCGGCGCATGCGCGGCGGTCGTTCTTGCATCGTGCGGAGGATCCGAGTCGGCAACCAGTCGGGTGAAGAACGCCGCGTTGGGCAAGCCTTCGGTGGCTCCTCGAGGAAGCTGCGATGACGGCGAGATGATCGAGGGCATCGACGAAGACGATTGCGTGATCACGATCAAGGTCGGCAAGTCGACGCGCAAGGCCTCGCTGCAGTTGCTGAACACCGACGGCGACTGGGACACCATCGATTCGGTCATCGCCAAACGCGGCGCGGCGAAGTTCGACGTCTTTGCGACCGACGACGATGGCGCATGGCTCGACGGTCAGTACACCTACCGTGTCTTTGCAGCCCGCAGCGGCAAGTTGCCCGAGTTCATCTCGGCAGATTTCGACGTGCTCTACGGCACCGAGGTCGATGCAGGGGACACGTTGGAACTGGGCGGGGATGAGACCGACGGTGTCGCCCCCGAGATGCAGTCGGCAATGTCCGACATCCAACAACCCACGACGAAGTTCGACGACAACTGCTCGAAGATCTTCAATCAGGTCGACTGCGCCTTGATGTTCCGTCCGGGCAAGGGTCCCGACTTCTCGACGCTCGGCAAGTCGAAGTGGGTCAAGATGTGCTCGACGCTTCTGTCACGCCCCGAAGGTGATTGCGAGATGGAATTCAAGTTCGCAACGAGCGGTGGCATGCAGGGTGGACAGCAGACAGCACCGAAGGGTCCGGGCCTCGACCCGGTGAAACTCGCTGCAGCATGCGCTGCGATCGGCATGGCCGAAGCGGATTGCCGTGCAGCGATTCAGGCCGGCCCGATGGCGGCGCTGCAGAAGTTCGGTGCCAAGGCCGAAACGTTCTGCAAGACCTACAGCGGAATGGGCTGCAAGGACATGATGATGAAAATGGGTGGTGGACTGAACTTCGGTGGTGAAGAAAACGATGGCGTCGCGCCTCCGATGAATGGCAACACGATGCAGCCCGGCCAACAGGGCATGAAGCCGCCGACGGGTGGCAACACGATGCAGCCCGGCCAGCCGGGGACAATGCAGCCGGGTATGCAACCGCCGACACCCGGAAAGGGCTGACGCGAGAACCGCACAACACGTCGAGAAATGGAAGAAGCCCGGCCTCGCGGCCGGGCTTCTTTTTTTCCGTAGTAACGAAGAGAGAGAGGACGAACTAGCGCTTGCCCTTCTTGGCCGGGGCCTTCTTCGCTGCGGGCTTCTTTGCTGCGGCCTTCTTTGCCGGAGCGGGAGCTGCCTTGCGCACCGTGTTCAACT
>JBBANY010000015.1:0-36754 GCA_040401695.1 Ilumatobacteraceae bacterium
CCAGAGCGCCTTCATCACCGGCTCGGCGAGTTCGGGCCGGCAGATGAGAAGGTCGGGAAGCCACGTGTCGCGCTCGTTGTAGACGAGAGGCGAGCCGTCGATGCGGCTGGTGTGAAAGCCCGCGGCACGCGCAACCGCGACGGGTGCGGCCGAGTCCCATTGGTGTTGGCCTCCGTCGTGGACGTAGATGTCGGCTTCGCCGAGGACGACGGCCATCGCCTTTGCGCCGGCCGAACCGAGCCGAATCGCATCACAGTCGATTGCGTTGGCAACGAGGATCGCCGAATACGGTGCGCGGTTGCGTGACGTGATGAGGCGCACCTTGCGGTCGGGTTTGGGTGGCAGCGTCGGCTTGGTCGACGGGTGCGTGTCGAGTGTGACGCCAACTGCGGGAAGCGAAACCGCACCGGCAACTAGGTCACCCTTTTCCCACAGTGCGACGTGGATCGCCCAGTCTGAACGACCACGCTCCCCGTATTCGTTCGTGCCGTCGAGTGGGTCGATGATCCACACGCGGTCGGCGCTGAGGCGCTTCGAATTGTCGGCACCCTCTTCAGACAACACCGCGTCGTTGGGCCGATGCTCGGCGAGCGCGTCCATGAGGTAGCGATGGCCCGTCGCATCGCCGGTGTCCATGACGTGCCACGGCGAGGCGTTCTCCGCAAAGAGTTGGTTGCGCAGGGCGTTCAGGCGGATGCCTGCTTCGTGTGCGAGGTGAGCGGCGAGACGGTGGTCGTCGGCGATGACGTCGGGGTTGGTCACGAGGATTGTCTTCCGAGTTCCACCGCGCGGCGAACGATCTCGCGCAGGGCATCTTCGTTCGCGCCGTTCGCGATCTCGGTCGAAATCAGCGATTCGAGTCGTTCCGCTGCGACGTCGTTGAACGCGGGTATCCGCGACCGCGATGCGACCGTCGAGGCGATGATGAGCGTGATTGCCGCGAGCGTGGTGGTGAGACCGATGGTGACGACCCAGCCCTCGTTGTTGCCGTTGATCGACGACACGATGATGCCCGCGATGCCGCAGACGAACACCACGGCGCACACCCAACGGATGACCCGGAGGCTGTTGGGTGTGTTCATCGATTGAGCGGCTTGTACTTGATGCGATGAGGCTGGTCGACCGATGACCCGAGCTCTTTGCGTCGCCATGCCTCGTATTCGCTGAAGTTGCCCTCGAACCAACGCACCTGGCTGTCGCCTTCGAAGGCGAGCACGTGGGTCGCGATGCGGTCGAGGAACCAGCGATCGTGGCTAATCACCACCGCGCAGCCGGGAAAACTTTCGAGCGCCGTTTCGAGCGCGCGCAGCGTGTCGACGTCGAGGTCGTTGGTCGGTTCGTCGAGCAGCAGCACGTTTCCGCCGCGCTTCAACAACTTGGCAAGGTGAACGCGGTTCCGCTCGCCGCCCGACAGGTCGCCGACCAACTTCTGTTGGTCGCTTCCCTTGAAGTTGAAACTGGCGACGTATGCGCGGCCGTGCACTTCGCGTCCGCCGACCTTCATGTGTTCGACGCCGCCCGTAATCTCTTCGTAGACGGTGGCCTTCGGGTCGAGGTCGTCACGGTTCTGGTCGACGTAGCTCAGTTGCACCGTGTCACCCACGGTGACGTCGCCCGAGTCGGGGGCTTCGAGGCCCGCGAGCATGCGGAAAAGTGTCGTCTTGCCGGCGCCGTTCGGGCCGATGATGCCGACGATGCCCGCTGGCGGGAGTGAAAACGACAGGTTGTCGATGAGCAGACGATCGCCGAAACCTTTGGAGAGGTCCTTCACCTCGATGACGGTGTCGCCGAGGCGGGGTCCCGCGGGAATCGCGATCTCGAGACGGTCGGGGCCACGTTCGGCGGCTTCGGCCTCGGCGTGCAGTTTCTCGTAGGCCGAAAGGCGAGCCTTGCCCTTCGCCTGGCGCGCCTTCGGTGACATTTTCACCCATTCGAGTTCGCGTTGCAGCGTGCGCGCGCGCGCCTCATTCGACTTTTCCTCTTGAGCGAGACGGGCCTGCTTTTGCTCGAGCCAACTCGTGTAGTTGCCTTCGAACGGGTAGCCGCGGCCGCGGTCGAGTTCGAGAATCCACTTTGCGACGTTGTCGAGGAAGTAGCGGTCGTGGGTGATGGCGACGACGGTGCCGGGGTATTCGGAGAGGAAACGTTCGAGCCACAGGACACTCTCGGCATCGAGGTGGTTGGTCGGCTCGTCGAGCAGCAACAGGTCGGGTCGGCTGAGGAGCAGACGGCACAAGGCGACGCGGCGACGTTCGCCGCCGGACAACTTCGTGACGTCGGCGTCGTTCGGCGGGCAACGCAACGCGTCCATTGCGATCTCCACGTTGCGGTCGAGACTCCACGCGTCGGCTGCGGCGATCTTGTCCTCGAGTTCGGCCTGCAGCGCACCGACCTTTTCGAAGTCGGCATCGGGGTCGCCCCACATCGCCATGACTTCCTCGTAGCGGGCGAGCAGGTCGCGCACTGGTGCGACCCCGTCCATCACGTTGCCAAGGACGTCCTTGGCGGGGTCGAGTTGGGGTTCTTGCTCGAGGAGTCCGACCGTAAAGCCGGGGGTCAGGCGCGCCTCGCCCGAATACCCGTCGTCCTTGCCGGCCATGATCCGCAGGAGGCTGGACTTGCCGCTTCCGTTCGAGCCGATGACGCCGATCTTGGCCCCAGGGTAAAAGGAGAGGGAGATGTTCTCGAGAACCGTGCGGTCCGGGGGGTAAAAGCGGCCGAGTTTGTAGCACGTATAGATGAATTCGTGGGCCATGACGGCTTTACCCTACTGCCCCCACCCGAGAGCGGTCCGCCCCGCCCTCGCGGTGGGCTGGTACTTTCTCAATGAAATCACTCATGCCCAATCAAGGGAGCAAAGCCAATGCAAGCACTCGAACTCCTCACGCGTGACTACCTCGGAAACTTCGCGTTCCGCTGGTTGCACATCGTCGCCGGCATCTGCTGGATCGGCCTTCTCTACTACTTCAACCTCGTCCAGGTTCCCGCGTTCGCGGCCTTCGGCGACGAGGGCAAGGCCCGCAACATCGCCATCGACAAGGTCGCGCGCCGTGCGCTGTGGTGGTTCCGCTGGGCGGCCATTGCCACTCTCGTCACGGGTCTGCTCATCACGGGTCTCATCGAGAACTACTTCAAGGACTTCATGTCCGGCTCGTCACTCTTCGGTATCGGTCACAACGTGGCCATCAGCGTCGGCATGGTGCTCGGCATCCTGATGGCTGCGAACGTGTGGATGGTCATTTGGAAGAACCAGCGCGTCGTTCTCGCCAATGCGGTCAACGTGCTCGGGGGCAAGGACGCCGATCCGGCCGCCGCAGGCGCCGGTCGTCGCGCACTTCTTGCGTCGCGCCAGAACTTCATCTTCTCGTTCTCGATGCTGTTCTTCATGGTTGGTGCGGCGCACTTCTACAGCGGCGCCTTTGCCGATGCGACCAGCGGAAATGCGTGGACGTTCTTCATCATCTCGATTGCGATCATCGCGATCCTCCAGCTGAACGCGCTCGGTCTGCTCGGTGGTACGGCGGCAACCAACAAGTTGCTGTGGCCCTACGAGAGCCACAAGAACGCCCTCATCACGGGTGGGGTGCTGTGGCTGGTGCTCTGGCTGCTCTCCGAGATCCTGCTCGGCTGACGGCCACAACCGTTCGCGGAAAGCCCCGGCTCGCGCCGGGGCTTTTCTGCGTTTTGGGGCTGGTGTAGTTTTCGGTGACACGTCGAATCGGGGGATTCATGGGTATCGAGACGAAGCGCACGTTCTGTCGGTTCTGTCACGCGGGGTGTGCCATCGACGTCGACATCGACGTCGAGTCCAACACGGTCCGGACGGTCCGCGGGGTTCTGGACGACCCGGTGTACGAGGGTTACACGTGCGTGAAGGGCCGCCACCTCGGACATCAGCACGAACACTCCGGCCGCCTGCGCCAGAGCATGAAGAAGGTTGGCGACTCGCACCAACCGATCGCCACGGATTCGGCCTTCGACGAGATTGCCGAGAAGGTTGCGGGGATCCTCGCGAAACACGGTCCGCGTTCGGTCGCCTCGTACTGCGGCACGGCCGCGTACCAGAACGCAACGGGTCTGCCGATCGCGATGGCGTTCCACTCGTCGATCGGTTCGCCGAGTTTCTACACCTCGTCGTCGATCGATCAACCCGGCAAGGCGATTGCGCCGCTGCGGCACGGCGCGTGGGGTGCGGGCGTGCATGCGCTCGACACGGCCGATGTTGCCTGCATCGTCGGATGCAACACGATCGTGAGCAGCTTCGGCTACCCGGGTGGTCTGCCCGGCTTCAACCCGCTGATGCGCTTGAAGCGTCTGAAGGACAACGGGCTCTTCCTCATCGTCGTCGACCCGCGCTTCACCGAGGTCGCGCACTACGCCGATCTCTACCTACCGGTGCGGGCGGGGGAGGACCCGACGCTTCTGTCGGCGTTCATCCGCGAGATCCTCGAACACGACATGTACGACCGCGACTTCGTGGGGCAGTACGTGAACGGCATTGATGAACTGCGTGTGGCGGTCGACCCGTTCACTCTCGACTACGCGAGCCAGCGCACGGGTGTCGACAAAGGTCTCATCGCCGAAGCGGCGCGTCGCTTTGCCGGCGGAAAGCGTGGCGCGTTGACGACGGGAACCGGTCCCGACATGGCGCCGCATTCGTCGCTCACCGAGCACTTGGTGCTGGCGATCAACACGCTGTGCGGTCGCTACAACCGCGCCGGCGAGACGATCCGCAACCCCGGGGGCCTGTTGACCCCGCCCGGGCCGCTGCGCGCGCAGGTCGTTGCACCGCGTCCCGACGCGCTGACAAAAGGACCGAAGTCGCGCATCCGCGACATCTACAACCAGCGCGGTCAGGCCGCGACGTCGACGCTCGCCGAGGAGATCCTCCTCGAAGGCGAGGGTCAGATCCGCGCTCTCTTCACGTTGGGTGGCAACCCCGTCGTGGCGTGGCCCGACCAGCGCACCACTGTCGAGGCGTTGTCGGCTCTCGACATCCACGTGTTGATGGACGTGCACATGTCGCCGACGGCGAAGCTCGCCCACTACGTCATTGCAAGCACACTCAGTCTCGAGCGTCCCGATGTTCCGACGACCATCGACCGCTGGTTCGACGAGCCGTACCAGCACTACACGCCGGCGGTTCTCGAGATGCGCGGCGACATCCGCCAGGAGCGGCAGGTCTACGTCGAGGTTGCGGCACGACTCGGTGTCACGATCAAGATGCCCGGCGGTGACATCACTCCGGGAATGCCGGTGACAGCCGACGACGTTCTCGACCTGATCTACGCGAACACGAAGCTGCCTCTGTCCGAGCTTCGCAAGCACGTGGGAGGAACGATCTTCCCCGAGTACGTGACGACTGTGTTGCCCGCCGAGGAAGGGCACGGTGCGCGTTTCGAGATGGTGCCCGACGGCATCGCCGAGGAGTTGCGTGAAGTCGTGTCGGAAAGCACGTCGGCCGCAGTGATCAAGGGCTTCGACCCCGAGGTGCACACGTTCCGCATGAGCACGCGTCGATTGAAGAGCGTTTTCAACTCGTCGGGTCGCGAGGTCGAGAAGTTGCGCGCGCGCGAGGGTATGAACTTCGCCCACATGAACCCCGATGATCTCGTCGAACTGGGCATCGCAGACGGAGCGACGATCGAGGTGTCGTCACCGCGTGGTTCAATCCGCACCATCGCCAAGGCGGCCGACGACGTGCGTCGTGGCACGGTGTCGATGGCACACGCGTGGGGAGGCTTGCCCGACACACCGTCGGACCTCGCGACATTCGGTTCGACGACCGGTGCGCTGATCGACCTGCAGAGCGGCTATGACGAGATCACGGGCATCCCCGTGATGAGTGCGATCCCGGTTGCCGTGCGCGCGGCTGGCTGACCGTCAACTGACGGTCAGGGTCGCCTTCATGTTCTGGTGACCGGGGACGTCGCAGAGGAGGGCGTAACTGCCGGCCTCGAGCGCGATGGTGCCTGAGTCGACCGCGCCCTTCTTGCCCACTTCGAGCTTGAAGTCGGGAACCTTTGTTCCGTCCTTGGCGATGATCAACGTGTGGCGAACCGAGTCTTCGTTGACGAGACCCACGGTGATCTCGCCCGCCGCCGCGGTGTAGTCGGCTGCGTCCCAGCGAATCGAGGGAACGGCCGTGACGGTGAGGCCGACGTCGGCCGGCAACGTACCGGCGGGTGCCGAATTGCCCCCGCCACAGGCGGCGAGCGTGACGCCGGTGGTGAGAGCAAGAATCACGAGTCTGCGACGGAGCAACTTGTGGGGGGTCATGCGAAAAGCGTACAAGTCACGCCCGTCCGGCGTCGTTTTGTGACGTGAGTAGGCGACTCGGAAGGAGACCGGAGAGTACGATTTTCCTTGATGACGACAACGCCCCCTTCCGCGTCGGACACCTTCGGTACGAACTCCTGGCTCGTCGACGAGATGTACGAGCAGTACCGAATCGACCCGACCTCGGTCGCCGACACGTGGCGCGAATTTTTCAGTGATTACACGCCCGGTCACGCCGGCTCGGTGCCGGGCATCGCGCCGGCCCCGACACCGACGGTGACCAATGGCACGAACGCGAACGGCGCGACCAACGGCGCAGCACCGAAGGCGGCTGCGGCGCCCACGGGAGCTGCCGGCGAGCCGATCCGCGGCGCGGGTGCGGCGATCGTCGCCAACATGGAGCGCAGCCTCACCGTGCCCACTGCGACGAGTTTCCGCAACGTTCCCGCACGTCTGCTCGAGGTGAACCGCAAGGCCATCAACGGGTACATGACGCGGGGCGGCATGGGCAAGGTGTCCTTCACGCACCTCATTGGCTACGCAATCGTGCGTGCCATCGCCGACTCGGTGCCGGCGATGAACAATTCCTTCACCGTCGACGACGCCGGCAACCCGCAGATCGTGCGCAACGGTGAGTTGAACATGGGCCTCGCGGTCGACGTCGCCAAGGCCGACGGATCACGAACCCTCGTCGTTCCCGTCTTGCGCAATGCGGGCGCGCTGAGTTTTGCCGAGTTCCTGAATGCCTACGAAGAACTCATCCGGAAGGTGAAGACGAACAAACTTGCCGTCACCGACTTCCAGGGCGCGACCATCACGCTCACCAACCCGGGAACGATCGGGACCGTGCAGTCGGTGCCGCGTCTCATGCCGGGGCAGGGAGTCATCGTCGGTGTCGGTTCGATCGACTATCCGGCTGAGTTCCAGGGTGCCGACGAAAAGGCGCTGTCGAAGTTGGGCGTTTCGAAGGTCGTCACCGTGACGAGCACCTACGACCACCGCATCATTCAGGGTGCCGAAAGCGGCATGTTCCTGAAGCGCGTGCATGAGTTGTTGGTCGGCGAACACGGCTTTTACGACTCCATTTTCGCCAGCCTCGGAGTGCCCTACAAGGCCGAACGGTGGCGTCACGACAGCAATGTGTCCGACGACGAAGAGCAGCGTCTGCACAAGCAACTGCAGGTCGCAAATCTCATTCGTGCGCACCGCGTGCGCGGACATCTCATGGCCGATCTCGACCCGTTGCGCTGGAAGGAACCCACGCTGCCGGCCGAACTCGACCCGGAGACCTATGGCTTGTCGATCTGGGATCTCGAGCGCGAATTCCTCACCGGTGGACTCGGCGGCCGCGCAAAGCAGGAACTCGGCGACATCCTCGCGGTGCTGCGTGACGCCTACTGCGGCACGATCGGCGTCGAGTACATGCACATTCAGAACACGGCCGAGCAGCGCTGGTTCCAAGAACGGCTCGAGGGCGTGGCATTCCGGCCCACGATGTCGCAGAAGAACCGTTTGATGGAGCGATTGAACGCCGCCGAGGCATTCGAGAAGTTCCTCGCGACTAAGTACGTCGGAACCAAGCGTTTCGGTCTCGACGGCTCGGAAGCCGCGATTCCGATCATCGACACGATTCTCTCCGCCGCGGCAGCCGACCACCTCGACGGCTCCGTGATCGGCATGGCGCACCGCGGTCGCCTCAACGTTCTTGCGAACATCGTCGGCAAGAGCTACAACCAAATCTTCAAGGAGTTCGAGGGCCACGTGAAGCCCGACTCGGTGCAGGGCTCGGGCGATGTGAAGTACCACCTCGGTGCGCACGGGAAGTTCACCTCCGTCGATGGCGACACGATCGGAGTCGAGCTTGCCGCGAACCCGAGCCACCTCGAGACCGTCGATCCGATCGTTCTCGGCATGGTGCGCGCGGCGCAGGACGGCATCACCCCGCCTCTCGCATTCAGTGTTCTACCGCTGCTCATTCACGGTGACGCGGCGTTCGCAGGCCAGGGCGTCGTGGCCGAGTGCCTTGCGATGAGCGACATCAGCGGTTATCGCGTCGGTGGCACGATCCATCTCATCATCAACAACCAGATCGGTTTCACGACGGCACCGCAATTCTCGCGCTCGTCGCCGTACAGCTCGGACGTGGCAAAGACGGTGCAGGCGCCGATCTTCCACGTGAACGGGGACGACGCCGAGGCATGCATCCGCGTCGCGCGCCTCGCGTACGACTATCGACAGGCGTTCCACAAGGACGTCGTTATCGACCTCATTGCGTACCGTCGTCACGGCCACAACGAGGGCGATGATCCCAGTTACACCCAGCCGTTGATGTACAAGAAGATCGCCGAGCATCGCAGCGTGCGCAAGCAGTACGTCGAGACACTCGTCAAGCGTGGGGACATCACCCTCGAACAGGCCGAACAGCATCTCGCCGACTACCAGGGCAAGTTGCAGGCGGCCCTCGACGAAACGCGCGCCCATGCTCCTGCACCGATCAAGGCTGCGCGGCCACCCGCACCGCTGGGCGTGGTGCCGCACGTCGAAACCGGTGTCGACCGTGCGGTGATCGACCGCGTGTTCGCAAAGCTCACCGACTATCCGGAGGGGTTCAACCCGCATCCGAAGCTCGCCAAGCAGTTCGAAACTCGCGAAAAGGTGTACCGCGAAGAGGGCGAAGTGGAATGGGCTCTCGGCGAGGCCTTTGCCATCGGGTCGCTCCTCATCGAGGGCACCAGTGTCCGTCTCGCCGGCGAAGATTCGCGGCGCGGAACCTTCAGCCAGCGTCATGCGGCGCTCGTCGACTACGACAACGAGCGCAACTGGGTCCCGCTGGCCGACCTGGCCGAGTCTGGTGCCAATTTCTGGGTGTACGACTCGCTGTTGTCGGAATATGCCGCACTCGGCTTCGAGTACGGCTACGCACACACCAATCCGGCTGCGCTCGTCATGTGGGAGGCGCAGTTCGGCGACTTCGTCAATGGTGCGCAGATCATCATCGACCAGTACCTCGTGGCGGCGGAAGACAAGTGGGGCCAGCAAAACGGTCTCGTGATGTTGTTGCCGCACGGCTACGAGGGTCAGGGCCCCGAGCATTCCTCGGCGCGTATCGAACGGTTCCTGCAGGCGTGTGCGGAGGACAACATTCAGGTCGTCAACTGCACGACCGCGGCCCAGTACTTCCACGTGCTGCGTCGCCAGGTACGTCGCGACATGCGCAAGCCACTCGTCATCTTCACCCCCAAGCAGCCACTGCGCATGAAGGAAAGCCGCTCGAAGATCGAGGACTTCACGCGTGGCAGTTTCGAAGAAGTGCTGGGTGACCCCTCCGCGCCACCCGCGGACCAGGTCAAGCGCGTCATCATGTGCAGCGGCAAAGTCGCATGGGATGCAATCAACGAACGCACGAAGCGTGGTGTTGCTGCCGCTGTCGTGCGGGTCGAGCAGTTGTATCCGTTCCCGCTCGAACAGTTGGTTGCGGAGATCGAGAAGTATCCGAACGCGGAAGAACTCGTGTGGCTGCAAGAGGAACCCGAGAACATGGGTGCCTGGCACTGGGTCGAACACCGCATCTGGCGTCTGAAAGAGCGCGGGTACGACCTTCGCCACGTCGCGCGTGTCGAGTCGGGTAGTCCGGCGACCGGTTCGATGGTGATCCACCAGCAGGAACTGGCCGACCTCATGGATGAGGCACTCAACCCCTGGTGAGGGTCGGCGGTCCGCTTCAGACCAGTTCGATGTCGATGGCTTCGCCGAGTTGCCGCAGGGCCTCTGCGGGGTCGACCACCTTGATCGTGTGCATGCCGAGTGCCGCGGCAGGCTTCAGGTTGATGCCGAGGTCGTCGAGGAACACGCACTCGTGAGGGGTGACACCCACGAGTGCGCAGGCGATTTCGTAGAAGCGCGTCTCGGGCTTGCGGCATCCGACCTTGCTGCTCTCGACGACCGCGTCGAACCGCGCCATCACCTCGTTCACGGCGGCCGCGCGGGTCGGCGTCGTCTTGTCGCCACCAACGACGTTGTTGGTGAGGCACGCCATCGCAAAGCCCGCAGCCTTCACGCGGTCGAGGGCGGCAACCATCGGCTGGCGAATCTCGCCTGCGAGAAGGGCGAGAACGTCGGCGCCTGGTACGCGGTGCCCGAGGCTTTCGCTCTCCTCGGCGAACAACGAGTCGAAAGTTGACGGGGTGACTTCGTTGCGCTCGAGGAGCGCCCAGGCATTGGTGTCGGGGTTGGTGGCGTTTACCTTGCGGAGAAACCCCGCGGGGAGGCCCCGGTTCGCCTCGTAGCGCGCGAAAGCATCGAACGGGCTTTCGAGGATCACACCCCCGAAGTCCCAGAAAACTGCGCGAAAACGGGCATGTGGCACGTGAAAGTCCCCCTCGGAGTCGGTCTGCTTCGGCGTCGCGGGCGACCCCCGCGACGAACGCCTCCGATGTTACGTCGGGATCCGCCGAGGCCACCCCGCAGGCTGCTTGACTGACCCCTATGCCTGCCCCGAAGAGCCCCAAACACGTGGTGGTGGACGGCTCGAACATCGCCACCGAAGGGCGTAGTGCGCCGAGCCTGAAGCAATTGAACGAGGCCGTCCTCGCGTTCATGAACGAGTTTCCCGAATCGAAGGTCACCGTCGTTGTCGACGCCAGTTTCGGGCACCGCATCGAGAAGAAGGAAGTCGTCGAGTTCGACGCCGCAGTCGACAACAACGAGCTCGTCACTCCGCCCGCGGGTGCAATTGGCCGCGGCGATGCTTTCGTTCTCGCAATCGCAGACAAAGTGAAGGCATCGATCCTGTCGAACGACAGTTACCAAGAGTTCCACGGTCAGTACCCGTGGCTCTTCGAACAGGGCCGGCTGCTCGGTGGCAAGCCCGTACCGCACGTCGGATGGATCTTTGTCGAGCGCACGCCTGTCCGCGGCGAGAAAAGCAAACGTGCGATGCGCGCACACGATTCGTCCAAGCGTGGCGCAGTCGCCACACCGAAGAAGGCGAGCAAAGAGGCGAGTGCGCCGATGCCGGTTCCCAAGGCTCCGCCACCCGGTGCGCGCGTCCAGCCCGCCAAGCCGAAACCTGCGGCGGCAATTGCGTCGCCGTCCGGTGACTCGCGTGCGGTCAACGACGTGCTGCCGTTCCTGGCGTTCGTCGAGAAACATCCGGTTGGCAGCAAGGTGAAGTGCCTCGTCGACTCGTACAGCGCGCACGGTGCCTATGTGAGCGTCGATGGCATCAAGGCATACGCGCCCCTGCGCCTGCTGGGAAGCCCGCAACCGCGCAGCGCGCGGGACGCGCTGAAACTCGGCCAGGTCGTCCAGTTGGTCATCGCGGGCTATACGCCGTCGCGACGCAGCGTCGAAGTGGGTGTCGTCGAAGCCGTGAAGGTGGCGATTCCGGCAAAGGCCACCGCTCCTGTCAAGCCCGTCGCGAAGAAGCAGGCAAAGAAAACCGCACCGGCGAAGAAAGTGGTCGCAAAGAAGGCGGTTGCGAAGAAGTCCCCGGCGACGAAGACCGTGGTTTCCAAGAAAACCATTGCAAAGAAGTCCGAGGCGAAGAAGTCCGAGGCGAAGAAGTCCCCGGTGGCCAGGACTTCCACGAAGAAAGCACCGGCGAAGAAGGCCGTCGCCAAGAAGCAGCGCTGACAGATGCTGATCGTCACCTGGAACGTGAACTCCTTGAAGGCACGACTGCCTCGCGTCACCGAATGGTTGGACGAGGTGCGCCCCGACGTGGTGTGCATGCAGGAAACGAAAATGACCGATGCCGCATTTCCGGCACTCACCTTCAAGGAGATGGGGTACGACTCGGCGCATTTCGGCCAGGGGCAGTGGAACGGAGTGGCGATTCTCTCTCGCGTCGGCCTCGACAAACCGCGTGCAAACTTCGCGACGGGCGAACCCGATGCCGAGGCCCGCATCATCACCGCCGAGTGCGGGGGAGTCACGGTCGTGTCGGTGTACGTTCCGAATGGGCGAGCGCTCGACCATGACCACTACAAGTACAAACTGCGGTGGATGGCTCAACTTCGCGAACATGCAGCGGCCGTGTCGAAGCCCGGTGGCAACCTCGTCATTGCCGGTGACTACAACATCGCACCCGACGAACGCGATGTATGGGACTCGGCGAAGCTCGAGGGCCAGACGCATGTCAGTAAGGCCGAACGTGACACGCTGGTCGCACTCGAGGCCTGGGGTCTGCGCGACGTCTTCCGCGACCACTACCAAGACGGCAAGTTGTTTTCTTGGTGGGACTATCGAGGCGGTGACTTTCACCAAGGTCGCGGAATGCGCATCGACCTCATGTATGCGACGAAGCCGGTTGCGGAGCGCACGACCTGGTGCGGCATCGACCGCAACGCCCGCAAGGGCGAACAGCCAAGCGACCACGCCCCGGTCATGATGCTTCTCGGTTCCTAGGATCTTCTCATGGTCGACCGTTCCGAACGCCTTTTTCGTGGCTTTCACGAACGCGAGAGCAAAAAGACCGAGGTCGACATCGCACGCGATCGGCTGGCCGACGCAGTACGTGAATTCCACGAGCTCGCCGTGCGCGGTGCGGCCGACGTTGCTCATCTGCGCGATGCGACCGTGAAGATTCGTGCGATCGCCGAACACCTGAACGACAAAGTTCCGACCGAGTCGTACGGTTCGCTAGCCGGGATGTCCGACCACGTGTCGGGTGTCGAGGGGCGCACGTCCTTCCTCGACCGCAGTCCGATCAGCGGCAGCATGAACCCCCTGGCAGCGCCGATGCGCATGTTCATCCAGCACCCCGACCCCGAGCGCGGAGTCGAGGCGTCGGTGACGGGCCGCGTCACCTATGGCCTCGCCTACGAGGGTCCACCCGGGTGCGTTCACGGGGGTTTCGTCGCGGCTGCGTTCGACGAGGTGCTCGGCCAAACCCAGTCACTCACCGGTGAACCCGGAATGACCGGCGAATTGGTGGTTCGCTACAAGGCTCCGACACCTTTGCACGTGGAACTCGTCATCACGGGTCGCGTGGTCAAGGTGGAAGGCCGCAAGATCTACACACACGCGACTCTGATGGCGGGCGAAACCTTGTGTGCCGAATCAGAGGGCTTGTTCATCTCGATGAACAAGGAAGTCTTCGCACGTCTACTGCGGATTCGAACGGGCGAAGCCGACAAGAACGGCTAGCACTTCGGGGGCCAGAGTCTCGGCTGTCATCGGTCCGACGATCTCGGCAAGTTCGTCGGTCGTGGTGGGGCTGCGGTCGGCGATGCGCTGCAGCAGTGCATCGGCGCAGACGGCAGACTCGGTCGTGCCGAGACGTCGTGCGCGGTCGCGGCGCCATTCCCGCAGCGCACCGAGAGCGGTCTCCTTGTTGCCCGTGTTTGCCATGTCGCGCAGATCGCTGGGCATGGCCGCGCGGGTGGTCTCGCCGAGCGGCAGGTCGGCGACCAATGGTGAAAGTGTCGCCTTGCGACCGTTGCGTTCGCGGGCCCATGTGATGCACAGGCGCTCGGCGGCGCGGGTGACTGCTACGTAGGCCAGGCGCACCTCTTCGGCGCGTTGCGCCGGGGTCTTGGCCGACGAATGGGGGAGTACACCCTTTTCCGCCCCTGCGATGACGACGGTGTGCCATTCGCGCCCCTTCGCGGCGTGGAAGGTGAGTACCTCCACGCCGTCGTCACCCGTGGGGCGTGGTGCGGAGGTGTTGAACCACGACATGAACATGTTGCCGTTGGCCGGGCCGGCGGGGTGCGCCGCGAGAAACTCGTCGACGAGCACCGCGAGTTCGTGTTCGGGCGAATCCTTCTCGGATGCGATGCGGAGTTCCAACGACCAGTCTGCGAGCACGTAGCGGTTGGTGAGGGCGGCGACTTCCTGAAGTAACGGCGCGATGGCGGCCGAGGCAGCGGATGCGGAAACGGGTATGCCCGCTTTCTCGAATGCGCCAATCACGAGGTCTCGTTGTGCCCGGGTGCGAACGAGAACGGCGACATCGGCCCAGCGGCGCACACCACGTCGCGACGTGGAAACAAGCGTTGCGATGCCGTTCGCCTCGGCATTCTCGTCGTCAAACGCATCGATCGTGATTGCTTCACCGTCGAGCTTCACCGCGATCGCCTCTGCGGGGACTCCGTTCGACCGCAGGATGTGCAGGCCCGCATCGACGACAACCGGCGAACAGCGGTAGTTGTTGCGGAGATGAACGACGGTCGCGCCGCCGAGTGTCTGGGGCAGGTTGTCGAACAGGCGCGGGTCGGCGCCGTTCCATCCGTAGATGGCCTGCAGCGGGTCACCCACGATGAAGACGTCGCGACGACCGCCGCGCAGGGCCTCGAGAAAGGCGAACTGCTGCGGGTTCATGTCCTGCGCCTCGTCGACGAGGAGATGGCGGTAGCGCCAGTGGACTGCACCCGCGTAGTCGACCGAGCCGTTGATCTCGTCGGTGGCCTTTGCGAGAAGGTCCCCGATGTCGAGAACTCCGCGGAACTTCTTCAGTCGTTCGTACTCCTCGAACAGCCGCACCAGCGTGTCGGGCGCTTTGACGCTGCGCTTTGCGGTCGTGGCCGCACCCGGGTAGTCGTTCGGTGTCAGCGCGCGGGCCTGCATCCACTCGTACTCGGTGAGCGCCTCGAAGACGGGAACCCTCATGCGCAGGGTCTGTGCGGCCTCTTTCATCATGCCGTTGCGATTCGTGAGAATCGTCGGCACCGACCGATTGAGGTCGGTGAGCCGCTGGCGCAAAAGTGCAAATGCAACCGCGTGGAAGGTGCCCGTGTGGATTCCCCGCGGCGAGCGCATCTTCAGTTGTGCAGCCGCCTCGCGCGTGAACGTGATCGCCAGCGTGTGCTCGGCATCGGCGCTGGCGTCTTCGATGCGATGCGCGATGCGTCGCGTGAGAACAGTCGTCTTCCCCGACCCCGCACCGGCGAGAACGATGACGGCGTCGGCGGGCGCGGTGACGGCGGCACGCTGCTCGGCATCGAGCGCGAGAAGAAGCGAGGCCGCGGTCATGGCCGTCACGCTAGTAATAAGGTGGGGTCATGCCGCTCTCGCCCAAGCACCTGAACGAAAACGAGGAATTGATCCTCGACATCCACCCCCACTGGTGGTATTTCGCCCAATCCGGTGGGGCAGCGGTCGCCGCGATCGTCGCGTGGTATGTCGGTGCATCCAATATCGACGGTGGATTCATGGAGTGGTTGCCGAAGGGTCTCGGCATCGTCGTCGCGCTGGCACTGGTGTGGGTGGGATGGGAATACCTCCAGTGGCGGTTCACCAATTTCGCGATCACCAACGCGCGCGTGATCTGTCAAGAGGGCCTGATCTCCAAGAAGGGCGTCGAGATCCCCCTCGAACGGGTCAACAACGTGAACTTCAACCAGACGATCGTCGAACGCATTCTCGGCGCCGGAGACCTGCTGATCGAGTCGGGTGGTCAGGATGGCCAGCAACGCTTCACCGACATCAAGCGACCCCAGGAAGTGAAGAAGATCCTGCTGAACCACGTGCAGCGGCGCATCGACCTGCGGGCCGGGTTCGTGCAGGGCGGGCGCGACGACGTCGCGACACAACTCGAAAAGCTCGAGGGTCTCCTGCAGCGCGGAAGCCTCACCCGCGAGGAGTTCGACCGCGAAAAGCGTCGGCTCCTGGGCAACTGATTGTCACCGCACCGTGCAGTCGTCGAGAACCGTGCGCGTCGTCAGTCTCGTCCCCAGCGTCACCGAGTCTCTGCTCGCGTGGGGCATCGAGCCCGTCGCATGCACGCGGTTCTGTGAACAACCACAGTTGCGTCACGTGGGGGGAACCAAGGACCCCGATGTCGCTGCGATTGCCGATCTGTCTCCCGACATCGTCGTTGTCGACCGAGAGGAGAATCGTCGCGACGACGCCGAGGAGTTGGCACGGCGTGGCCTGCGTGTGGTCGACCTTCACGTCACCTCGGTGGAAACGGCCGAATCCGAGACACGCCGACTGGCCGCACTCGTCGGAGCAGATTTCGCTCCGACGGGCGGAGCGGATCTTGTGACGACGTTCGTCACCGCATTCGTGCCGATCTGGCGTCGGCCGTGGATGACGATCAACGCTTCGACCTACGGCGGGTCTCTCCTCGCATCGATCGGTGTTGCGGTGTCGCATGCCGATGCATCGTCGACGTACCCCGAGGTGGCGACGCACGACCTTCCACGTCTGCGCGACGAGCGCGGGGTTGGTGTCGTTTTGCTGCCCACCGAGCCGTATGCATTCGCCGACCGACACGTCCCCGAAGTCGTCGAGGCGACGGGAATCAGCGATGTGCGCATCATCGACGGACGCGATTTGTTCTGGTGGGGTGTGCGAACGGCGGGTGCGCGGCAACGGCTCGCAGGTGCACTCGCCGATCTTCTAGGTTGACGGCATGAACTACAGACCACTCGGGCGGACCGGCATGCTCGTCTCGCCGTTGTGCCTCGGCAACATGATGTTCGGATCGTGGGGCAACGCCGACCACGGCGATTGCGTGCGCATCATCGACCGGGCACTCGATCACGGCATCAACTTCGTCGACACGGCCGACGTGTACTCGGCGGGGGAGAGCGAGATCATCACCGGCAAGGCGCTCAAAGGCACGAAGCGTGACGGGGTCGTGCTTGCGACGAAGTGTCACTTCCCGCTCGAAGGCGGACCCTTCTCGACCAACCGCGTTCCGAACACGTGGGGCAACAGCAGGCGCTACATCATGAAGGCCTGTGACGACAGTCTTCGTCGTCTCGGAACCGACTGGATCGACCTCTACCAATTGCACCGCCCCGACCCGAACGTCCCGATCGAAGAGTCCTTGTCGGCTCTCAACGATCTCGTGCACATGGGCAAGATCCGTGCGTTTGGTTGCTCCACTTTTCCCGCCGAACATTTGGTGGAAGCGGCGTGGGTGGCCGACAAGAACAACCTCATTCCCTTCAGTACCGAACAGCCGCCCTACAGCATCTTCGTGCGGTGGATCGAACGAGACCTGCTGCCGACGTGTCAGAAGCTGAACATGGGCACTTTGGTGTGGAGTCCGCTGAACGGTGGATGGCTGTCGGGGGCTTACAGGAAGTCAACTGGTCAGCGCAGCGAGGGTCGCGCGGCACGCACGCCCGCGCGCTACGACTTGTCGGATCCCGCGAACCAGCAGAAGGTCGAACTTGTCGAGTCGCTGGTCGAGATCGCCGACTCGATCGGGGTGTCACTGGCGCACCTGTCGCTGGCGTGGGTGTTGCACCACCCGGGCGTGACTTCCGCGATCATCGGCCCGCGTGTGATGGAGCACCTCACAACCTTGCTCGGCGCCGAGGACATCACCTTGTCGAGCGAGGTGCTCGACAAGATCGATGCACTCGTGGCTCCGGGTCGCACGGTGATGCCCGACGAGGCCCGTTGGGAGACCCCGGCGCTGTCACGTCGCAGCCGTCGCATCTGACCCGTTGCTGCGCGTCTGACCGGCGCGCGTTTGACCGCCGACGTCGCGTCGGTGAAACTTGCAGGATGCCGAGAGTCGGGGTTTCCACAGGAATAGAGATCGAGTACGAAACGTTCGGATCGGCTTCCCAGCCCACCGTGTTGTTGGTGTCGGGTTTCACCGCGCAGATGCTCATGTGGCCCGCCGACTTCTGCCGAATCATCGCCGACGCCGGCTTCCACGTCGTTCGGTTCGACAACCGGGACTGCGGCCTGAGTACCAAACTCGACGGGAGGGCGGTCGACACCGACGGGGTCATCCGTGCGGCACTTCTCGACGATCCGGTACCCGCGGTGCCTTACAACCTCTCCGACATGGCGGCCGATGCAGTCGGCCTGCTCGATGCCCTCGGTGTCGAATCCGCCCACGTCGTTGGTGGCTCGATGGGCGGGATGATCGTGCAGATCATGGCGATCGAGCACCCGACGCGCGTCGCCTCGTTGACGTCGATCATGTCGAATTCGGGTGAACCTGAATACGGCCAACCCACCCCCGAGGCGATGGAGGCGCTCGTCGCACCTCCGCCCACCGATCGCGCCGCCTACATCGAGTCGTCGAAAAACTGGATGGTCTGGCAGTCGAAGAAGCACGCGACCGTCGAGCAGAACCAGACCGATGCCGCGGCATCGTTCGACCGCGCCTTCTATCCCGAAGGTGCACCGCGGCAGTTGGCGGCCATTTATGCGAGTGGTCGTCGTACCGACGGAATGCGTGGAATCACGGCCCCGACACTCGTCATTCATGGAACCGACGACACCTTGATCGCGCCGAGTGGCGGCCAACGCGCGGCCGAACTGATTCCCAATGCGCGTCTCGACATGATCACCGACATGGGCCACGACCTGCCGCGTGCGTTGTGGCCACGCATCACCGAATCGATCATCTCGCACCTGAAGGAGGCGCCGTGCCCGGTCCGCTGAACGGCTATCGCGTCATAGAGATCGCTGGCATCGGACCCGGTCCGTTCGCCGCGATGTTGTTGTCAGACCTCGGTGCCGAGGTGGTGCGCGTCGAACGCGCCCAGTCCGTGCGCGGCCCGGCGCCCGACACCCCGCATTTCGACATTCTTTTGCGTGGGCGACGCAATATCGCCATCGACCTGAAGAACCCCGACGGGGTCGAGGCGCTTCTTGCGCTCGTTGAATCCGCCGACGCCATCATCGAAGGATTCCGGCCGGGCGTCATGGAGCGACTCGGCGTCGGGCCCGACGTGTGCCTGGCCCGCAACCCGCGCATCGTGTTCGGTCGCATGACCGGTTGGGGTCAAAACGGGATGTACGGACAAGCGGCCGGACACGACATCAACTACATCGCCCTCGCGGGTGCGCTTGCGCACTTCGGTCGTGCGGGCGAGATGCCGACGCCGCCGTTGAACATGGTGGGCGACTTCGGCGGCGGTGGCATGTTCCTCGCGCTCGGCGTCGTCGCCGCGCTGTTGGAGGCGCAGAAGAGCGGCAAGGGCCAGGTGGTCGACACCGCGATGGTCGATGGCACCGCAATTCTCATGACCATGTTCTGGGCGATGAAGAACGTCGGTCTATTCGACGAGAACGCCCCGGGTACGAACCTCCTCGACACCGGCGCGCACTTCTACGACGTCTACCGATGCAAGGACGGTCGCTACGTGTCGCTCGGTTCGATCGAGCCACAGTTCTATGCCGAGTTGATGCGTCTTACCGGTCTCGATGGTGACGGCGAATTCGCCAAGCAGATGGATCGGGCGCAGTGGCCGCACCTGAAGTCGCGACTCACCGAGGTGTTCCTGCAAAAGACCCAAGCCGAGTGGTGCGCGATCATGGAGGCGACCGATGTCTGCTTCGCTCCGGTGCTCACGATGAGCGAGGCCGCGCGGCACCCCCACAACGTCGAGCGCAAGACGTTCGTCGAGCATCACGGTGTCACGCAGCCGGCGCCCGCACCGCGTTTTTCGCGCACGTCGGGTGAGCTCACACTCGCTCCGGCCCATGCCGGGCAGAACTCGCGCGAAGTGCTCGAACGGTGGGGTTTCGCCGCCGACCGTGTCGAGGCGCTGCTCGCGTCGGGTGCGGTGAAGCAAGCCTGATGGGCACGCTCGTCTGCTTTCACGCGCACCCCGACGACGAGGCGATTGCCACTGGTGGATCCATGGCGCGCGCCGCGAAGGAAGGTCACACCGTCGTCCTCGTCGTTGCCACCGGCGGCGAACACGGCGAGGTGCCGGCTGACCTTGCGCCCGGCGAAACCCTCGCCGACCGGCGTCGCCGTGAGACCGAGGCATCGTGTGCCGAACTTGGTGTTGCGCACATCGAGTGGTTGGGTTACCGCGACAGCGGCATGACGGGCTGGGAGCAGAACGGCCATGACGGCGCGTTCATCGCGGCATCGGTAGAGGAGGCCGCCGCGCGGCTGGCCGGGATGCTCCGCAAACACGGTGCCGACGTCCTCACGGTGTACGACTGGCACGGCAACTACGGCCACCCCGACCACATCATGGTTCACAAGGTCGGCCACCGGGCCGCCGAACTTGCAGGGGTTGCCCACGTCTATGAAGCAACGATGAACCGTGACAACATGCGCCGCATGCGAGACCAGGCGCGTGCCGCGGGGCTCATCGACCCGGAAGACGACTGGGACCCGGATGGTCCCGCCGACGACGGCAACCCGATGGGTCTGCTCGAAAGCGAACTCACGCACCGCATCGATGTCACCGACTTCGTCGACGTGAAGCGGCGTGCGATTCAAAGCCACCGCAGTCAGATCACGGATACGGGTTGGTTCGCCAAGATGCCCGAGGACGCATTCCGTATGGCCTTCGGTGCCGAGTGGTACCGCAAGGCGGGCGACGCCGGGCCGTTGCGCGACGGCTGGTTCTTCTGATGCCGCGACTTCACCTCGTCCGACACGGACGAGCAGCGGCAGGTTGGAACGTCGATCCTGACCCGGCGCTCGACGACCTCGGCCAACGTCAGGCGCGCGAGGTGTCCGACAAGTTGTTCGGTCTCGGGCCGTTGTCCGTGTTGTCGAGTCCTCTGCGGCGGTGCCGCGAGACCTCGCAACCGTTGGTCGCACGATGGGGTGTCGAGGCGCGCATCGAACCACGAGTCGCAGAAATTCCGTCACCCGAAGGGCACACCCTCGAAACGAGAATTGATTGGCTTCGTTCTGCGATGGCGGGCACGTGGGCGCAAGTGGTTGCATCCGACGGCCAGCGCTACGCCGACTATCGAGCCAACCTTCTCGACGCCCTTGCATCGATGTCCACCGACACCGTGGTTTTCAGTCACTTCATCGCGATCAACGTCGTGATCGGTGCGGCAACCGGCGACGACCGGATGGTGATCGCAAGTCTCGACAACTGCTCGGTCACGACGGTGACGTCCGATGGTCGCGGGGGATTCACCATCGAAGCGATGGGCAACGAAGCAGACACCCTCATTCGCTAGATTCATCCCGTGCTCGCTTTGCTCCTCCGCGATTTCCACGAGAACTGGTCGTGGTTCATGATCATCGGGAATGGTCTCGCGGGTCTCTGGTCGCTCGCCGCCCACAAGTGGGAGTCGCTTCGGTCGCGGGCGCTGTGGTGGTTCATCGCGGTTGCCGAAGTCGCAGTGTTCGTTCAGGTGGCACTCGGCGTTGCTCTCGTCAACAAGTACAAACTCGAGTTCCCGGCATTCCATGCCTTCTACGGCTTCGTCGCCATCATCGCCGTCGCGATCATCTACTCGTATCGCAACCAAATGAAAAAGAAGCTTTACCTGCTCTACGGCGGGGGAGGACTCTTCTTGATGGGCCTCGGGATCCGGGCCCTCCTCGTCGGCCAATAGCCAAGTGTTTCTCGGTGCATGGCTACCCGAAAAACGGGTAGCCATGCACCGAGAACCCTAAGTTGGGGCGCCGAGAAGGCTCAGGCGTTGGCGAGGGACTTGTCGAGTGAGTCGAGCGACTCGAGCAGTTGGTTCGGCAACTTCGGCCCGAACGCCGCGTAGTGCTCGCGGATCTGTGGAATCGCTTCGCGCCATCCGGTGACGTCGACGGAGAGAATCTCCTCGAGATCGGCCGCGTTGACCGACAAACCGCTCGTGTCGAGATCGGTCGGCGTCGGCAGGAATCCGATCGGTGTTTCGACGGCCTTCGCAGATCCGTCGACTCGTTCGAACACCCACTTGAGAACACGGCTGTTCTCGCCGTAGCCGGGCCACAGGAAGCGGCCATCCTCGTCGCGGCGGAACCAGTTGACGAAGAAGATCTGGGGCAGATTCTCCGCCTTGCCGCGCGAACCGACGCGCAGCCAGTGTCCGAAGTAGTCGGCCATGTTGTATCCGCAGAACGGCAACATGGCCATGGGGTCGAAGCGCAGTTTGCCCACGGCGCCGGCCTGTGCGGCCGTCGTTTCCGAGGCCATGATCGAGCCGAGGAACACCCCGTGCGCCCAGTCGAATGCCTGCGTCACCAGCGGAACGGTGGTGCGGCGGCGTCCGCCGAAGAGGATCGCCGAGATCGGAACACCACGCGGGTCTTCCCACTCGGACGCGATCGACGGACACTGCGATGCGGGCGCGGTGAAACGCGCATTCGGATGTGCAGCAGGAGTTTCCGTCTCGGGCGTCCAGGCATTGCCGCGCCAGTCGGTTGCGCGGGCCGGCGCATCGTCGCTCATGCCCTCCCACCACACGTCGCCCTCGGGGGTGAGCGCTGTGTTCGTGAAGAGGCAGTTGCCCCACAGCGTTTCCATCGCGTTCGCGTTGGTGTCGTATCCGGTGCCCGGCGCGACGCCGAAGAAGCCGGCCTCGGGGTTGATGGCATAGAGGCGGCCGTCGTCTCCGAACTTCATCCAGCAGATGTCGTCGCCGATGGTCTCGGCCTTCCAGCCCGGGATCGTCGGAACGAGCATCGCGAGGTTCGTCTTGCCGCACGCCGACGGGAACGCCGCGGCGATGTACTTGGAGACGCCCTTCGGGTTCGTCAGCTTGAGGATCAGCATGTGCTCGGCGAGCCAACCGTCGTCACGTGCCATCACCGACGCGATGCGCAGCGCGAAACACTTCTTGCCGAGCAATGCATTGCCGCCGTACCCCGAGCCGTAGCTCCAGATCTCGCGCGTCTCGGGGAAGTGGACGATGTACTTGTTGTCGGGGTTGCACGGCCAGGCGACGTCGGCCTGACCCGCCGCGAGGGGGGCGCCGACCGAGTGCACACAGGGAACCCACTGGCTGTCGCCGAGGACGTCGAGTGCACCCTGGCCCATTCGCGTCATGATGCGCATGCTGACCGCGACGTAGGCCGAGTCGGTGAGCTGCACGCCGATGTGGGCGATGGGCGACCCGAGTGGTCCCATCGAGAACGGCACGACGTACATCGTGCGACCCTTCATCGCGCCCTTGTACAGGGACTTCAACTCTTGGCGCATCTCGTCGGGGTGGCGCCAGTTGTTGTTCGGTCCGGCATCGGCGGCATCCTTCGAGCAGATGAACGTGCGGTCTTCGACGCGCGCAACGTCACCCGGGTCGGAATGCGCCCAGTAGCTGTTCGGACGCTTCGCTTCGTCGAGCTTCGTAAAGGTTCCCGCATCGACGAGTAGTTGACACAGACGGTCGTACTCTTCCGCACTGCCGTCACACCAATAGATGTCACTCGGCTCGAGAACTGCAGCCCAGTCCTTGACCCACTGCTGCAGTTTGGCGTTCTTGGTGGTGGCGCTCACGCGTCCTCCTTGGCGGGGATTTTCGATCGGGGGGTGCCGAGATTTTCGGACGGAAAAACTCAGTGGGAAAACGATAAACCCTGAGGGGCTGCAGCGAGAACTTCGGGTGAACCGGTCAGAAGCCGGGGGTGCCCATGTCGGACTCGGAACCGAGGCTCAGGCGCGTTGCCCGACCCTCGGAATCGAGGGCGAAAACCACGCGCTGGCCCTGCCGCAGCATGCGGAAGATCGATCCTTCGAGCGCATTGGGGGCGAGGTTGTACTCGCTGAGATCTTTGTCACTGATGACAACGCCATCGCCCGACCCCGGGTCGTAGGCCTTGATGATCCCTTGCATGTGGTGCAGTCTCGCAGACTTCGGTCGCGGCGGACTAGCGGCCGGCCTTGACGACCTTGCCGGACTTGATGCAACCGGTGCACACGTAGAGACGCTTGGGCGCGCCACCGACGAGCGCACGGATGCGCTGGATGTTCGGGTTCCAGCGGCGCTTGGTGCGCACATGCGAGTGCGACACCGACATGCCCCACGAGGGGCCCTTACCGCAGACCTGACACTTAGCCGACATGAGAGACGAGGCTAACAGCGCACCTTCCGAGGCCCAACCAGCCGGGCCCCGTTTCCCCGCGTTGTCCGAGCCCGATTCGAGATGGGGAACGCCCGTGCCGTGTCGAATCATTACGATCTGCCCCGTGCCTGGCCCCGACCGGCTCTCTGCCGAGCAAATCCGCGACGTCGTCGCCACGTTCCGAGACACGATCCGCCGACATCAATCCGCGATCAACCGTCTGAACGTCTACCCGGTGCCCGACGGAGACACCGGAACGAACATGGCTCGAACCTTGGATGCGGTCATCGCCGAGGTGGACGACCGCATTGCCAAGTCGGGCCTTTCCTTCGAAACCGTGTGCGGCGGCGTCAGCCATGGCGCGTTGATGGGTGCGCGGGGCAACAGCGGCGTGATCCTTTCGCAGGTCCTGCGTGGCCTTGCCGCAACGTTCGCCCCATCGGATGTCGCCGGTGTCGCCGCAACGACGCTCGCCGACGGACTGTCCGCGGCATCGAAGTCGGCGTACGAAGCGGTCTTGAAGCCGATCGAAGGAACCATTCTCACCGTCGTTCGCGAATCCGCCGATGCGGCGGCCGCACGCGCAGCCGCGGGTGACGACCTCGCCGCCGTTCTACTCGCCGCGCGCGAAGCCGGCGGCGATGCATTGCGACGCACACCCGAGATGCTTCCCGTCCTGAAACAGGCGGGGGTCGTCGATGCGGGTGGGGCGGGTTATCTCCTCCTGCTCGATGCGTTCCTCCATGTCGTGGCCGGCGTCGCACTGCCCGAGCCCGACGAGTCGGCCGGGCCGGACCTCGATGCACTCGAATCGGTCGCGCATCGTTCGTCCGACGAAGGAGTCGATGTCAGCGAACTGCGTTACGAGGTGATGTTCCTCCTCGACCTTGCCGACGACCGGCACCGTGCCTTCATGGAAGCGTGGGGTCGTATCGGTGACTCGATCGTCGTTGTCGGCGGCGATGGGCTCTACAACTGCCACATCCACACGAACGACATCGGTGCCGCAATCGAGGCACCTCTCGAGCTCGGTGGCCGTCCTCGCGCCATTCGCGTCACCGACCTGTTCGAGGAGGTCGCCGACGAACACGCGAAGCGGGAAGCCGAACTCGGGGTCGACGCTGGCGACGTGGTGCATCCGGCGCGGGTTGGCCACGGAGGGCAGCACTCGAGTTCGCTGCCGCCCGTGACGTGCGCCGTGGTCGCGGTTGCGAGTGGTGACGGCATCGCCGAATTGTTCGGCCAACTCGGCGTCCACGGTGTCGTGTCGGGCGGGCAGTCGTTGAATCCGTCGACGGCAGAGCTTCTCGACGCCGTCGAACGTATGAACGCAAACCAGATCGTTCTGCTGCCGAACAACAAGAACATCATTCCTGTGGCAAACCAGGTCGGCGACCTGACGAAGAAAGACGTGCGCGTCGTCCCCTCATGTTCGATGCCCGAAGCGCTTGCGTCGCTCGTGGTGTACGACCCCGAGGCGTCAGCCGAACACAATGCGCGCGAAATGAGCGCCGCAGCCGCAAGCGTGGCGACGGGCGAAATCACGCAGGCAGTCCGCGACACCGACAGCGATGCGGGCTCCATCACGACCGGTGACTGGATCGGCATCGTTCGTGGGGATGGCATCGTGGCGATCGGCGGAACCTGGCGCGCCGCCACGACCCAACTGCTCGACCATCTCGTTTCGCCCGAGCGCGAGATTCTGACGGTTCTGGTGGGGGCCGACGCGACCACCGAAATGACGGCCGAACTGTCGGCGTGGATGGCCGAGCATCACCCCGGCATCACGGTCGAGGTCCACCACGGTGGCCAGCCGCTGTACCCATACTTGTTCGGTGTCGAGTAGGAAAACCGAACCCACGGAAGAACCCGGCACGGAGCCCTTGACGCTCGCCGAATTGGAGGCGAAGGACTTCGAGGGTTTCAAGGGCATCGGCGAAAAGAGACTGGCGGACCTCCACGCGTTGGAAGTCGACAGCGTCCTCGATCTCCTCATGTACTACCCCCGCCGATGGGTGGATCGCACGCAAGAGTGTCGGGTGTGTGACCTTGTTGCCGGCGCATCGGCGCTGGTCGTCGTCGACGTGCTGTCGGTCGACAAGCGGGTCACGCGCAACGGACGATCGATGGTCACCGCCCGCGTGGGCGACGACACCGGCAAGTTCACCCTCACGTTCTTCAACCAACCGTGGCGCAGCCGACAGTTGTACGCCGGTCTCACGATTTCGGTGTGGGGCAAGCCCGACACGTACCGGGGCGCGTTGCAGATGACGAACCCCATCGTCGATCTCATCGGTGACCGCACGGGTCGCATCGTGCCCATCTACCCCCAGAGCGGCGACAACGGAGTCAAGACATGGGAGATGGCGAAATGGGTCGAGATCGCACTGCGCAAGTGTGCTCCGCGCGGTGTCGTCGACCCGGTCCCCGAAACCGTGCGACGCAAGTACCACCTCGTACCGCGCTTCGAGGCGATGAAGTCGATCCACCTGCCGTCCTCGATGGACGAAGTGGAAAGCGCACGACGCCGGCTCGCGTTCGACGAACTGCTTCGCGTGCAGACCTACCTCGTGCGGGAAAAGAAGCGCATCGAACAGTCCGCTCGCGGCATTGCGCACTCGGCGCGTGGAGTCTTCGTGAACCAATTCGTCGAAAACCTTGCGTTCCCCTTGACCTCCGCGCAACGGCGCGTCATCGATGAAGTCACCGCGGACATGTCGAGAACGGTGCCGATGAACCGACTTCTCCAGGGCGATGTCGGTAGCGGCAAGACGGTTGTCGCGGTTGCGACGCTGTTGACCGCGGTCGAAGGCGGATACCAAGGTGCGTTGATGGCCCCGACCGAAGTGCTCGCCGAGCAGCATTTCGCGGGTGTGACGCGACTACTCGATGGTCTCGTCGTCACCGACCCCGAGAATCTCTTCGGTGACCGACCGGTGCGGGTGGAATTGCTGACGAACCGCGTCACGGGTGACCAGCGTCGGCGTGTCGTCGCTGGCCTCGCCGACGGCTCGATCGACATCGCCATCGGAACCCACGCCCTCATTCAGAAGGGGATCGAGTTCAAGTCGCTCGGCGCCGTGGTCGTCGACGAACAGCACCGATTCGGAGTCGAGCAGCGGGCGAGATTGCGCGAAATGTCGGAGATCCGCCCCGACACCTTGGTGATGACCGCAACGCCGATTCCCCGCACCGCGGCATTGACGATCTTCGGAGACCTCGATGTCAGTGTGCTCGATGAAATGCCACCGGGTCGCACCCCGATCGTCACGCACGCGGTCGCAGGTGACGCAGAGACTGGTGCGATGTGGGCCGCGGTTCGCGAGGCAGTCGGTCGTGGAGACCAGGTGTACGTGGTGTGCCCGCTCATCGAGGAGAGCGACAAGCTCGAGGCGGCCTCGGCGGAGGCGACGTTCGCTGAGCTCCGCGACGGCGAACTGGCGGGACTGCGCATCGGCCTGATGCACGGCCGCATGAAGTCGGCCGAAAAGGACGTCGTGATGGATTCTTTCCGTCGGGCCGACCTCGACGTGCTCGTCGCAACCACCATCATCGAGGTCGGAGTCGACGTGCCCAACGCGACGCAGATGGTGATACTCGATGCCGATCGATTCGGAATCGCACAGTTGCATCAGCTGCGTGGCCGCGTCGGTCGCGGCAAGAAGGCGTCGACCTGTTGGCTCGTGACCCGATTGTCGGACGACGAACTGATCGCCGAAATGAAGCCACGCATCGAAGCTCTCGTCGCGTCGACCGACGGCTTCGAGTTGGCCGAGGTCGATCTTCAGCTGCGCGGCGAGGGCACGATCATGGACAAACGACAGAGCGGCGGCAGCGACGATCTCAAACTCGCATCGTTGAAGACCGATCGAGATCTCATCGAGGCGGCCCGTGACGTTGCTGTCGACCTCGTCGGCGACGACACCAGCCTCGCTGCCCATCCCCACATTCGCGACGAGGTGCAACTCTTCATCGAGAATCCCGGGCGCGAAGACTTTGTTGTCCGGAATTGAGTCGACGGAAATCAGTCGTCGGGCGACTCGACGTCGTCGCTCTCGAGAATGATGTCCCATCTGTCGCGGCAGTCCCTGCAGCGGTAGGTCACGACGTCGCCGACCAACCACGCGCCGTCCTCGCGTGGGGGAGTGAGAAGGTGGGCAACCCCGCCGCAGTCGACGCAGATGCTCTCGGGCGGTGGTTGCTGCACGGATCGATTATTGCCTGACAGACTGCACTCATGCGTGTGGTTGCGGGCGACTTGCGGGGTCGGCGCATCGATGGCCCGGATGGCGACGCGACCCGCCCGACAACCGACAAGGTTCGCGAAGCGGTGTTCAATGCGCTCGGCAGCATCGATGCCGTCGATGGTGCCGTGGTCGTCGACCTCTTCGCGGGCTCGGGCGCGCTCGGCATCGAGGCGCTGTCGCGCGGTGCGGCGCGCTGCACATTCGTGGAAAGTGATCGTCGCGCTCTCGGTGTGCTGAAGGGAAACATCGACGCGCTCGGCATCGGCGACGTGTCCCGGGTCGTCCCTCTCGACATCGTCCGCGACATGGTTTCGGCCGGTGCATTGCGCCTGCGCGAGGAACTCGTCGATGCCACGCTGGTTCTTGCCGACCCTCCTTATGGTTTCCAGCACTGGAACGAGATTTTTTCTGTGGTCGAGTCGGCCGGTCCCGCCGCCATGCTCGTGATCGAGACCGAAACGCGGGCTGCGGTGCACAACGAAGTGCCGCAGGGCTGGAAGGCCGTCCGCCGGCGTGACTACGGGCGCACAACAGTGGGTTTTTTCGTCCGTGACGGGGTGAATGCCGACGGGTCGTGAACGTGCGGTTGTACCGTTATGAGTGCATGACGAAGGTCCTCTATCCGGGCAGTTTCGATCCCATTCATCTCGGTCACGTCGACGTGATCGAACAGGCGTCCCGGCTCTTCGGTCACGTCGTCATCGCCATTCTCCACAACCCCGAAAAGCACGGCGGGGTGTTCACCGTCGAACAGCGCATCCACCTCATCAACGGTGCACTCGCCGACGGGCCCTGCGCGGGCAAGTATTCGGTCAAGGCGTTTCCCGGTCTTGCGGTCGATGCGGCAAAGGCCGCCGACGTCGATTTCATCGTGAAGGGCCTGCGCAACTCGGGTGACTTCGAGATCGAACAGCAAATGGCGCACACCAATCTCGCCGTTGCCGGTGTCCCCACCGTTTATCTTCCGTGCAGTCCCGAGCGATCGTCGGTGAGCAGCCGCTTCGTGCGCGAGATCGCCCAGTATGGTGGCGACCCTTCGTCCATGGTGCCGAGCAACGTCACTGCGGCGCTGAAGGAGATCTTCTCATGAGCTACGACGACGGTTACGACGACTTCGACCAGCAACCCGTCGAGCCGCAGATGGGTGACGCCGAGGCTTTGGTGCGTCGCGCACTCGACATCATCGCGTCGGCGCCGAACATGCCGCTCTCGAGCACGCCGCGTATCGATCGCGACGAGATCATCGAGATCCTCGAAGATGCCCTCGCGCGAATGCCCGAAGAATTGCGCCAGGCGCGGTGGATGCTGCGCGAGAAGCAGGAATTCGTCAACAAGGCGCGCCGCGAAGCCGACGAAATCATCGAAGCCGCTCGCGTCCAGGCCGAGCGCATGGTGCAGCGCACCGAGGTCGTGCGCGCCGCCGAATCCAGGGCGCGAACGGTCGTCGAGAACGCCGAGGCTGACGCACGTCGTCTGCGCATGGAGACCGAAGACTTCCTCGACCAGCGACTCGGCAGCTTCGAGATCCTGCTCGACCGTCTCATGAAGACCGTGGCCACGGGTCGTCAACGCCTTTCCATCGGCAACCGACCCGACACCGACGAGCCGCAGCCGACCGATCCCTCGGGCGAGATCCAGGGGTTCTTCGACCAAGACCGCTTCTGAGCGTCGGCGAGCAGTCGTGACATCTCCTCTTTCGGGTCTCGTCGTCAACGTCGCCGAGGTGTTGCGGCGCGTCGGCAATGTGAAGGACGTCGACGTCGCCGTCGACAGCAACCTGCTCGAGCTTGGCGACGACCGCATCGCCACCCAGGACGTTCCCATCGCGTTTCATCTCGAATCGACGAACACCGGAATCGTCGTGCGCGGCACGGTGTCGGCCCGGTACCGCGACACGTGCCGTCGGTGCCTCGCCGAGGTGCGTGACACCGTCACCGTCGAGATCGGCGAGTTGTACCAACGCGAGATCACCGACCCCGACGCCTATCCGCTCGAGGGTGAGCAACTGCTTCTCGCGCCACTGGTCCGCGAGCATCTGCTGCTGGCACTGCCCGACGCACCCCTGTGCCGTGCCGACTGCCCCGGACTGTGCCCGGTCTGTGGGGCCGACAAATCGAACCCCACCGAGGCCGACTGTGGCTGCGTGGTCGGTGCTTCCGACCCCCGCTGGGCCGCCCTCGACGCCCTGCGTGAGCGGCTCGACGACCGCTGATCGTGGGTGGGCGCAAACTCCCGTCGCGCCGATAACCTCTCGGGGCTGAGAAAGACGTCCAACGGAGACCATCGTGGCTGTACCCAAGAAAAAGAAGTCGAAGGCGAAAACCCACAGCCGCAAGTCCGCGAACATGCGCATGGAACTGCCGTCGCGCAGCGTGTGCCCCCATTGTGGCGCGGCGAAGAAGCCGCACGTGGTGTGTGGTGGTTGCGGTTGGTACAAGGGTCGTACCGCCGTCGAAGTCGCCTAATCTCGCCCCGTGAATCTTCCCGTTGCGGTCGACGCACTCGGCGGCGACAAAGCTCCCGATGAAATCCTGAAGGGGACCCTCGACGCGGTCGCCGCCGGCATCCCCTGCGTGCTTGTCGGACCCGACAACCTCGCTTCACTCACCTCGGTCGACATTTCGTCGCTCGACGTGATCCGCGCCAACGAGGTCATCGCGATGGACGAAGACCCGGCAGGTGGCGTGCGGCGCAAGAAGGACTCCACCCTCGTTCGTGCCGCCGAAGCGGTGCGCGACGGCAAAGCCTCGGCAATGATCTCTGCGGGCAACACCGGCGCAACCATGGCTTCGGCATTGTTGCGCATGGGTCGCGTGAAGGGTGTGAACCGTCCGGCCATCGCCACGCCGATCCCGGTTCCCGGTCACACGCCCACTGTTCTCCTCGACGCAGGTGCCAACGCCGAAGTGCAGGCCGACTGGCTGGTGCAGTTCGCGGTGATGGGCTCGATCTACTCGGCGCGGCGCTTTGGCATTGCAAACCCGCGCGTCGGACTGCTGTCGATCGGTGAGGAACCCGGAAAGGGCGACACGCTGCGCAAAGAGGCCTACGAACTCCTCTCCGTCGCACCGGGCATCAATTTCATCGGCAACGTCGAGGGTCGCGACATCATGACGCCCGATGTCGACGTGGTCGTCACCGACGGCTTCACGGGCAACGTCGTGCTGAAGACGCTCGAGGGCAGTCTGAAGACGGTGGTCAAGGCGCTGTTCTCGGCGTTCGGTTCCAGTCCCGACCTGAAGGTGCACGCGGATGCGTTGTTGCCGGCGCTGTTGCCGCTTTACGAATCACTCGACCCCGACACGTACGGTGGCGCGATCCTGCTCGGCGTCGACGGTGTCTGCATCATTTCGCATGGTTCGTCCTCGGCCCGCGCGATGCTGAACGGCATCAAAGTCGCCAAAGAAATGGTCGATTCAGGCATGGTCGAGGCCATTCGCTCGGCAATCGGTCTAATCTCGGACACGTCCGTCAACGACGGGCGCTGACGAGCACCCAACCGCAACACCACAGGAGACAGACATGGCATCAATCGATCGGGCCGGAATTTTTGCGATCGTTCGCGACCAACTGTCCGAGATTCTCGAAATCGATCCGGGTGCGATCTCCGAAGGTCAGTCCTTCGTCGACGACCTCGACGCCGACTCGCTGGCACTCATCGAGCTCGTCGAGGCCCTCGAGGAAGAACTCGCCGACGTCGTCGCCGGATTCCGCATCGAGGACGAAGACCTGCAGGACCTGAAGACGGTGCGCGATGCCGTCGACTACGTCTATGGTCGAGTCTCATCCGGATCCTGAGGCACTCGCCCGACTTGCAGTCGGGTTCGACCACGAGTTCGCCGATCCCACGCTGCTCGTACGGGCCCTTCAGCACCGTTCGTGGCAGGCCGAGGTCGAAGCACCCGAGTCGAACGAGCGTCTCGAATTCCTCGGCGATGCGGTTCTCGGATGGGTCGTCGCCGACATTGCCTTCACCACGTTCGGCGATCTTCCGGAAGGTCGCCTGACGGACCTGCGCAAGAGCGTCGTCAATGCGAAGGCTCTCGCGTCACTGGCACGTCAGGTGAACCTCGGTCCTGCGTTGTTGTTGGGCCGCGGCGAGGATGCTGCGGGTGGACGAACGAAGACGTCGATCCTGTCCGACGCCTTCGAGGCCGTCATTGGCGCGATTTACCTCGATGCGGGGCCGAACGTCGCCTATGACAAGGTGAAGCGGTTGTTGTTGCCCGCGATGCAGCGAGCGTTGCCCAACATCGACAAGCTCGACGCAAAGACCGTGTTGCAAGAGCGCGCTGCGCGTCTGGGTTTGTCCGCGCCTCGCTACGTCGTCGACAGCGAGGGTCCCGACCACGCGAAGACCTTCACGGCGCGTGTCATCGTCGGAGACGTCGAAGCGGTTGGAACCGGGCCGTCGAAAAAGAACGCCGAGCAAGTGGCGGCAGAGGACGCTCTCGGTCGTTTGCCCGAACCGACCGACGGCTGAGCCGCTGCATGCCCGAGCTGCCCGAAGTCGAGACCGTGCGACGATCGCTCGACGCCGCGGTCGTCGGATCACGAGTGACCAGGGTCGACATCGGCCGGCTGCGCAGTGTGCGCCGCACGGGCCCCGAGGTGGTGCGGGCGGGTCTTCTCGGTGAGACCTTCACCACGACGCGTCGACGCGGCAAGTACCTGTTCTTCGATCTCGCGAACGGCAACTCGATGATGGTGCACCTGCGCATGAGCGGGCGGTTGCTGCTCGCGGCACCCGACTCTCCCCGCGAGGCGCACACGCACGTCGCACTGCTGCTCGAACGCAGTGGTGCCGACCCGACCGAGTTGAGATTCGTCGACCCCCGCACGTTCGGTGAGGTCGTCGTCTTCAACCCCGATGACGACCTCGTTCCCGAAGTCGGTCGACTCGGCCTCGACCCTCTCGTCGACGACTTCGACTTCGACGCGTTCCGTGATGCGGTCGCGGGTCGTCGCCGTGGCCTGAAGGCGGTGCTCCTTGATCAGGCGATCATTGCCGGCATCGGCAACATCTACGCCGACGAGATCATGCACCGCGCACGCCTGCGCTGGGATCGCCGGGTCGACACACTGGCAACCGCGCAGTTGAAGTTGCTGCACCGTATGACCGTGGAGGTCCTTCGCGAAGCCGTCGCCGCGGGCGGGTCGACTCTGTCCGACACGCAATACGTCGACGCGCTCGGCCGTGAGGGCATTTTCCAGACCGAGCACCGCGTGTACGCGCGGGAGGGGGAGCGGTGCATCACGTGCGGCCGGGGGGTCATCCGCCGCGTGACGGGGGCGGGTCGATCGACCCATTTTTGTCCCGTCTGTCAGCGCTGATGGGCTCGCGGAAGGCGGTCCGAATCTGCCCGATCTTGTAAGTTCGGATCGCTGTGTTTCTCAAGTCCCTGACCCTGAAAGGCTTCAAATCCTTCGCCGACACCACGGTGATGGAACTGGAACCCGGGGTCACCGTCGTCGTTGGCCCCAACGGTTCGGGCAAGTCGAACGTCGTCGACGCCATCGCGTGGGTCCTTGGTGCGCAGGCACCGTCGGCCGTGCGCAGCCAGAAGATGGACGACGTCATCTTCGCGGGCACCGAAAAGCGACCCGCCCTCGGTCGTGCCGAGGTGGTGCTCACACTCGACAACTCCGCGGGCCTCTTGCCGATCGAATTCACCGAGGTCACGGTCGGTCGCACGCTCTTTCGTTCGGGTGAAAGCGAATATTCGATCAACGGCGTCGAGTGTCGACTGCTCGACGTGCAGGAACTGCTGTCCGACGCAGGCGTCGGTCGCCAGCAGCACGTCATCATCAGTCAGGGCCAGATCGATGCCGTGCTGAACGCACGCCCCGAAGACCGCCGCGCCATCATCGAAGAGGCGGCCGGCGTGTTGAAGTACCGCAAGCGCAAGGAAAAAGCGGAACGGCGCCTCGACAGCACCGAAGCCAACCTTCTGCGCGTCCAGGACCTCATCCGTGAGGTGCGCCGTCAGTTGCGCCCGCTCGAACGTCAGGCCGAAGCGGCGCGCCGACATGGCGAACTCGTCACAGAACTGAAGGCGCTCCAGATCTACGTCGCGGGTCGCGAGATCGCCTCGACCCGCGCCCGTCTCGTGGCCCTCGCCGGGGACAAGGCCAACGGTGTGCGCACCGAGCAGGAACTGCGTGCTCGCCTCGCCGGGCTCGACACCCTGGTGTTGTCGTCCGAGGCCGAACTGACCGCTCTCGGCGACACCGGGGTCAGCGACCAGTTGGTGCGCGTCGAGCAACTGCGCGAGCGAGCGCGCGGCCTTGCGGCGCTTTTGGCCGAGCGGCGTCGTTCGATGGAGCGTGACCGGAGTCAGTTCATGGACGCCGACGTGATGGCCTCGCTCGAGGTCGACGCGGCAGCGCTGCGGGAAGAACTTGATTCGATAAACGCGGAACTATCGCTCGTCGATCCCGAGCGTGAGTCGCTCGAGCGCGATGAAGCAGATTTCGCCGCGCGCCGGGAAGCCGCGGGTGACGACGATGTTCCCGAGATGCCGACACCCGTTGCGGCGAGTGCGGCTGCCGAGGTGCGCGGAGAACTGCGCACCCTGCGCGCAAACGACGAACGCGACCGTGCCGAACTGCAGCGTGTCGCCACACGCATCGCGCAGCTCGACGACAGGGCGATGCGTCTCGCGGCCGACGTCGAGCGCCTCGGCAACGAATACGAATCAGCCGAAGGCGCGGCAAAGCGCATCGAGGACGAGGTGCGCGGCCAGTCCGAACGTCGGGCCGCCGCCGAAGTCGCGCTCGACGCAGCCACGCAAGCCGGCGCCAACGCGGCTGCAGCACTGGCGCACTGGAACGCCCGCGTCGAGGTGCTGCGCGAAGCTCTCGAAACCGCACGCAGCCGCGCCGGACTGCAGCATCTTGCCGACGTGGACGGCGTGGTTGGTGCCCTCGTTGACCTCGTTCGCATCGAAGACGGATGGGAGGCCGCGGTGCACGCGGCCCTCGGCGATGCGGTCGCCGGCATCGTGATGCGCGATGCGTCTGCCGCGCGCGCAGCCTTGTCCAGCCTCGATTCGATGAACGTGAATGGCGCAGTTCTGGCACTCGGTGGTGCGCGCGAATCGATCGTGGCCGCCCCCGCCGGCGCACGACCGGTTCGCGGAGTCGTACGTGCCGCCGGACTCGATGCGGGTGCGATCGATGCTCTGCTCGACACGCTGCTTTCACGAGCGTTCATCGCCGATTCGTGGGCGACTGCGGTCGACATCGCACTCTCGAATCCCATGCTGCACGTGGTCACGCGTCGTGGCGATCGCTTCGCGCCATCGGGGTGGCGCATCGGTGGTCAGGCCGATGCGGTGACCGCGGCCGCGCTCGACGATGCGGTTGCACGGCAGTCCGAGGCGAACACCGAATCAGAACGCCGCGCCGGCGAGTTGGCGCGCGCCCGGGCCGAAATGCAGTCCGCGCGTGACTCCTTCGCCGAACTCGAGCGTCGTCACGAACACCTGACGCGTGCACGTCTGTCAGCGGCCGAGAGTCTGCAACGAGTGACGGGGGAGCGGCGTGAAGTCATGGCCGAGCTCGATGCCGTTCGCTCGCAGCGCGACGACGTCTCGGGCCGTCTCGAACGGGCAGCGTCGCGGCTTGCGGAGCTCGAAGCAGTTCTTCCGCGTCTCGAAGCCGACGAGGCGATGGAGGCCGAGACGATGCGCACCATCGGTGCCGCACGAGCGGGGCTTGATGCCGAGGCCTCGCGACTGGCATTGCGGCGCAAAGACCTCGAGGTGAAGTCCGTCGGCCTCGTCGAGCGTCAGCAGTTCGTGCAGCGCCGACTCGACGAAACCGAGTCCCGTCTGGCCGCCGACGCCGACGCGCGCGCGCAGGCCGCAGAGCAGCGGATTCGTCTGCAGCGCGCATTCGATGCGATCGTCGGTCTCAGCGACCTCGTCGACCGGCACCGCATCACCACGGAGGCCTTGCTCGTCGAACTTCACGAGGCCCGTCGCCGCCAAAGCGACGAGGTGCGCGAGGTCGCGGCACGACTCGACACGGCACGACGCGAACGGCAGGCGACCGAACGCGAACTCGACGAACAGCGCGAACGCGGCCGGCGCATCGAGATCGACGAGGCCGAAGTGCGGATGAGACTCGAAGCGGCCGTCGAATCACTGCGTCGCGATCTCGAGGTCGAACCCGAAGTCGCCGAGGCGACGGAGATGCCGCCTATTGCCGAAGGCATCACCCCGATTGCGCGAGTGCGTGAACTCGAACGTGAGTTACGCCTCATGGGTCCGATCAATCCGCTCGCGCTGCAAGAGTTCACGGAGCTCCAGAAGCGCCACGAATTCCTCGAAGCCCAGCTCGAGGACGTGCGCAACACTCGACGGGATCTTCTGCGCGTCATCAAGGCAGTCGACGAAGAGATCCAGTCGGTGTTCGGTACCGCGTTCCAGGACGTCGCCCGCAATTTCCAGGAACTCTTCGGAGGTCTCTTCCCGGGCGGTTCGGGACGTCTCACGTTGACCCTGCCCGAGGACCTGTTGAACACGGGTATCGA
>JBBANY010000016.1:0-36631 GCA_040401695.1 Ilumatobacteraceae bacterium
GGGGCGGAGGCGACCATCAGCACGGTGGAGTCATCGATTGCATCGCGCATAGCGGCCGCGTCGGCGCGCCAGTCGGCGCGCACGGGCACACGGCGGCTCTCGATGCCGAAATACGCGCAGGCCTTCTCGAAGGCTGCGTGGGCGGAGGTGGGGAGCACGATGTTGGGCCGGGCGACCTCGGGACGACGTTGCTTGGCGGCATACGACACCATGAGCAGGCTCTCGGTCCCGCCCGAGGTCATGAAGCCCGCAGCACCTGACGGGGCGTGAAACAGCTCCGAGACGAAACCCAGCACCTCGGCCTGCATCCGCCGCAGGCTGGGAAAGGCAGCCACGTTGAGGGCGTTCTCGCCGGCGTACATCGCATAGGCGCGCTCGGACAGCTCGAGCGCCTCGGGCGTTGCCAGATACGTGAGGCTGAATGCGCGGCCGTTGCGCCAGTCGATGTCGGCTCGCCGAAGATCTTCGAGTGCCGAGATGACTTGCCCCGGGTCCTGCGCGCCGTTTGCCACGCCGCGCAGAGTACTGCCATGAATTCGGGCAGGGATCCGTCAGATTCCCTTTGATTCATTGGCTTATCCGTATTTTACATAAGATATATTATGGGCGCAGACGGATGGTGTCGAGGGGTTCGGCACAGTCCAGGATCCACCGCAACATTTCGCCCAATTCACGGGCCGTCGGTCTCGCGTTGTCCTCCAGATCGCGGCGCACGTCTTGAACCGCACAGGCCAAGACGTAGAGCGCGTCGTGGAGTTGGTCGAGTTCTGTTCGCGTCATGACAAGTTGATCCTCGGAGAGTTTCAATTCGCGGGCGCGTTGGCGTGCAACCCAGTCCCATTGTCGACAGGCCTGCGAACAGAACTCGCGGGGTCGGCCCGGTCCGTCCGTCGAGGCGATTGCCCGTCGACACCACCGGCAACGGGGTTTGTCGTCGGCCATCCCCTCGAGCGTCGGCTGTCGTGACCCCTTGGTGGATTTCGTCATGACGTAATTATGCGTCGATCACCGGCGTAGATGTGAGAATGCTCCGGTGAGCACGCTTCGATCCTTCGCCAGCGACAACTTTGCCGGCGCGCATCCATCGGTCATCGAGTCTCTCGCTGCTGCGAACGTCGGCCATGCCCGCGCCTACGGCGACGACGACATTTCTCTCGAGGTTTACGCCGAGTTCGAGAGGCTCTTCGGTTCCGGTACGAAGAGTTTCTTCGTGTTCGGCGGCACGGGCGGCAACGTCGCGGCCCTCAGTTCCCTTGCCGGTCCCGGCGACTGTGTCGTGTGTACCGAGTGGTCTCACATCCACGTCGACGAAACCGCAGCACCCGAGCGTGCCGGTCTGAAGTTGCTCGTGCGTCCGAGTGCCGATGGCAAATTGACCCCGCACGACCTGCAGGTCGCCTCGCATTGGTTGGGTTCTCAGCACCACGCGCAACCACGGATCGTGTCGATCACCCAACCCACCGAAGTCGGAACGCTTTACACCGCCGACGAAGTTCGCACGTTGTGCACGACAGCCCACGGTCTCGGGATGGTCGTGCACATGGACGGTGCGCGCGTCGGAAACGCGACCGCCGCGCTCGGTGGGCCCGACAAGTTGCGTTCGTTCACGGTCGACGCAGGGGTCGACGTTCTCACGTTCGGCGGAACCAAGAACGGCATCGTCTTTGGTGAGGTGATCGTGTACTTCCCCCAGTCGGGCAATCCGGTTGTCGAGCGCGCGGTGCGCTACGCACCATGGGCCCGCAAGGCGACGACGCAGCTGCCCTCGAAGGGTCGGTTCGTCGCCGCCCAGTTCAGGGCGCTTCTGCGCGACGACCTCTGGGTGACCCTCGGAGGCCGGGCAAACGACGCGGCTCTTCAGCTCCACGAGGCGGTGCGCGACATCACATCGTTGCGACTGACCGCTCCCCCTGCCGTCAACAGCCTCTACCCCGTCGTTGCCGACCCCATTGCCGAGCGACTGCGTGAGACCAGCTTCTTTTGGCCCTGGGACCCCGAAGAGCAGAGGGTGCGCTGGATGACGTCATGGGATACCACTCCCGAGGACGTGGCGACTTTCGCCGCTGCCGTCAGAACTTGCATGGGGTAATTGACTTCAAAATTAGATCTTGTTAGGTTGTCCTCGTTCAGCAGCAGCCCAAATTTGGCGGAGGGGTCAGATGGCGGTCGTCGAGTCGTATGCGCGGCGTGAATTCAGCGTCGACACGTGGATGCACGAGGGTGCTTGTCGTGGATTGACGTCGGTTTTCTTCCCACCTACAGCCGAGCGCCCACAAGCCCGCGTTCGTCGCGAGGCGCAGGCCCGGTTGGTGTGCCTGCAGTGCCGGGTTCTCGAGACCTGCAGGGACTTTGCCCGTGAGAATCACGAGTACGGCTTTTGGGGCGGCGAGTCCGAAGAGGAACGTCATGCCGCCGGTTTCCATTTGATCGCGCCGATCGGTGTTCGCAGTCGCGTAGCGAGTTGAAACGTGCGCCGTATGCGCGGCGCACCGTGAATAATTGACCCATGGAGGTCTCCCCCGTCGATGTCGTTCGTGCGGCATGGGCCGATCTCGCGGATCACCGGCAGATCATCGACGTTCGTGAAATATCGGCGAACGTTTCGACGAACCGCGTCTATCGCGTGTTGCTCGCCGGTGGGGATTCCGTCGTCTGCAAGGTGTCGTCGTACGGTTCGTATTTTCTCTTCGCCGAGGACCACGACCGCCTTCACCGTTGCGCAAAGATGCTCGCCACCAACCCGGAGACGCAGCGGTGGGCTCCGTTCCTCGCCAACGTTCTCGAACGCGACGGACGTCCGTTCACGTGGTACGACGGGTCGATCTGGGCGGTCTTCTACGAAGACGTTCCTCGCGCCGAATCACTACCGAAGATTCTCTCGATGAGCCAGGTGGAAAACCTCGGGCGCGAGATGGCGGAGTTCCACGCCGCGTGCGCACCGATGGCGAGCAAACTGCCCCCGACTTCGAATTCGGTCAAGGGTGATCTGATCCACCTGCTCGACTTGCTCGAGAGTCCGTTCGCAACGAGGAATTTCAATCTTCTGCCAGAAGACATCGGCGTACTCCACCGCGACACACATCAGCTCTTGCTGCAATTCGAAACATTCCACTACGACGAGTGGCAACGCATCCCCGTGTTGATCGATTGGAATCTCGGCAACTTCTCCGTGATCTTCAACAACGCGGCCGCCGGTAACGCCGATGACGGCGGCGGCTTTCGCCTCTTCAGTCGCTGGGACTACGACTGGTTCCGCCTCGAATCGCGCGTCTTCGACTTCTATTTTCTGTCGCGGGTGAGCAGCAGTACAGGCGACCGCACCACCTTCACCTATTCCCCGCACACCCTGCTCGAACCGAGATTCCTTGCCTTCTTGCGCGCCTACCACGGGGTGAATCCATTGACGGCCGATGAGGTGCGCTTCATTCCTCTCGCCTATCGCTTCTTTTTGTTGAACTACGTCATCCGCGAAGGTGCACGATTCTTCCGCGACGATCTCTGCAGACAGTTCCGCGAAGAAGTGGCCCGCCGTTATCTGCGCCAGGTGGCACAGCTCGACTTCGCGCCCCTGCTAACGACGCTCGAACTGAAGGGCTAGCCAGCCCTCGACTTCGGTCGTCTCGCGTGGAACGAGGCCGAGTGTCGAATAGCGGGCGACGATGTCGGAGCGGCGAGCCTCGTTGAAGCCGCTGACGATCAAGGTCCCGCGCGCAGCGACACGGGCGGCGATGTCGTCGGCGTCGCTCAGCAAGACGGGCGCCAGGATGTTCGCGAGCACGAGGTCGTAGGTGCCACGAACGCAGCGCACGTCGCCATGTTCGATGACGATGAGATCGGCAACCCCGTTGATGCCGGCGTTGTGCCGTGTGGCTTCGATGGCCGCGGGAGCAACGTCGACCGCAACGACGCGGGCCCTTCTCGTGATGGCAAGGGTGATGCCGAGCACACCCGAGCCGCAGCCGAGGTCGAGAACCTGCGACCCGGGACACCGCAATGCAAGCGCAAGCGTCGCCCGCGTGGTCGGGTGATCACCGATGCCGAACGACCCACCCGGCTCGATGAGCACCGCGGTGCCGGAGGTCGAGTCGCAGTCGTTCTCCAACCACGCGGGAACGATGCTGACGTCGTCGACGACGGTGACGGTGGCGTGCTGCCGCCACGTGTCGGCGACTCGTGCGTCGACGGCCTGCTCGCGAACCGACCACTCACGCGCGGCGGGGTTGGCGTCGACGATCGTCGCCCACGCCACAAGAGGTTCACTTCCGAGGTCGGTGCGTAGGTCCACCGTCGCGTCGGGCTTCACCCCTTCGACGGGATGCATCTCTTCGACGGCTTGTGCTCCTGCCGACCACAACAGGTCGGCGGCGAACTCCGCGCTCTCGATGGGGACGCTCACGACCAAAAGAAGGTGGTACGACCCTCCGGCAGTGCCACCCATGTCAGTCGATACGGCGCAGTTCGGCGCGGTATCGCGCCGTCTTGTGCACGTAGGACTTCACTCCCATCGCAACCACGTCCATTTTTGCGCGGCCTTCCTTGATCACCGCGGGTGCGCCGACGGCGAGCGCACCTGTCGGCACCTCGAGGCCGTTCAGCACGACGGCATTCGCGGCGACGATCGACCCCGTACGCACGATCACCTGGTGCAGGACGATCGCTCCGTTCGACACCTGCGCGCGATCCTCGACGGTGCAACCTTCGAGATGGACGATGTGTCCGATGATGCACTCGTCCCCCACGATCGTCGGGTACATGGGCGTCGTATGAAGAACGCTGCCGTCCTGCACAGAGGTGTTGGCCCCGATCCGGATGTAGCCGTCGTCGCCACGCAGAACCGCTCCGGGCCAGATGCTCGAGCCGGCGCCGATCGTGACGCTGCCGATGATCGTCGCCTCAGGGTGCACGAATGCAGTCGGGTCGATGTCGGGAACCTGGTCACCAAGTGCGTAAACAGCCACGCGGAGACCCTAGTCGTCAGGGCTCGTCACGCGACCGTGATCCCCGACCTACAGGAATGAGACGGATGGGACTTCAGCCGTTAGCGTTGTGTCCCTATGTCGCGTCGCATCGAAATCGAACTCACGAGCAGCCGCCCGGACGGCACGTGGACCTGGCGGGCCGCCGGGGCACGCGAACCGAAGGGTGTCCTCGAAGGTTCGGTCCTGTCGGGTGGCGCCAAGGTCGGCGACGTTCTGAAGGTCGAAGCCGACTTCGACATCGACGGCATCTCCATCCTGTCGATCGTCGCCGGCAAGGAGCGTGTCGAGAAGTCGAATCGCCTCGAATTGCTTACGTCGGAAAAGCCGTTCAAGCCGGTCATCGAAACCAAGGCGCCGCGCTCCGAGCGTCCGCGTCGCGACGACAAGCGTCGGCCGCGTGGTGAGAAGGGTGATGGCCCGGCGGCGGGCGGAGACGACCGCAAGCGGCGCGGTCCGTTCACCCCACCGCCGGAACTGCCCCAGCGTCCGAAGGCCAAGCGTCTGAAGCCGGGTCGCGCACATCGCAGCGAAATCCTCGGTGCGCTTCCCGAAGCACAGCGCGCGATCGCCGAACGTGTCCTGCAGGGTGGCATTCCTGCAGTGCGTGCCGCGGTCGCCGAACAGAACAAGGTCCTCGCCGCCGAAGGCAAGGAAGTCATTCCCGCCGACGGTCTGGTCACGATGGCCGAGAATCTCCTTCCGAAGTTGCGAGTTGCCGAATGGCTCGACCGCGCCGATGCGGCAGTGGCCGACATCGATTCGCTCGACCTGCGCGATCTGCGATCGGTCGTCACGTCGGGTGACGACCCCGCGATCGCCCGCGACGAATCCACCCGCGCGGTCGCCGCGAAGTTGAAAGAGGGCCTTGCTGCCCGGCAGGAAAAGGACCATGCCGAGTGGCTGTCCGACATCGACGCCGCACTCGGCGTCGGTCGTGTCGTGCGCGCCTTGAAACTCTCCTCGCAGCCCCCGAAGGCCGGCGCGCGTTTTCCCGCCGAACTCGCGACGCGTCTCGCTGCAGCCGCGTCCGCCGCGCTCGAAGTCGACGCACCCGCCGACCGTTGGGTGGCCATGCTCGAAGCGGCGGCCTTCAGCCCCGTTCGTTCACAATTGAATGCGGCGGCCATTCCTGCAGTCGTTGCACCCGAGCTGCTGGCCTGTGTGACTCGCCTCGCACCTGCGGTCCCCCAGATCGCCACGAAGTTCGGGGTTCAGGTCGCACCGGGGGCGGCAATGCCGAGGCCCCTGCGGCCCACCCGTCCGATCGACAAGAAGGGCGCCGACAAGAAGGGCGCTCCGCGCGGTGGTCGTCCCGGCCAGCGTCGTCCCAACAACCAGGATTCGCAGTCCGAAACGAAAGCGAGCACCGAAAATGTCTGACATCGTCCAGTACGAAAAGCGTGGCCGCATCGGCATCATCACGTTGAACCGTCCCGAGGCCCGCAACGCCGTCAACGGCGATGTGGCGAGCGGCGTCGAAGCTGCCGTCGACCAGGTCGAAGCCGATGACGACGTGTGGGTGGCGATCCTGACCGCAAACACCGCCGGCCAGGAAAAGCCGGTGTTCTGCGCAGGGGCCGACCTGAAGGCAATCAACTCCGGAAACGCTGCTGCCCTCAACACCAAGCGAGGCGGCTTTGCCGGCCTCACCTACCGTGACCGTCGCAAGCCGATCATCGTCGCCGTCGATGGCCTCGCGACCGCCGGCGGCTGCGAAATCGTCCTGTCGTGCGACCTCGTCGTTGCCTCGACCCGTTCGGCTTTCGGACTTGCCGAAGTGAAGCGCAATCTCATCGCCGGTGCCGGCGGATTGTTCCGTCTGCCGAGGGCCATCGGCCAGTCGGCTGCAATGGAGATCATTCTCACCGGCGAACCTCTCGCCGCCCAGCGCGCCCACGAGCTCGGTCTCGTGAATCATTGCGTGGCACCCGATCAGGTGATGCCCACCGCGCTCGCGCTTGCCGACAAGATCTGTGCTGCTGCCCCGTTGGCAGTCTGGGCGAGCCGCAAGGTCGTCCTTGCCGCTGCGTACGAGAGCGACGAGAACCTCATCAAGATGACCAACGCCGAGTTCGCCGGAATCATGGCGTCGGAAGACACGAAGGAAGGCCTCACCGCCTTCATCGAAAAGCGCACGCCGGACTGGAAGGGTCGCTAGACCTCTTCGTGTTCCGGCTAGTGCAGCAGCACTTGTGCCGGCAGCCTGGCCTCTTCGAAGAGATTCTTCGTCTGCCTGTCGCCGGGCAGGGCCAAGCCCCGTAGCGATGCCGTCGAGCCGAAGGATTCTCTCGCGCGTTCGATGACGGCGGCCGAGTCGGCCGGGTCGCCCGACAAAGAGTGAAGTACCGCGGCACCGTCGACAACGGTGACCACCGCGCTCGACGAACCGTACGTCAATGTCGTGCTGGTCGATGTCGGGTGCGTGCGGAGAACAGAGACCAGCCAGCTGTAGGCAGCGATCCCCCGCTGTCCCGTGCGTGACTCGGCGTAAGCGAGAACGATGGAATCGACGGTCGCGCCCGTCACTGGGCAAGCCTGTTCTTGACGGCCTGGACGACGAGGCGTCGCCGACGATGCGTCTCTTCGAAAGCACCGATTGCGCGCACCGCAGCCACGTCGCAGTTCTCGATCATGTCGACGACGTCGCCCGAACTGAGCAACGCCCACTGGGCGACGGGCAGAGGCAGACCGACGTACGGATCCTGTTCGACAGCGGGCTCGGACGGGGTCGGGGAATCCGATACCGGCGCCTGTGGCGCGCCTGACGATCCGCCACGCACCTTGCCCGTCACACCGCGCAGGGCGGTGTCAACCACGACCTTGCCGATCGCATGGGAATTGCGGACGTGGCGCGCCAGGGCTCGAGCCGCCTTGACGGGATCGGTCGGAATGGTCATCGCAAACGCAGGATGTCAGCGGGCGAAGATCGGACAGTCGTCGTCGCCAACGGGACAGTTCGGCGCGGCGCGCCGCACGAGAAGGAAGCACGACGTGCACATCTCTTCATCTGCGCGACGCGGCTGCAGTGCGTCGCCATCGGTGGACCTGTCTTCGACTTCCTGCTCTTCGTCATCCTCGTTGGGCTGGTCTTCGGCCGCAACAAGGCGATCCTTCAGAATCGTGTCGAGATCGGCCTCGACGTCGTCGGGGGTCGTCAGGTCTTCGTCGTCTTCGTCTTCGGCTGCACGTCGAGCGACGGGAACAACCTCGTCCTCTTCCTCCTCGGCGTCCTCGACGAATGCCTCGTCATCGTCGAACTCGTCGCCTTCAGCTTCGAAACCCTCTTCGTCGAGCTCTTCCGGGTCGATTTCATCCGCATCGAGGTCGATCTCTTCTTCGACGATGTCCTCAACGTCGTCATCGGCGCCGTCGACGGGACCAGTGACAAGATCGTCGTCGATGTCGTCGCCCTTCGCGGACGCCTTTGGTGACTTCTTGCTCGAGTTCGACTTGCCGGCGGATGACTTGCCTGCTGCGGCCTTCTTGGGGGCCGCGCTCTTGGGCTTGGCCTTCTTGCTTGCCATGAACAGGAAACCTTTCTTCAAAACTCTCGTCGGGACCGATCCGCGCGGGGATAATAGGCATATCGGGCCCTCTCAGGCGCGCACCATAGAGGCTCACGAGCCCCTCCGTGCAAATCCGAGGAATTTGTCGTCGTGCAGGCTCGTCGTGTCGGCTGCCGCTAGGACTTGTTGCGACGCGATTCGGCCCGACGTTCGGCTTCGAGACGCTCCAGTTCGGGTGCCTCGGTGGTGATATGTGTCATTGCGTCAGCGATGGCTTTGTGGCCGGCTCGATCGCGAATCAGGCGGTGCATGTCGAGAGCAACCTTGCGGTACGCGGGATGGCCCTGGGGGCTCGAGCGCAATTCGAGCATGTGGATCGCCTCGCGGGCGTTGAACTGCATCACATACCTGATGCGATAGGCCATGGACACCGCATAAGGAGCCTGGGCCGGATATTCCACGGCGAGTGCGTCGTACAAGGCTGCGCTGCGTTGCATCACCTCATCGAAAACACCCGCTTGTCCGGCGTCGTCGACGAGTTCGGGCCGCACGTAGCCATGATTCGGGGTGAGCGGCTGCCATTCGATCGTGAGCAGACGGTGGCGTTGCAGGTCGCGGAACGCCCCGTAATCGGAGAGTACGTCGAATCGGTAGTCGGTGCGTTCGAAGGCGCGCCCGGGGCGATGCCGGCGATTGGTTCGGTCCCCCACGTAGGCCCTGATGAGTGCGACTTTTTCCTCGTGTGACATGCGTTCGATTCGGCGTGCAATGTCGGCTTCGCTGCGGTTCGTGTGCGAGTAGCAGATCGCAGCGAGCAGCTTGTCTTCGCCATCGGGATCAAAATCGGTGAGCGTCACCGACTCCGTGCCCGAGTCGTCGACCTCGTCGTCGTCGAAGAGCGCGCGAACCGCGAGATCGGTTTCGGTCGCGGTGTCGACGAGGTACTGCGACCACCTCCCGCCACGGTCGGGTTGGTCGACACGACGCAGGAAGCTGGGAATCACCTTGCGCAGTTCAGTGAGCATCAGATCCGCGTAGAGGCGAGCCTCGGGAAGAGAACTCGAACGCATGCGCAACAGCAGACCTTCGAAGGCCTGACCACTTCCGTAGATGCCGACGTTCGACAAGGCCGCCGCCGGAAGGGCGCCGCGCACGGCGTCGAGGGCTTTCGCCCGGGTTGCCTGTCGGTAGACGAAGTCGCTGTCCTTTGGGCCCTGCGGAACGACGCGGCGCACGTGGTCGGTCAGCGACTCGACCAGGGCGCTGTACGAGTCGAACATCCGGTCCATGTCGCCCACGTAACGCGTTCCGAACTTGCCCGTGAGAACGTCGGGATCGCGGAAATAGCGGTAACGACCGCCAAGGCGTACGTCGTAGGAGATGTACCGCGTGCTCTGCTCGAGGTAGCTCATGAGCCGGCCCCACTCGAGGATCTTCGTGAGTATGTTCGATGCCTGCTCACAGGCAAGGTGAACGCCACCCAACTGTGCCACCGAATCGTCGCCGTACTCGACGAACACCTTTTCGTAGAGATCCTCGGCTCGCGAGACGCCGACGGTCGCATCGAAGGTTTGGTCGCCTCGGATGTCGAGCTCTCCGACGAACTCGTCGAGGAAGAGGCGCCGCAAACTCTTTGCACTGCGGCTGTAGCGCGCGAAGAGGGCCCCCTTCACGACTTCGGGCAAGTTGACGAGGGCGAAAACGGGTGAGTCGAGGTTCGTGAAGTAGCGACGCAGGATGTCGGCCTCGGTTGGACTGAACTCCTCGGGCACGTACACCGTCACGGCGTCCAACTCTAGAAGTCCCGACCCCGCGGGGCAGGGATCCGAAAAGGGTCAAAGAACCCCGTCGGGCAGGCCACCAATCGCGGCAAATTCCGCGGCGATCGACTCTCGTAACTGCCGGTTTGCCCACACGTCGAGGGACGTCAGGGCGAGAACCTTGGCACCGTCGATCGCGGCACGGTCGCCCTCTTCCCCACCCGCGTAGTCGGCAAAACGCGCCGTGTGGATGGGAACACCGCGAGGTGCCACCTGAATCATCGGGTGTATGGACGGTGCGAGGTAGCTCACGTTGCCCATGTCGGTCGATCCGACGACCATGCTGTTCGGGGACGGGGCGACGAAGTCACGACCAACTTCGCGGCCGTTGGCGACGTAGGCGGTCAACAGCGCGGTCGAATCGCGCACGTCTGCATACGCGTGATCCTCCCATTGGATGTCGACCTCGCATCCGGTGGCCTGTGCCGCGCCCCTGAAACATTGTTCGACGCGTTGCTTCAGGGGCTTCAACGTTTCGAGTGTGTCGGAACGTACGTACCAGTTCATTGCCGCGTACTTGGGGACGATGTTCGGCTTGTCGCCCCCGTGGGTGAAGATGCCATGCACCCGTTCGGTCGGTCTGATGTGCTGTCGCAATGCCGCGATGGAGTTGTAGGCCAGAACTGCGCCGTCGAGGGCGTTTCGGCCCATGTGGGGAGCCGCAGCGGCGTGCGCCTCGCTGCCGTGGAAATGGGCGCAACATTCATGAATCGCAATGGCGCGCATCGAGGTGATGTCGACGTCGGCGGGGTGCACCATCATCGCCGCGTCGAGGCCCCGGAAGGCTCCGTTGCGGGCCATCGCGATCTTTCCACCGCCACCCTCTTCGGCCGGCGTGCCGTAAACCTCGAGTAGTCCCCCTGCCGAACCCATGAACGGCGCCAGACCGAGCGATGCGCCGAGCCCGGCGGCCGCAATGACGTTGTGGCCGCACGCGTGCCCGATCTCGGGCAGCGCGTCGTATTCGAGAACGATGGCGACACGGGGACCGCTCGTATCGCCCTTGGAGGTGTGGAATGCGGTATCGACTCCGAATGCGGACCTTGTGACCGACGAGAAACCCGCACCGAGTGCGTCGGTGAGGACGTCGTGTGCGTAGGTCTCTTCGTAGTTGAGTTCGGGGTGGGCGTGGATGTCGCGGCTGATTTCGACGAGCAGCGGTGCGAGTCGGTCGATCTCAGCGACGACGTCGCGCTTCATCTCTGCGAGATCGCTCATGGCCCGACTCTAGTCATCACTCACGAGACGGGAATGTGGGTGACCGTCGCGTCGGGCCGGATGGTCGAGGTCAATTCGACGACTGCCTTGATCGGTTCGGACGATTCGAAACGAACCGTGACCGGACGCACGAACGACCGCGACAGACCGGGGCCCGTGCCGACGCCGACGAGAGGATGCGGAAGGTGTGTCTCGCTGTGTGTTCTGCGGCGAAACGCCAAGCGCTGCCGCAAGGACATCGCAGGTTGGACGGCCAGCCAGTCGAGGCGACCGTCGTTCGGGTGGGCCCGCGAGAAGAGGCGTCGCCCATCGACGAACGACGTGGACGAGACGATGCAGTACTCGCCGCGGAGCAGACTCCCCGCCACGAGCCAACTGGCGATGGTGCGTTCGTGGCGCCGGCCCGCCGAATCGACCGCCACCACATCGATGAGATCGAGTGGCAGTCGCAGCCATGGTCCCGGGTGGTTCGTAGCCGCTCCCGCCAACCCGAGTTCGCGAGCCAGGTCTCCGGTCGCGACCAACCCGTCGACGCGGGTCTGCACGAGCTCGCCCCAGTTCGCACCCTTCTCGATCGTCACGGCCCTGTGTCTCCCTGGACGACCTCACTGCCCACGACCAGTCCACGGAACATCGACTTGGCGGCACGGGCCGCGTTGTTCGCAAGGATCGGGTTGGGGGTCGTGCGTTCGATTTGGCGCAAGAGGTCCACGAGTTGTCGAATCATGCGGACGAAATCGCCTGCCCCCATGTCCGGCACGACGTCGAGAATGCGATCGAGCGAACCGCCCGAGGCCCATACCGAAGCCGCTCTCGCAAAGCCATTGTCAGGGAACCGATGCGTCGGCAACCCCGCCGCCTCCTCGGCATCGCGTATCTCGATGCTGAGGTCTTCGAGTGCGTCGATCGCGCGTTTGACCGCGTCGGAGGGGTACGGGTGGTCGACGTCATCCGAGGAGCGACGTTCGTAAACGAGCGCCGACACGGCGCCCGCAAGATCGGGTAGGGACAAATCATCGAAAATGACGCGCTCGACGGCCTCAGCAACGAGCATGTCGCACTCGTGGAAGACGCCGGCGAGAATCGACCCGGCCGGGGTGAGGGACCAACCCTCGATGAAACCCCGGTCCCGCAACAGCGCCAGAACCCGGTCGAAGGTCGCGGCAACCGAGCGGGACTCTGCGGCAAGTTCGCCTTCGATCCGCTCGATGTCGCGGCGGATGCGGTCGGCGTTGTCCGCGTGGCGCATCCGCTCGCGCAAGTGCGGGTCGCCGGTGATGGCCTCGTCCGACGCAGTATCAGGGTCGTCCTTCGGTGTCCTGTGACGGAAATTCGCCAGCCGCTGTGCGAGGGTCTTCACGTCGACCGGATTCCATGTGGAGAAGTCCTCGGGAATCTCGATTCGACCGACGTGACGTGGTGTCGCATCGAAGTCATCGAGAAGCACTCCACGTACGCCTTGACGCCTGTCGAGGACGGTCACCTTCAGTCCGCGTTTGCGGGCGGCGGTGGCGACAACGAGAAATTGTTCCTCTCTGCCGTCGGCCATGCCGGCGATGACGTCGCCCGGCGTCAGGTTGTCCCAGAGGACTCTGTCGTTCGCCGCCCTCGTGGGGGCATCGAGACCGACGCCCTTCTGTCGGCGGTAGGCCCAAATGTCGCCAAAGGGGCTCTCCGCTCGTGCGATGGCGCTCTCCATGGCTTCGCGTCGACGTTCGAGACGGGATTGCATCGCGACGACCGTCGAGTTCGACTGGAACTGGGCAAACGAAAGATTCAGCAGGTGCCTCACCTCGCGCTCGGCATGGGTGCGCACGAGGTTCACTGTCATGTTGTAGGTCGGCCTGAAAGCCGACGTCAGCATGAACGTCTTGTTGGTCGCGTACCGGGCGACCTCGTCGAGCGAGACGAACGGGCTCCACACGGTCACGGCGTGACCCACGGTGTCGATACCGCGACGACCCGCACGGCCGGTGAGCTGGGTGAAGTCCGAGGGCTTCAACGGAACGTGGCGCTCGCCCGTGTACCTGGTCAGTTTGTCGATGACCACCGTACGAGCCGGCATGTTGATTCCGACCGCCAGTGTCTCGGTCGCGAACACGACCTTGATGAGGCCCGTAGTGAACGCTTCCTCGACCATTTCCTTGAAGGCGGGCACCAACCCGGCATGGTGCGGAGCCACACCGGAAGAGACCAGATCCACGAACCCGTCGAAGTCGAGCGCGCGGCGCTCTTCGTCCGACAGTCGGGCGCCGTGGCGGTCGGCGATCTCGCGGATGCGGCGGGCCTCGGCGCCCGTGACGAACGACAGCGCGTTGCGCCGACACGCCTTTGCCGCATCGTCACATTGGTTGCGGCTGAAGATGAAATAGATCGCCGGCAACAATCCCTGGACCTGGAGTTCCTCGATGATCTCGGTTCGTCCGGGTGGCCCGACCCGCGAATCGCGGTCCCGTCGCCGCTTGTCACCCCGGGTGTGCTGGCCGTTGCCGGCAAGGACCCGTTTCAGCTTGTCGTTCACTCGTGCGCCGTCCAAAGTAGGCATCACGCGTGTCATGCCGGTGGCCTTGTCGTAGAACGCATGGTGATGCTCGAGCGGGACGGGACGACGCGTTTCGACGATTGCCCGGGTGTCGCCGCGAACGGTCGTCAGCCACGCTGCCACCTCGTCCGCATTCGACACCGTCGCCGACAGGCAGACCAGGGACACCTCGAGAGGCAGGTGGATGATGACCTCTTCCCACACGGGGCCGCGGTATTCGTCCTGGAGAAAATGCACCTCGTCGAGCACGACGTAGGCAAGATCGGCGAGGGCGTCCGAACGCGCGTAGATCATGTTGCGCAGAACCTCGGTCGTCATGACGAGAATCGATGCGTCGGGGTTGATGCTCGTGTCGCCGGTCAGAAGCCCGACTCGCTGTTCTCCGAACAAGCGCTGGAAGTCGCGAAACTTCTGGTTCGACAGTGCCTTGATCGGTGCCGTGTAGAACGCACGCTTGTCCGTCTTCAGGGCAGTTTCGATGGCGTGCTCGGCGATGTATGTCTTGCCCGAGCCGGTCGGGGCCGCGACGAGCACCGACGCGCCTTCATCGAGGGCGCTGCACGCTGCCTGTTGGAAGGGGTCGGGTGAAAAGCTCACGACACCGCACGCGCGCGTCGACGTCTGCGCCATGCGACGGCATATCCGATACCGACGGAGAGACCGTAGAGGACACACATCGGAAGGGACAGCGCGAAGAGTGAAACAGGGTCCCCCGAGGGTGTGATGACCGCGGCCGTGAGGAAGATCAGCATGATCGCCCAACGCCATTGCATCACGAGCTGGCGTGGCGTGATGACTTCCACCAGCTGCAGGAACACGAGGAGTACGGGAAAAAGAAAGCCGATACCAAAGGCGAGAACCATGAGAAAGACGAGGTTCACGTACTTTGTGATTTGATAGGCCTGTTCCACATCGGTCCCCGACCAACTGATGAGGAATTCGAGGGCTTTGTCGAGCGTCCAGTACGCGATGTATCCCCCGAGAGCGAAGAGCACGACGCTCGACACGACGAATCCGACCGCATATTTCTTTTCCTTGCGGTGCAGCGCAGGGGCGACAAAGCGCCATATCTGCCACATGATGACGGGGAGGGCGAGAATCAGGCCGCCGTAGACGGAGATGCGCATGCGTGCGGCGAGTCCGTCGAGCGGCCCGAGCCCGTAGAGCGTGCCGTCGCAGGCGAAGTCGGGGCGCTCCTCACACAGATTGCGGTAGGGCTTGGTGAGGAAACGCAGCAGGGGTTCGTACTGCAGCAAGACAAGGATCATCCCGATCGCAACCGCAAGCAGCGACCTGATGATGCGATAACGCAGTTCGCTCAGATGTTCCGTGAGCGTTGCTTCATCGTCGGGTCTGCGGACCCGGCGCTTTTTACTGCGCAGTGCCATCGTCGGTGGCTTTCGTCGGGTCCGCCGCGGGAGGAGCCTCGTAAGGAACGAACGGCGGGTCGTCGGGTTCCGATGCAGGGGGTTGTTGGGGGCTCGTTGGTGTCGGGTCGGAGCCCGTGAAGATCCGTTTTGCTTCGTCGGCGGTCTTGCGCAGTTCGTTCACCGGCTCGGAGAATGTGGACGTCACGTCCCGTTGGATACCTCCGGCCACCCGCCGGACCTCGTTGTAGACGCGTCCGAATTTGCGCATTGCATCGGGCAACTTCTCGGGGCCAAGCACGACCAACCCGATGAGCAGCAAAACGACAATCTCGCCGCCCGACAGGTTGAACACGGTCTGATTCTACGAACCAATGGTGGCGCCGACGATGGTCTCGCCAGCATTAGCCTCGCTCGGAATGTTGCCCGTCGTCATCGGATTCGCCCACCGCGGTGCCAAGGCCTATGCCCCGGAGAACACCCTCGAGGCGTTCGCACTCGCTTTGCGCCTCGGCGCCACCGGGCTTGAAAGTGACGTCTGGCTCACGGCAGACGGGATTCCTGTGCTCGACCACGACGGGGTGGTCAAGGGTCGATTGCGCTCGAAGCCCATTGCATCGGTCGCCCGGGTCGACCTGCCGTCGCACATCCCCACGCTCGAGGAGATGTTGTCGGCGACACCGGCGACGGTGCCGCTTTCGCTCGATGTGAAGGATCCCGCGGCCTTTCAGCCGATCGTCGACACCCATCGCAGGCTCCGACCCGACGGGGAACAAACCCTGTATCTCTGCCACCCCGACCTCGACGTTTTGCGCACCCGGGTGAACTTGGCCCCGCACGTGCGTCTCGTGCACTCGACCAGGATCGCCCGCATGAAGGACGGACCCGAACGCCACGCAGCCGTGTTGCGGGAGACCGGCATCGACGTGGTGAACATGCCCTACCCCGATTGGACGGGTGGACTCGTCGCTCTCTTCAAACGGTTCGACCTCCGGTGTTTCGCATGGGATTGTCAACACGAACGACAGATTGCAGAAGTTGTGCGAATGGGCGTCGATGCCGTGTACAGCGACTGGCCCGACCGTCTCGCCGACGTTCTCTAGAGCCAGCGCCAACGGCTGATCGGCCAGATCACGACGAAGGCCCGACCAACGATGCTCTTCTTGTCGACCGGACCAAAGACGCGGCTGTCCATCGACTGTGGCCTGTTGTCGCCGAGCACGAACACCTGGCCGTCCGGAACTTCGACGGCGGCCATCTCGGGTTGTCGGCACCGCGCAACAAGATCCGTCTGCTGGGCGTCCCGGTCAGGGAGGTAGGGCTCGTCCAATTGTTTGCCGTCGACGTATACGACGCAGGCTTTGATCGACACCGACTCACCCGGAAGGGCGATGACACGCTTGATCAAGTCGTCGTGTTGGACGTTGCGTCCGTTCGAGGTGACTCGGTCGAAGACGACCACGTCTCCCCTGTCGATGTCGCCGAATCGGTACGAGAGCTTGTTCACCAGTACCCGGTTCGGTTGGAAGAGCGTCGTCTCCATCGAAGGTCCGGAAATGTAGAACTGCTGAAGCACGAAGGTCCTGATCCCGAGTGCCACGAGAAGCGCGACGACGAGAACGACCACCCAGTCCCTGACGGCGCGGAACGTATCGACAGCGCGACTGCGACCGCCGTCGACATCTGATTCGCCGGGGAGTTCGAATGGCACCCGAGCGAGGCTACTGCCGGTCACATGGACTCGATGATCTTTTCTACCCGCTCGTCCCTGCTCTTGAATGGGTCCTTGCACAGCACCGTGCGCTGGGCCTGGTCGTTCAATTTCAGGTGCACCCAATCGACCGTGTAGTCGCGTTTCTTTGACTTCGCCTTCTTGATGAATTCACCGCGCAGGCGGGCGCGTGTCGTCGCGGGCGCGTTGTCCATCGCGTGTGTGATGTCGTCCTCGTTGCAGACACGCTCGACCATCCCTTTTGATTCGAGCTTGTAATACAGACCGCGGGAGCGGCAGATGTCGTGGTATTGCAAATCGACCAACTGTGTCTGCGGATCGCCCAGATCGAGGCCGTGTCGCTCGCGGTATCTCTCGATCAGTTTGTGCTTGATGACCCAATCGACTTCCCGGTCGAGGAGGAACGGATCGCGTTCGATCGTCGAAATGCAGTGGTTCCACATTTCCAGGGCCTTCATCTCGAACTCGGGGAAACCCTTCCGATCGGCATAGGCGAGAGCGCGGTCGAGATACTCGCGTTGGATGTCGAGGGCGCTGACTTCGCGTCCGTTCTGCAGCCGAACGGTTCGACGACACGTGAGATCATGGCTGATCTCACGAATCGCGCGTATCGGATTTTCGAGCGTCATGTCCCGAAGAACCACGGCTGGGTCTTCCATCATCCGCAAAAGACAGGCCGTGGAACCGACTTTCAAAAAGGTCGTGTACTCGCTCATGTTCGAGTCACCGACGATCACGTGAAGCCTGCGGTAGTGCTCTGCATCCGCGTGGGGTTCGTCTCGCGTGTTGATGATCGGTCGACTGCGGGTCGTGGCGGAACTCATGCCCTCCCAGATGTGATCAGCGCGTTGCGATATCGAATAGATGGGACCACGCGCCGTATGTGTGATGCGTCCCGCACCAGCGATGATCTGCCGCGAAACGAGGAACGGGATGAGTATCTGTCCGATGGCTGCCTGGTCGTCGTCACGCCCCGTGAGGTAGTTCTCGTGGCATCCGTACGAGTTGCCCGCGCTGTCGGTGTTGTTCTTGAAGAGATACACCGTGCCGCGAATTCCCTCGTCCCGCAGCCTCTCTTCCGCGGAATACGTGAGGTCTTCGATCCGCCTCTCGCCGGCCTTGTCGTGGACGACGACGTCGTAGATGTTGTCGCACTCCGGGGTCGCATATTCGGGGTGTGACCCGACGTCGAGATACAGGCGAGCTCCGTTTTCGAGGAAGACGTTGCTGCTCCGGCCCCACGACACGACCTTGCGGAACAGGTAGCGAGCCACTTCGTCGGGGCTGAGGCGACGTTGGCCGCGCAGCGTGCAGGTGATGCCGTACTCGGTCTCGATCCCGTAGATCCGGCGTTCCATGAAAGAAGCCGGTGATCAGCTCGCGAGGAGGCGCGAAACCTCTGCGTCGTCGAGGCGGGCGAAGGCGCGACGTGAGCCGTTGCGGCGCAGAACGGCAACCTCGAAATCGTCGGCAACAAGTGTTCTGTCGGGACCTGCGAGCGCGCGATTTGCAACCTTGACGGCCGTCGCCAAATCGGGAACGGCATCCGAAAGTTCGGGTGACAGGCGGGCAGCGATCGCATCGGCATCGCCTCCGAGAACGGAGTATTTCTTCTCGTCGAGCACGGTGCCGTCGTAGAGAATGTGGAACAACTGGTCGGACGATGCGTCGACGCCGATTTCCGCGACGAGAATCTCGACTTCGAGCGGCTTCATCTCGTGGGTGAAGATCTGGCCGAGGATCTGTGCGTACTGGTTCGCCAGACTGCGCGCATCGACATCGGCCCGTGAGTATTGGTAACCCTTCAGGTCGGCCGAGCGGACGCCGGCAACGCGCAGCTGATCGAACTCGTTGTACTTCCCGACACCGGCGAAAGCGATGCGGTCGTAGATCTCGCTCACCTTGCGCAACGTGTTCGACGGGTTCTCGGCGATGATGGCGATGCCATCGGCGTACTGCACCGCGACGAGAGCGCGTCCGCGGGCGATTCCCTTTCGCGCATAGTCGGCACGGTCCTTCATCACCTGTTCTGGGGCGACATAGAAAGGGGTGCTCATCGGGTTTCACCTCCGTTGCGCGCACGTTGGTCGGCGAGGATCTCGTCGACCATTCCGGCCAAGCGGGCGTCATCGACGCGTGACCAACCCGCCGAAGTGATGGTCGCCGTAACGGGGTAGATGCCCCGCAAGGCGTCCGGGCCGCCGGTGGCCGAATCGGCATCGGCTGCTTCCCACAATGCGCGCACCGCGAGGCGAATCGCATCGTCTTCGGTGAGGGAGGATCTCCATCCGACCTTCACCACGGTTCCCGCGTGGAGGCTGCCCGAGCCCGTGGCGACGAACTCTTTCTCCTCGTAGCGGCCGCCCGTCGGGTCGTAGTCCCAGAGACGGCCGGCGCCGAGGGCAAGATCAAAGCCGGCAAAGATCGGTACGACGACCATGCCCTGCATCGCCGCGGGCAGATTGCCGCGCACGAGCATCGACAGTTGGTTCGCCTTGCCTTCGAGCGAGAGCATCTGGCCCTCGACCTTTTCGTAGTGCTCGAGCTGCAACTGGAAGAGCTTGATCATTTCCATGGCGGGCCCGGCCGCGCCGGCGATCGCGACTCCGCTGAATCGGTCGGCCTCGACCACCTTCTCCATCGTTCGATGCGAGATGAGATTTCCCGATGTCGCCCGCCGGTCACCGGCCATGACGACGCCGCCCGAAAAGCGCAATGCGACGCAGGTGGTCGCATGAGGAACGGAAACGTGACCCGACACCTCGGAGGTGGCGAAAGGCTCGGCGCCCGTGCGACGCAGGAGTTCGAGGAAACTGGCCCCCGGATTGTCGTCGGGAGCGAAGAAGGGCATCGCCATCGTGCCTATTCCCCGCCCTTTTGCACGTAGCTCTTCACGAAGTCCTCGGCATTCGATTCGAGAACCTCGTCGATTTCGTCGAGGAGGTCGTCGAGTTCGGCCTTCAACTTCTCGCTGCGCTCGGTGTCGGCGGCTGGTGCAGCCGAATCTGAGACGTTCGCATCGTCGTTGCCGCGCTCGGAGCGATGTTTTTGAATGCGCTCGGCCATGTGCCCACCGTAGCGAAATTTTCGTGCCTCAGTACATCCCGGGATCGACGAAACCCGAGGTCTCACTGGCACCCGCACCGAGCATCTCGATCAGGCTCCTGGGCGAAGTCGCGGAATCGATGAGTGAGCCGACGATCGCACGGGTGCCACGCAGTGGTTCCATCATCGGAACCCTGCGCAGTGGCTCGTCGCCTATGTCGAACACGAGGCTGTCCCAGTTCGCCGCGACGACGTCCTTCGGCCATTTCTGCAGACACTTGCCGCGGAAATATGCGCGCGTCGTCGACGGCGGTTCCGTGACGGCGGATGTGACTTCGTCCGGCGTCCACATCGTCTCGAGGCCGACACGATTGGCGAGGCAACGATCCGGACGCATGTCGTGATATTGAAGGTCCACGGCCTTCAACTTCGCATGCCCAGGGGCCAGGTTGTGCCGTGACGCCAGCCCGTCGACGAGTCGCTTCTTGGCGACCCAGTCGACGATGTGTGCAACGGAATCCGGATCGCGCTCGAGTCCCTCGAGCACTTCCTTCCAGCGCCTGAGAATCAGTTCCCCCTCGCCGGCGCCGCCCGCGTCGTCCACACAGGCGAGACCGTGTTCTTGGGCGTACTTCTCCGCACACTCAAGGAGGAGGAACTGCATTTCGAGTGCCGTGAGACGCTGGCCGTTGACCCGTTCGACCGTCGCTCTGAGAGTCGGGTCGTGGCTGACCGCCGTGATCCCCTGCAAGGGGTTCGCGAGTTGCAGGTTGTGAGGGAGCACGTCGTCTTCGATCATGGCGAGAACGATCGCCGTGGTCCCGACCTTGAGAAAAGTCGCGACCTCGCTCATGTTCGCGTCGCCGACGATCACGTGCAGTCGCCTGTAGAGATTCGGATTGCAATGCGGCTCGTCCCTCGTGTTGACGATCGGACGCTTGAGGGTGGTCTCCAGGCCGACTTCCTCTTCGAAGAAATCGGCCCGCTGCGTGAGTTGGTAGGAAACGGCGGTCGCACCCCTGCCGGGTTGTTCGCATCCCACCTTGCCCGCACCGGTGAACACTTGGCGGGTGACGAAGTGTGTCGTGATCAATCCCGCCAGACGACCGAATGGGAGGTTTCGATCGACGAGATAGTTCTCGTGGCAGCCATACGAGTTGCCCTTGCCGTCGGAGTTGTTCTTGTAGAGAACGATCTCATGCCCGGGTGGCAGCTTCTCGTTGGCGGAGATCGCGCTGCGACGAATGACTTCTTCGGCGGCCCTGTCGAAGAGGACCACTTGCGAGGCGCTCGTGCATTCGGGAGTCGACACTTCGGGGTGCGCGTGGTCGACGTAATAGCGGGCGCCGTTCGTGAGGACGCTGTTGACCAGGTGCGTTTCGACCTCGGGCGGGAACGCGTCGTCGAGGACGAAGCCGCGCGCGTCGAGGGCGGGGCTTTCATCCCCGAAATCCCAACCGGTCAGCTGGGGGAAATTGCCGGCGTAGGCATTGACGAGAACCGACGATGCAACGACGGGGTTGGCGTCGAAGCCCCGTGTGATGATTCCGTATTCGGTCTCTACACCACAGACCTTGTGAATAGCCATCGCGCGGTGTCCGTTGTGGCTACAGGTACTGGCCGGTGGCGGTGCGTTCGATGGCCTTGCCGCCACGCGAGGCCGCGTCGCCTGCGTGTTCGTTGACCAGGGTGCGGATGAAAACGATGCGCTCGCCCTTCTTGCCCGAGATGCGAGCCCAGTCATCGGGGTTCGTGGTGTTCGGCAGATCCTCGTGTTCTTTGAACTCCTGGCGCACCGACTCGACGAGATCATCGAGACGGATGCCCTTGTCTCCCCCGGCAATGACACGCTTGATGGCGAGTTTTTTGGCCCGACGGACGATGTTTTCGATCATCGCACCGGACGAAAAATCGCGGAAGTAGAGAACTTCCTTGTCGCCGTTCTGGTAGGTCACCTCGAGGAAGCGGTTCGCGTCATCGTCGCTGTACATCGCATCGACTGCGGCATCGATCATCGCCCGCACGGTTGACTCGGCATCGAGCTCGGTTTCGGCAGGTGCAATCGGAAGGTCGGCAGTGAGGTACCGCGAGAAGATCTGGGTCGCCGCGGCCTTGTCGGGACGCTCAATCTTGATCTTCACGTCGAGGCGACCGGGACGAAGGATCGCGGGGTCAATGAGGTCTTCGCGGTTGGTGGCCCCGATCACGATCACGTTGCGCAAACCTTCGACGCCGTCGATCTCCGCAAGGAGTTGAGGCACGATCGTGGATTCCATGTCACTGCTGATCCCGCTTCCGCGCGTGCGGAACATCGAGTCCATCTCGTCGAAGAACACGATGACGGGCCAGCCTTCTTCGCTCTTTTCTCGTGCGCGCTGGAAGATGAGGCGGATCTGGCGCTCGGTTTCACCGACGTACTTGTTGAGAAGCTCGGGACCTTTCACGTTGATGAAGTAACTGCGGCCCTTTGCGTCACCCTGCTTCGCTGCAACCTTCTTGGCAAGGCTGTTGGCGACGGCCTTGGCGATGAGCGTCTTGCCGCAACCCGGCGGGCCATAGAGCAGCACCCCCTTCGGCGCCGGCAGTCGGTGTTCGGCGAAGAGGTCGCCGTAGAGAAACGGCAGTTCGACGGCGTCGGCGATGAGCTCGATCTGGGAGTCGAGGCCACCGATGTCGGCATAGTCGATGTCGGGCACCTCTTCGAGCAGGAGGTCCTCGACATCGGGCTGCGGAAGCTTCTCGAGGAGAAGCGCCGAGCGTGGGTCGAGGCGCAGGAGGTCTCCGGAGCGCAGGTGGACACCGCGCAAGGCATCGGCGAGCTCGCAGATTCGCTCGTCGTCGCCTCGCACGGTGACGACGGCGCGTACCCCGTCCTCGCACACTTCCTTCAGCGAGACCACCTCTCCCGAGCCTTCCGGAGTCCGCGCCAGAACGACGTTGAGGCTCTCGTTCAGCACCACCTCGGCGCCGCGGGCAACCGTCTCGAAATCGATGTCAGGGTGAAGATGAACGCGCATCTTGCGACCACTCGTGAGGATGTCAACCGTTTCGTCGTCGTTCTTGCCGACGATGACTCCGTATGCCGAAGGTGGCTGAGACAACTTGTCGACCTCTTCGCGCAGTTGAGCGATGTGCTCGCGCGCCTCGCGAAGGGTGTAGGACAGCTTCTCGTTCTGGGCGTTCTTGTGCGCGAGTTGGCTCTTCGCCTCGAGCAACTGGGCTTCGAGGCGCGCCGATCGGCCGTCGTCGCGCTCGCCTTGCTCGTTCTGCCCGTCCCTCTGACCAGCAGACATTTCACACCTCCGACCTGTCGAAGACCTACCTTTCTCTATCACTTCCCGCGGTCGAACATGCGACCACGAGGGGGAACCGGGGGTGTCCGCCTTGCAGATGTTGCTACCTGCAAGATGTCACAGGACAAAAGGTGACCACGGCGGTGTCGGCGTGTAGAGTTTGGGCGCTAGTCGGAGCGATAAAAGGAGCAGTCAATGAAGGTCTGGATCGATCAGGATCTGTGCACGGGCGATGGCCTCTGCGAGGAGATCGCACCGGATGTCTTCACCCTTCTCGACGACGGCTTGGCCTACGTGAAGGAAGGCAGCAAGATTTTCGCGACCGCCAAGGGCAACCCCCAGGGCGCCGAGGGTCTCGCCAACTTCCCCGACAGCATGATCGATGCCGTCGTTGAATCCGCCGAGGAGTGCCCCGGCGAGTGCATCTTCATCGAGCCATGATCTTGCGGCCCTGAAACAGGGCGGCTCACTCAGGGTTTGTCGATGAGACGCGCCGCCGTGAGAAATCCGGTGTGCGCAACCATTCTGTGATCAGGTCTCACTGCCTGGCCGTCGATGTGCCACGTCCGGTGCAGAACTTCGAGGGTGCGTTGTCCTGCCCATTCGTCGCCGAGCGCCGACCGTACCTGCATCGCCTGGGTGATGGAGGGCGTGTATGCCACCAAGACCCCCCCACGGCGCAACGCTCCGACTGCATGGTTCACGACGAGCCAGGGCTCGGGTAGGTCGAGAACGACGCGGTCGTAATCGCCGCCATCGATACCGTCGTAGCAGTTGCGAATGTGCACGTCGTACGAGCGCAGAGCCGTCTCTCCGAGGAAGGACCCGACGTTGGCCTTGGCGCGGTTGGCGAAGTCTTCACGCAGCTCGTATCCGGTGATCACGGCTCCGGCGCGCAGCATCGCCATCGAGAGCGCGCCCGAACCCACGCCCGATTCGAGAACGCGCACGCCGGGCCGAATGTCGGCGATCATGAGAATCGTCGCGAGATCCTTCGGGTAAATGACCTGCGCGCCCCGAGGCATCTCGACGACGAAGTCTTCGAGGGTCGGGCGAAGCACCACGTAGCGCGCTCCCTTTGTCGAAATGACCTCCGTCCCGTCGGGGCAACCGACGACGGCGTCGTGCGGGACGAATCCGGCGTGGCTGTGGAACTCACCCCCTGCAACGAGATCGACAAGGTAACGACGATCCTTGCGGTCGACGAACATGACCTTCTCGCCCAGTCCGAAGGTGTCCGCGTGAGCGGCAGAGTTCATGGTCATCGTGACTCGACGTCGATCACTGCCCGCCGGGTTCGCGCACTCACGACACGCGGGGAAGGCGTGCCGAGGACGCGCCGCGAGACGCGCCCCAGGAGAACTGCTTTCGCGAACGTCGACGAGCGACGGGCGAGCGAGGCCGTGATTCGCCGGCGCATCGGAGTGCGACCGATGACGAGCCCTGCGACGAACGAAAGCCGACGGACGTTTTTCGACACCACTTCAGCGCCTGAATTCGACGCGGGTCGCGCGTCGCGATCCACGACGCCGGCCGAAGAGGTACGAAACCACCATCAAAACGACTGCAGCCGCACCGGCAACCGCGACGATCGTCTGCTTCTTGTTCTCGACGCGCCCTTGAAGGTCGTCCTGCAGACTCTTGAACCTGCGCTCGAGGTCTTCCTTCGAGATCTTCTTGTCGCCACTCTGATTCATTGCCCCTCCAACCTAGAGACGCGGCCGGCGCACCTGAAAGAGTGCAACGCCAACCACGACCACCGCGAACACGGTGCCGAAAACGTACGGTACGAATGACCACGCGCCGTCGAAAACATCGGACGTCAGGTCTTGGACGAGGCGCAACAATCCGAGCGCGACGAGGACCATGCCGATCGAGACGAGGGCCATCGAAACAACTCCCCAGACGATCCAACGGCCTGCCCCACGCAACGGCTCGATGGTCTCTTGGCGCGCGTAGGCAACGACCATGTCGACGATCTCAGCATCGCGCGCGCGGGATTCGGAGGCCATGGCTCAAGTGTCGCAGCGAAGCGCCTGTTTTGCACCCTCTCAGCCGCCGCCGAGTACGCGTACCTGTTCGACCGCGGGCCCTGTCGGGTACGTGGCCACAGCGCGCGCGAGGGCCTCCCACAAAGGTCTGTAGTTGCCATGGTCGGCCCACCCTGCGCCGTTCAGGAACAGAGCAAAGATCACCTCGTCGGTCGCATTCACGGGCAGGACACCCCCGAGGGTTTTCACGTTGAGAAGTGTGCCCGTCTTTCCCAGCAACTTGCCTGCCGCGACCGAGTCGGTGAGGACGTCTTTCAGGGTGCCGGTGCGACCCGCCACGGCCAGGCCCTTCTTCAGGCTTCCACCGACAGGGCTGCGCTCGAGGAGTTCGACGAGGCTGGCGCAGGTCATCCGATTCGCGCGCGACAAACCGGAACCATCCTTCACGGTGACACCTTCGATTCCCCACTGCTTCAGCACATCACGCATGACGGCGAGACCCGCACCGGTAGTCGGTTGCAGTGAGCGCGAGAGACCGATGTGCCGAACGAGGATTTCGGCGGTGTTGTTGTCACTGTTGGTGAGCATTTCCCCGACGACCGCTGCGACGGGTGCCGACGAGATCTCCGCAATTGTCGCGTCGGGCGGAGCGGTCTTCGCTTCGCGCGGATCACCGACGACTGTGATCCCCCGAGCGCGCAGCAGTCGGGTGAACTCCCCTGCCGCTGCCGTCGCGGGGTTGTCCGGCTTCAAGCGCTCGCCGACGACGGCTCCGTCGTTGACCATGAGCGCACCGAGTGGTCCTGCCTCGGTTCCCCTGATGCCCGATGACCAGTCGTCGACATAGCGGTCGTCATCGAGATACGACTCGTCGCCGACCACGCTGCCGTTGACGGATGTGACGCCGGCCGCCTTCACTTTGTCGGCGAGGTCGTCGAGGAGCGTCGGAGACGTCGTCGGATAACGCTCGGTGGCGAGGAACTCGCGGCTGACTAGCAACGGGTCGCCCCCGCCGACGAGGAACAAATCCCCTGACACCGTTCCGTTGTCGACCTGCCCCGCGACGCGTGTGGTGAAGCGTGTCTCTGCGGCCAGAACTTCGAGTGCGACGGCCGCTGTGGCGATCTTCAGGTTGCTCGCAGGTACGAGCTCCTTGTCCGACGACTTCGCCACGACGATGCGTCCGCCCGCATCGACACGAATGCAGGACAACGACGGCAATTTCGCGAGAATCGGCGAAAGTTCGTTGCGGAGGTTTCGCGTCGCGATGTCGGCAGCCAAAGTGTCGGCGGCACGCCGCACGTTGAGGACCGGTGTCACGATGTACGAGACCGGCTTCGCTGTGCGCCCGTCGGTGCGAGTTGCAAGCGAGAGTCCCGCATACCAGAGCACCGCGAGAGGTGCCGCGCCAACGGCGCCGATGATCGCAACGACCAGGCCGGGTCGACGCGCGCGACGTCTGCGTTTCGTCATCGGTTCCGGAACTGCGCGTAGCGGACCATGTGTGCGAGTGCCGCGACCGCACGATTGCCCGTGGGGAAGCAGTATCGACCCGACTCGCGCACGGCGCGCGGACCGGGATTGTCGGGGTCTGCAATTGCGAGTTCCGTCGCGACGAGAATCGGCTTGCCCGTCTCGCTCGACAACTCGGCGGCGGCTTCGGCAAAGCGTGCATCCTGACGTTCGTGGTACGCGACGATCCGTTCGAGGCCGTGATCCGGGTAGAACGAACCCTCACGCATCAAGCGCGCCTGATTCGACTGAATACCAATGCCGAGATAGATGACCGCATCCACTTCGGGGTGGCGAGCGATGAGGCCGAGAACCTCGGGAATCGTGTCGCGTGTCTCCCCGCCCGCACAGTCGACCGGGTTTCCCTTGCTCCAGCGAGGCGGCAGTTTCTCGTCGATGGCCGCGCGAAGGTCGTCGGGCAACGAGACGAGACTGAGTTCGGGTCGCTGGTACAGCGCATCGGACGTGACCACGCCCCAACCACCGGCCGTGGTCAGGATCACGGTGCGACCTCCACGCGGCAACGGCTGGGTCGCGAAGCACGCCGCGGTGTCGAAAGCCTCTTCGACGGAAGCGGCTCGCACGAGGCCCGCTGCGCGACAAGCACCGTCGAAAACCTTGTCGTTGGCCGCGAGGGCTCCTGTGTGGCTTGCGGCCGCCTTCGCGCCGGCCTCGGTGGCCCCGCCCTTCACGATGACGAGGGGCATGCGACGCGAGACACCGGCCAGTTGGTTCATGAGGTCGCGACCGTTCGTGATCCCCTCGAGGTAGGCAAGACCAACCGAGGTGGCCGAGTCCGTCGCGTACCACTCGAGATAGTCGGCAACCGAGACGCTCGCAGCGTTGCCGGCCGACACCGCACGGCTCACCCCGACGCCGCTTTGACGGGCGTAGTTCAAGAACGACGAGACAAAGTTGCCACTCTGGCTCGCCACCCCGATCCGACCCGCTGGCGGATACGGCGCCACGATCTGGGCGCACAGTTTCGCGGGCGTACTGACGACGCCCTGGCCGTTCGGTCCGGCGAGGAGAATGTCGAGTTCGTCGGCCAGCGCAACGATCTCGTCTTCAAGTTTGCGACCGTCGTCCCCTGCTTCGCCGTAACCGGCGGACGTCAGGAAAGCGGCCTTCACGCCCTTGGCCGCGCAGTCGCGCAGGAGCCCGGGGTTCGCGGAAGTCGGGGTGCAGACGAAGACAAGATCGGCGAAGCCGTCAGGAAGGTCTCCGACGGACGCAACCGTCTTGACACCGAGCACCTCCTCGCCCGAAAGATTCGTTCCGCCCACACGGCCCTCATAGCCACTCGCGAGAATGTTGTGCATCGAGACGAAGCCGAACTTGCCGGGATGGCTCGATGCTCCGGCAACGAGCACGCCGCGCGGCTCGAAGAGGGCCTTGAAATGCTCGTCTCCCAGCTTCCGACTGCGCTTCGTGGATGCGGGTGGCTCGGCGGAAACGCCGACCTCCACCAACGCATCGACGGCAACGAGGCCGCCCTCGTTCGTGACGAGCAAGGGGTTGAGATCGACGGACAGAACGTCGTCCCGATTGGCTGCCGTGTCCGACAAACCCACCAGAACCCGAACCAGCGCTTCACGCTCGACTGCAGGCTCACCACGGAAAGCGCCGAGCAGTTTCTGAGCCTTGATTTCGTCGACCATTTCGTGCGCATCGACCGGCGAGACGGGAACCGGTCGAAAGACGACGTCTGCCACGGCCTCGGCCAACACTCCACCGACGCCAAGCATGACGACGGGTCCGAACTGGGGGTCGCGCACGACGCCCGCGATGAACTCGCGGTTGCTCTTGACCATCGGTGCAACGAGAACACTGACCTTTCCATCGTCTTCGCGTGCCGCGCCAAAGAGCTGGGTCACGGTTGTCGAGAGCCCGCCCGCATCGCTGATGTTCAAGCGGACAAGACCGCGTTCGGTCTTGTGCGCGATGCGATCGCCGTTCAGCTTTGCAACGACGGGAAATGAAATCTTTCGAGTCGCAAGGAGTTCGACCAACTCGTCGGGGGACGGCGCGGTTGACAGTTCGAGTTCCGGAAGAAACGGCACCCCGAAACCGGCAAGGAGGCCCTTGCTCTCGCGCTCCGACAATGTTCGGGATGAGCCATCGTTGTTGTTCACGCGCCGAGACTAGTAAGCGACGGGTCCACATCCGAGACGAGAGTGCGATGGAACATGTCGAGAAGGTGGTCGCGGCGGGCCAACAGCATCTCCGGGGCGAGGGCGTCGTCGACCAGCAGTCCGTTGATGAACGGCGCATCCGAGACATAGCCGAGCAGGGTCGCGTATGCAGTGACGAGAACCTGCCGTGCATCGACCTTTCTGAAGTGTCCGGCAACCATCTCTTCCTCGAGCCAATTGACCGCGGCTTCGAAAAATGGCGCCACGACCCCGACAAGGTCGATGCCGAGACGTTCACCACCCTCGATCGCCTCGCGACGCATCAGACGCACATAGGAAGGGTTCTCGCAGAAGAGGTCGAACCCGGACACGAGAACGGCTGAGAAGCGTTCCCAACCACGTCCGGGGCTCTTCATCGTTGCCTCGACGCGCTAGAGCCAGTCCGAGAGCATTCGCTCGAACACTTCCCCGTAGAGGGCGTCCTTGCTGGGAAAGTGGTGCAACAAGCTCGGCCGCTTGATCCCCACTCCGGCTGCGATGTCATTGAGGGAGGTGCCTTCGTACCCGAAGCGGGCAAACAACTCCGTGGCTTCGTCGAGAATCACATCGCGCATCGGGCGCTGAGCCATGTTTCGAGGCTATCGGAAAGTTCTACCTACTGGTCGGTAGGTAGATAGGGTTCGGTCATGTTCGTCGGTTTCACTCCCGCCCTCGCCGCACCGTCGTCCCTTTGGGGCTCCGTCTTCGTCAGTCTCGTGGTCGGTCTCGCCGTGACCGTTCTCGCCAACATCGCCACGACCGTGTACCTGCACCGCGCGATGTCTCATCGTGCGTTGTCGCTGTCGCCGATCGCAGCATTCGGGTTCCGATTCGTGATCTGGGTGACGACGGGCATTCGTCCCCGGCAGTGGGTGGCGGTTCATCGCAAACACCACGCTTTCACGGACATCGATGGAGACCCGCACTCGCCCGTCCTGTTGGGCTGGAAGACCGTGCAGGCAAAAAACGTTGCTCTCTACCGCCGGTGTGCGAACGAACCATCGACAATCGCGCGCTACGCGAAGGACATGCCGGCCACACGTGTCGATTCCATTGCCTTCGACCGCACGATCCTTGGTCTGACGATCGGTGTCACGAGCTTGTGCCTCGTGTTCGGATTGTGGGTCGGCCTTGCGGCGGCCGTCGTGCACGTGAACCTCTACCTTGGCGGATCCGCCGCGGTCAATGCGATCGGTCACCACTTCGGTCGTCGTCCATACGACAACGGTGCGGGCAATTTGCAGTGGCTCGCGTTCCTGACCGCTGGCGAGGGGCTGCACAACAACCATCACGCGGCGCCGACCTCGGCCCGACTCGCCCACCGTTGGTACGAAATCGACTACGGCTGGTGGGTGATCAAGGTGCTCACCTGGATGAAGCTGGCGCGTGTGCGCCTGAGCGAGGTCAAACTCGTTGTGCCGTCGCGCCGCGCCGCTGCGTGACTTTCGGCGAGACCGCCGGGATTTGTAGATTCGGAGCGTGCATCTCGTCTCCACTCTGTTCGTCGAGAACTTCGAAATGCGCCAGGCCGAGGGGCCGAGCACACGCATCGATCTCACGGGCGCGTTTTTCTCGACGGTTGCTCCGTCCGAGCCGCCGTTCACCTTTTCACCTCACCTTGTGGCGTTGATCTATTGCGAGCCCGGTGAATCAGGCGAGGGTGTTTTCGAGGTCGTGTTCAGGAAGGGACCCGGCGAGGACGACGAACAGGTGGCGCGCAACGTCAGTCCGTTTCGTGTCGATCCCGGAAAGTTCACGTATCGACTCGTCAAGGCCGAACTCGAGTTCGACGATTACGGCCAGGTCTTCGCCCATTGCCGCGTCAACCGCGACCCGTGGAGCATCCTCCCGCTGACCCTTCTCCCCCGACCGAACAGTTAGTGTTCGCACGTGGTTACGCAGCCTGACGCCGGTTCCGCTTTCGACTCCGCACTCGATGCGCAGGCCATTGCGGTGATTCGCGGAATGGCGATGGACGCACCGTTCCACGCCAAGAGCGGCCATCAGGGCACGGCCATGGCATTGGCGCCCCTTGCGCACACTTTGTATTCGCGAATCATGTGCCATGACCCCGCGGACCCGAAGTGGCCGAACCGGGACAGGTTCATTCTCTCGGCCGGTCACGCCTCGATCCTCCAGTACACGCTGCTGTGGTTGAACGGGTACGGCGTGGAAGTCGATGACCTACGTGCCTTCAGGCAACTCGGATCGATCACCCCCGGCCATCCGGAAGTGGGCCACACCGCGGGTGTCGAGGTGACCACGGGTCCGCTCGGTCAGGGATTCGCCAACGCGGTGGGAATGGCGATTGCCGAAGAACATCTACGCGCAACCCTCGGCGAAGCGGTGATCGATCATCACGTGTTCGTGATCGCCGGTGACGGTTGCCTCATGGAGGGCGTGAGCCACGAAGCTGCCTCTCTCGCCGGCCATCTCGGACTCGAGCGGTTGATTTGCATTTTCGACGACAACAAGATCACGATCGACGGCGCGACCGACCTCACGTGCAGCGACGACGTTGCGGGTCGATTCCGCTCGTACGGGTGGAACGTCATCGAAGCCGGCCCGATCTCGGAGGACTGCGATGCGCTCGAAGCGGTCATCAACCGCGCAAAGGAATCCAAGGGAGCGCCGACCCTCATCGTTCTGCCGACCCGAATCGGTTTTCCGTCGCCCGACTTCACAGACAAGCACGCCGCGCACGGAAACCCGTTCGTCGCCGAACACATCTCGCGCACGAAAGCTGTGCTCGGCATACCTGACGAGCCGTTCCATGCGCCGCAAAATCTGGTGTCTGCGTACCGTTCACATGCTGCGAACCGCTGCAGGTCGACGCGTGAGTCGTGGGCAACCTCGGGAGCCCCGGCGCGTCTGGCAGGCCATGGAACATCGGGCCTCTCCGCGCGTCTGGCCTCGGTCCTGCCACGCTTCGAGTCGAGCGAATCACCCGCGACGCGTGTGGCGATTCAAAAGGTTCTCGCCGCCGCAACGGATGTCTTGCCGAACATCGTCGCCGGAGCCGCCGACCTGACGGGAAACACCGGTGCAAAACTCTCCCCCGACCGAGCCTTTTCGCGCACCGACCGTGGTGGTCGCCAGATCTATTTCGGGGTGCGCGAGCATGCGATGGGTGCAGTGGCGAACGGCATCGCGTTGCACGGCAACCTCGTTCCCGTCGTCGGCACGTTCTTCGTGTTCGCCGACTACATGCGACCCGCAGTCCGCCTCGCTGCGTTGTCGAAGGCGAAGGTTGTCTTCGTGTTCAGCCACGACTCGGTTGGTGTCGGAGAGGACGGCCCGACGCACCAGCCAGTCGAGCATTTGGCGTCGCTTCGCGTCATTCCCGGTTTGCAGGTGATACGACCCGCCGACGGCAACGAAACCGCCGCGGCGATGATCGTGGCACTCGATTACGACGGACCGACGGCGCTCGTCCTCAGTCGCCAGAATCTCCCGATCGTCACCGACGGTCGTGCAGTCGCTCGCGGAGCCGGAATCGTGAGCGATGCCCCCGCGCCCCGGGTCGTGCTCGTTGGCACGGGAAGCGAGGTGTCGCTGTGCGTCGCCGCAAGCAAAGAACTGGCCGCTGCCGGCATCGCTGCACGTGTGGTCTCGATGCCGTGTCAGTCGACATTCCTCGCACAGGATGCCGCATTTCGAGAGTCGGTGCTGCCGTCGGGCGTTCCCGTCGTCACCGTCGAAGCCGGCAGTACTTTCGGTTGGTCTGCAATTGCTGATCGAGCGATCGGCATCGACGAGTTCGGCGCCAGCGCGCCGGGCGCGGTTGCCCTCGAGCACTTCGGCATGTCGGTGTCGAACGTCGTGCGGGTGGCAAGCGAACTAACGTCGCGTTGATGACCCAGACGAACATTCTTCGCAGTCTCCACCTCGAGCAGGGCCAAAGCCCTTGGATCGACAATTTGCGTCGTGGATACCTGACGAGTGGTCAGCTGCAGGGTCTCGTCGACCGTGGCGTGCGCGGCCTCACCTCCAACCCCACGATCTTTCAGAAGGCGATTCAAGGTTCGACCGAGTACGACGTCCAATTCGACGCTCTCGCCCGCGCGGGCATGAGCGTCGAGGACATCTACTGGGAAATGGTTCTCGACGACATCGCCGGAGCACTGTCGGTGTTCAAACCCTTGTACGAATCGTCGAATGGTTCCGACGGCTTCGTCAGTGTCGAAGTTGACCCGGGACTCGCTGCGGACGGCGACGGAACGCTTGCCGCAGCGCGCGCTCTCCATCAACGCGTGGACGCACCCAACGTGATGATCAAGATCCCCGCAACACGTGAGGGACTTCCCGCGATTCGCCGAATGATCGCCGAGGGACGCAACGTCAACGTCACGCTCATTTTTTCCCTCGAGCGCTACGGCGATGTGATCGAGGCGTATATTGCCGGTCTCGAGGACCGTGTGAAAGCCGGACATGACGACCTGTCCGGCGTCAACTCGGTGGCGAGTTTCTTCATCAGTCGTGTCGACTCCGAGGTCGACGAACGTCTCGCCCGCGTCAAGGATCCCGCCGCACGAGAGTTGTATGGCCGTGCAGCGATTGCGCAGGGACACCTCGCTTATGCCCTGTTTCTCGAGCGATTCTTGGGTGCCCGTTGGCAGAGCCTGTCGGAGAAGGGTGCAAAGGTTCAGCGTCCGCTCTGGGCGAGCACCTCGACGAAGAATCCGACGTACCCCGACACGCTCTACGTCGACACACTCATCGGTCCCGACACGGTCAACACCCTGCCTGATGCGACCCTCGAGGCCTTCGACGACCATGGGACCGTTGCTCGAACCGTCGACGTGTCCCTTGCCGAGGCACGCACGACGTGGGACCGCCTCGCGGCGGTTGGTATCGACATGGGAGAAGTTGCGACAAAGCTGGAGGCGGACGGTGTCGCTTCGTTCCAGAAGAGTTTCGTCGATTTGCTCGCAGCCCTTCGCGTGAAGCTCGTCGGCGAATCTGCGGCAGGTTGATGGCATGACCGGTGACTCCACACGAGTGCCGAGTCCGTTCGAGCGTGATCTCCGCGAGGAAGTCGATCTGTTCCTGGCCGGGGATCCCTCGCTTCTCGACCAGAAGATCATGGCCAATACCGTGCGGGACCTTCGCAAGGCGTTCTCGTTGTTGGCGCAGGTCGAGGGCAGACCAAAAGTCACCATCTTCGGCAGTGCGCGCACAGCATCCCATGATCCGCTCTACGAGCAGACCGTGCGTGTGGCGCGCGAATTGGCCGCCAAGGGTTGGATGGTGATCACGGGCGCCGGCCCCGGGATCATGGAAGCGGGCATGGTCGGTGCCGGTCGTGACAGCAGCATTGGTGTGTCGATCCAGTTGCCCTTCGAAAACGAAGCGAACGAGATCATCGCCGGCGACGAAAAACACATCGCTCTCAAGTACTTCTTCACGAGAAAATTCGCCCTCACGAAGGCGTCACAGGCTTTCATCTGCATGCCCGGTGGCTTCGGCACGCTCGACGAACTCTTCGAACTCTTGACGTTGACGCAAACCGGCAAAGGCGCACCCGTACCCATCGTCCTATTGGACCTTCCGGGCGACCCCTACTGGCAACAGGTCGACGACTTCGTGCGGGATCAGATGGCAAGCCGTGGGCTCATCTCCTCCGACGATCGCGCCCTGTACTTCACGACGTATGATGCCGTTGCGGCTGCCGATGAAATCACCGGCTTCTATTCGAACTTCCATTCGTTGCGCTTCGTCGGCCAGCGCCTCGTTTTGAGACTGCGCTCACTGCCCGATGCGCAGGGGCTGACGGAGTTGAACGCGAGGTTCGCGCACCTTTGTGTCGAAGGTGGAATCGAACCGACCGAGCCGCTCGCCGCGGAGACCCGTGACGACGACAATCTCGAACTTCCCCGTTTGGTGATGCGGTTCGACAAGCGGTCCTTTGGTGAGTTGCGGCTGTTGATCGACGCGATCAATCGTCTCGTCGGGAGTTGATCCCTCGCAGGATTGCCTCGGCCTTCACAACCGAACGCCGTGCCTTCTGTAGTTCGCGCTCGACGTGTTCGACGTCCTTGGGAAGCTTGCCGTTGCCGTCGTGAAGAGCTGTCGACAGCAGGTCGATCGATGCGTCCGCGAGGCGTTCGGCGATGATGCCCAGAGCATCGGCCTCACGTTCGAAATCACCGGACATCTTCGTGTTCACTCGCCTCTCTGAATCTTGGTGTCGGTGATCATACGGGCGACGAGTTGTACGGGGTGTACGACCGCGATCTGTGACAGGGTCGTCGGTCTGTTCGCGACCAGGTGACCCGTGCACCCGGGATTTCCCGACGAGATGAACCTCGTGTCAGCACCGATGACGGTCTCGATCGCGGAGTACTTGCGATTCACGATGTCCCGGGCGATGTCCGGGTGCTCGATCGCGTACGCCCCGCCGGCACCACAACACAGGCCCTCATCGGGAATCGGCACGGGTCGGTGGTGGTGGGAAAGAACACGATGCGTTGCAAGGTGGGCACCCTGGAGATTTCGCAGATGGCACGCATCGTGGACTACGACTGACTCGCGAAGTGTTTCGGATAGCGGCGGGTACAAATCCAGCAATCGTTCGATGTTCGCATCGATGAACTCCATCACATCGACGACCTTCGTTGAGCGGTCTCCATCGCCGGAAAGAGTCGCCAGAAGGTGGGCGCCGCATCCCGCCGAGTTGACGACCACGGTTGCTCCCGCGAGTTCCTTCTCAACGCGTTCTTCGAGCTTTCCCGCCCGCGACGACAGTCCGGCGTGAGAGTGCAATGCCCCGCAACACAAGGACGGGTCGCTGAATCGTGCATCAAAGCCCATCGCGGTGAGAACGACGTGCGTGTCGCGATGGACGTCGCCATACCAAGCATCCATCACGCATCCGGAGAAGATGACGACCCGCTCGCCCCCGCCGGTGGAGGCACACGAGGCGTGTGGTCGCCTGACGGACAGACGTGGCACCCCGAGACGCCGGGGCAAGACGTGCAGGCGTTGAGCGAGAGTGGCGACGAGGGTGAGCAGACGTAGCAAGCGGGGCCTTCCCAGCGGGCTGAGGATGAGTCTGCGTCGGACGCGCGAACCGCGACGTCGAGCGGTCAATTCCTCGACAACCGGGGCGATGATCCGGTCGTAGCGCACGCCCGAGGGGCATGCCGGCAGGCAGCCCATGCATTGAACGCACGAGTCGAGGGCCTCGGTGACTCCGTCATCCAGGACGAGCGAACCATCGCGGACACCTGCAATGAGCGCGATGCGACCACGGGGGCTGTGCGTGTCTGCACCCGTTGTTCTGTAGGTGGGGCAATGTGGAAGACACAGTCCGCACGCCACGCACGATGCGAGGTCGTCGGCGTCCACCCGGGAGAAGGCTCGGTCCGTCACAACAACCCAAGTTCAAACGAGCGCTCGGGGGCCATGACATTGTCGGGATCGAACGACGCCTTCAGCCGACGGCAGACC
>JBBANY010000017.1:0-20592 GCA_040401695.1 Ilumatobacteraceae bacterium
CGGTGTCGCGCGATCTCGACGAAGACCTACCGATTCTGGGTGCCGCGCTCGAAAGAGCCGGCACCCAGTTTCATTTCGTGAACTGGCACGACGATGTGGACTGGTCCGCGTACTCGGCGGTGTTCCTCCGCAGTCCGTGGGATTACCACCTGCGTCGCGACGAGTTCCTCGCCTGGATGCGGAACGCATCGCACGTGACCCGCGTTTTCAATTCGTACGAGATCGTCGAATGGAACAGCGACAAGCGGTACCTTGCTGATCTTGTGGCTTCGGGGATTCCCGTCGTGCCGACACGTTTCGTCGCGAGCGCCGACGAGTCGTCGGTGCGCGACGTTCTCGACGAGTTCGGCAACGACGTCGTCGTGAAGCCCAGCGTCTCGGCGGGGTCGCATGACACGTTGCGTTATCGCGATGCGTCGGCCGTTGTTCCCGACGTCATTGACCACATTGCCCGAATCGTCGCCGCCGGTGCGGTGGCGATGCTGCAGCCGTACGAAGCGGGAATCGACGACCGGGGTGAGACCGGAATGGTGTGGTTGAACGGAGAACTCAGCCACGCCTTTCGCAAGGGGGCGATCCTCGCTGCCGAGCCGGACATGGGCAACGGCCTCTACGCGGCGGAGGACATCGACTCGCGCACTGCAACCAGCGATGAAGTGGCACTGGGCGAGTCGATCATGGGGGTCCTGAAGACGCGCTTTGGTGCTGCGCCGCTGTACGCGCGTGTCGACGTGATTCCGAATGGCGCTGGCCAACCACAGTTGATGGAACTCGAGCTCGTCGAGCCGTCGTTCTTTCTCGCGACCGCGCCGGGCGCCGACGACAGGGTGGCTTCGGCATTCGTAAATGCCCAGCTGTAGCGTGGCATCCATGAGTGAACCGATGTCTCCCTCGATCGGAATGGGTGTACTGCACCTGTTCTGCAAGGCCGGCCAATCATTCGATCGTCAGGCAACGATCAATGCAGCGAAAGAAGCCGAGTCGGCAGGCCTCACCGTCATCACGGTGTCGATGCTCGGCCACAAGAGCGACGCCTGCTTCATGGCGCTCGCCAATGACATGCGTGAACTGCGCCGCTTTCAAACGGCCGTCCAGCGCGCCGGCCTCGACATCGTCGACAGCTACGTATCGCTCACCGAGGTCAGTGAATACGCCGTCGGTGTGCCCCAGGAAATGCTGAACGCCCGTCTCTATCCGCAGATCCCGGTGCCGGGCAAGAACGCATTCTGTTTCTACCCGATGTCGAAGCGCCGCAACGTCGGGGCCAACTGGTTCACCTTGCCCTACGAAGAGCGTCTGCGTCAGATGCAGGAACACGGCCACAGTGGCCGCAAGTTCGGCGCCAAGGTCACGCAACTTGTCACCGGCTCGACGGGTCTCGACGACTACGAGTGGGGCGTCACCCTCTTTGCCGTGAATCCCGATGACTTGAAAGAGGTCGTGTACACCATGCGCTTCGACCAGGCATCGGCCGAATACGCCGAGTTCGGTCCATTCTGCATGGGCATGCTCACGCCCGTCGACGAACTCGTCGACCTTCTCTGACGGAAGTTTCCGTGCACACCGAGCTCGCCTACCTGCGCGATGCGTTCGTGCGCGAGTTCGATGCAACCGTCATCGCCGTTGCCGACAATCGAGTCGCACTCGACTCGACGTACTTCTATCCGACGGGTGGCGGCCAACCCCACGACACCGGAACCTTGGGTGCCGCCCACGTGTCGGAGGTGCGCAAAGAAGGTGATCTCGCCTGGCACACACTGCAGGGTCCGATCCCGAACGTGGGTGATGTCGTGCACGGGGCCGTCGACTGGGAGCGTCGTTTCAAGCTGATGCGCACCCACACCGCGATGCACATTCTCTGCGGTGTCATCTGGAACGAGTGGCAGGTTCCCGTCACCGGCGGGAACATGGAGCCGCTCTCGGCACGCATGGACTTCGAATTCGACCCGCTACCCGAGGGTTTTGCCGAACGCGTCGAGGTGCTCGTGAACGAGGCGATCGAACGCGACCATCCGATCACCGTCGGATTTCTGCCACGCGATACGGCGGTGATGGATGAGGACCTCATCCGTACGAAGGTCTCGCTCATCCCCGAGACCGTCAAGGAGATACGCGTCGTCGACATCGTCGGCCTCGACAAGCAGGCCGATGGCGGCACACATGTCGCATCGACCAAAGACGTCGGCCGCTTGCGCGTCGTGAAGTTGGAGAACAAAGGCAAGGGCAACAAGCGGGTTCGCGTCGAAATCACTGATTAGATTTGTTTTCAATGAGAAAACATCTCGCCGCATTTTTCGCTGTAGCAACTCTGGTTCTTGTGCCCTCGGCGATCGCCGTTGCGTCGTACACCTGGACTGATGTCGACGCCAGTAGTGGTACCTGGTATTCGCTGGCCGTTTCGGACACCGGACTTGTCGGGTATTCGTCTCAACACCGCCTTGCGACGCCATTCGCAGGCCGTGTCTGGAAGACGTCGGACGGCGGGGCATCGTGGACCGAATTGACGGCGTCCCCGGCGCGGGCGAATTGGTCCCACGTGGCAACTTCTGGAGATGGGCAGACAGTGGCCGGAGTGGGCTACCTATGGGACGGTGCTGCGAACGACACGGCAAACTTCGGTGATATTCAGATCTCTCGCAACGGTGGCACATCTTGGGCGCTTGCGAACACGGAGACGAATCGCCAATGGACAGGTCTGGCGATGTCGCGCGACGGCAATACTCTTGTCGCGACTGCAAAGAGCACGGACGGAACCAACGGAGTCGTCATGAAATCGGTGAATGGCGGTGCGACATGGTCTGACATCACGCCAAGCGTCAGTGCTGATCCCGCGGTCCGACTTCACGGTGGGCATTGGGCGCGCGTGGCCCTGTCGTCGGATGGCACAAGAATCATCACTAGTCGAGATTCGGTTGGCCTCTACACCTCTTCCGACGGGGGGACTTCATGGACTCAGACACTTGATGCCTCAGGAGGTATCTGGCCATCCATCAAGCTGTCTGGGGACGGAAGATACGCGGTTGCTTCGAACGACTTCTATAGTTCGGTTCACAACGGCGTATGGGTCTCATCCGATTACGGGATGTCGTGGACCCAAACTTACGTGGGAACGGGGGCTTCGCCGACGGCAGTCGCGCGTGACGGCGGAATCATGGCATTTGCGAAATACGGAGAGAAGCTCTACGTATCGCGAAACAACGGTGCGACATGGAGCGCAGAGGATCCGGTCGACAGTACGTGGGTCGGCATTGGTTTCAATCAATCCGGCGAGCGTTTGATTGCCGTAGCCGAAGGTGGCCTGGCGCGGTTTGCGACGTCGACGACGACAACCACCACGACTACCACGTCTACAACCGTGGCTCCGGCGACGACCGAAGCACCGGCGACGACTGCCGCAGCGACAACATCGACGACGACGAGTTCGTCAACAATGACAGCGACAGCGCCTCCAACAACGGTTGTGACGACGACATCGACGATCGTGGATTCACCGCCACCGGCGGTGACGCCGTCGATGGTGGAGACGTTCAAGCCGAAGCCACTGGTGAAGGATGAGCAGGTTGCGGCAGGCGAAACCGTGACCGTACGAATCTCCGGATTCCAACCGTTTGAGCTCGTGTCGATCGGCTTCGACGATGGGGGTGGAGTGACCAGCCAGGCGGTGGGTGACCCCGTACGCGCCTTCGCCGGCCGCAAAGTTCTGACGACGGTGCGCGCCGATGCCACCGGCACGATTTCGGTGCAGACGAAGTTGCCGGCATCTGTCTCTGGTCCGGTGACGCTGTGGGCATACGGCCGCGAGAGCAAGGTTGGGTTCCGCCAGAAGTTCACCGTCGCAGAGCTGCCCGCAACGGGTTCGCAACGTTTGGATGCGAACCTGATGTTGGCGGGTTCGTTGGTCGTGTCAGGTGCCGTGTTGTTCGGCCTGCGGCGACGTCTGCGGAGGTAGATTTCACTCGGCGTGCCGGGAAGACGGGTCGGCGAATCTCATTTCTGTTGAAAGGATCGCTGACCCGATGGACATCGTGTGGATGGTGAGTGGCGTCGCTCTCGCGGCAGCCGGTGGTGAGTTCTTCGTACGGGGCTCGGTCGGACTGGCCAAGTGGCTGCGCATTCCTGCGGGAATCGTCGGTGCGACCGTGGCGGCTTTCGCAACGTCGAGCCCCGAATTGTCGGTGTCCGTTCTGGCGTCGCTCGATGGGCGTCCCGAGATTGCTCTCGGTGACGCGGCCGGGTCGAACCTCGTCAATCTCGGTGTTGTTCTGGGTTTCACGGTTCTTCTTTCGCCCGTGGTCGTCCGTGTTGCCGATGTGCGGCGGGAATTGCCGATCGGGATCGCTGCGATGGGGTTGCTGTGGGTTTTCGCGGGCGACGGGGATTTCTCGCGGGTGGAGGCGATGGCGTTCCTCGCAGTATTCGTGTTCTGGTTGCTTTGGGTTGTGCGCGATGCGCGCCGGGATCGGGTCGACATCGAAGCATTGACGAGTTCGACGCGCGGCCGCACGGTGCTGGAGTTGGTGGCCGGTCTTGCCTTGTTGGTTCTCGCCGGTCGCTTGGTTGTGACTGCGGCGAAAGGATTCGGTGAGTCGTTGGGTTGGAGTGAATTCGTCGTTGGTTCGCTGCTCGTTGCCGTTGGAACGTCCACTCCGGAGTTCGTGACGGCACTGATCGCGGCGCGTCGGGGTCATTCCGATGTGGGTGTCGGCGCTGTCTTGGGTTCGAACATCTTCAACACGTTGTTCATCGTCGGAATCGCGGGACTCATCCAACCCATTTCAGGCGACGTCAATGGCCTGGAGATCGCGGTGGTGTTGGGCATCATCGGGACATTGCTCGTGGTGCCGAATCGGTCGAACACCGTGGGCCGGGCGAGGGGAGTCGTCTTGCTGGCGCTGTACGGGGTGTTCGTGGTGGCGGTCCTGTCGGCGTAGTCGGGTGACGGCATCGCTGTCGGCAATGATGGTCTGATGCAATCCGGGACGGTGGGGGCCGCCGAGGTTCCAGCCATCCCTCGACGCGCGTGGTACGCGCTGCTGCTGACTTCGTTCGGCCAGTTCTTCGTGATCTTCGACTCAACGGTGCTGAACGTTGGCTTTGCGTCGATCGAAAAGGACTTTTCGAACGTCGCGCGCACGACTCTCGCATGGGCCTTGACGAGTTATTCGATCGGTACGGCATCGCTGCTGTTGCTTGCGGGGCGGGTTGCCGATCTCTTCGGTCGCAAGCGCGTGTTCCTCGTCGGCATCTCCATCTTTGCGCTGGGAAGCCTCGGGGCCGGACTGGCGCCGAACGTCGGAATCCTCATTGCGACTCGTGCCGTGCAGTCGGTCGGTGGTGCACTGATGGTGCCAACGTCGATCGCGCTCGCGCTACCCGAGTTTCCGCCGGAGCGTCGCAGCCTGGCGGTGGGCGTGTGGGGTTCGATTGCCGCCTTGGCAGGAGGGTTGGGTCCACCGCTTGGTGCCGCCGTCATCGAACTCGGTGGATGGCGGTGGATCTTCTTCATCAACATCCCCGTGGTCTTGATCGTCGTCGTCTTGGGTCGGAACGTCCTGCGTGAATCGAAGGGCTCGTCGACAGGCACACGTCTCGACATGGTGTCGGTACCACTCGGCACGATCGGCTTGGCGTTACTTACGTTGGGTGTGCTGCAGGGCGAGAAGTGGGGATGGACGAGCCCCGGAATTCTGGCGTCGTTCGTCGGAGTCATCTTGTTCGGTTGGATCGTCGTTCGGCGCTCGATGACACACGCTGAACCGTTGCTCGACATGTCGATTTTCCGACATCGGCGTTTCACGGCCGCCTCGGTTGCGACGTTCACGTTGAACCTTCCCGTCGCAGGGTTCTGGTTCAGCGCGCCGCTGTTCTTCCAGACCGTTTGGGAATGGTCAGTGTTGAAGAGCGGCTTTGCAATCATGCCGACGCCGGTCATCATCTTTCTGACCGCGACGATTGCAGGTCGATTCTCCGACGGTGGACTGATCAAGCCGATCATCGGTTCGGGGATTGGATGCTGTGCCGTAGGAATCGCCGGACTCGCGCTGTTTCTCGACGGCGACGCGAATTACTGGACGCACTATCTACCATTTGCCGCGATCTATGGCATTGGTCTCGGGTTGTCATGGTCGAATCTGACCGCTGCAGCGTTGATCGGTATCAATCACGAAAAGTTCGGTGTTGCGAACGGAACGAACCTCACCTTTCGGCAAGTGGGTGGCGCGATGGGAGTCGCCTTGTCGATCGCAGTCGCCGGTGAAGCCGGGGTGCTGGGCTCGGCAACCGCGTTCCATCGTGTGTGGCTGGTTCTTTCGGTGTGGATGATTCTCACGTTCATCTTTTTCACCGTTGCGTATCCGCGAATCTCTCCCTCTGCGGAAGGAGCCCGCAACTAAGGTGTTCCGGTGCCCGAAACGTCGAATCTCGTCGCCTTCATCGGGGCAACCGTCGTTCTCCTTCTCATTCCCGGCCCTGCGATCATTCTCAACCTGAACCGCACGTTGGCTGATGGCCGGTCGCACGGGTTGGCAACGGTCGCCGGTCTGGAAATCGGAGACATGATCCAAGCCTCGCTCGCGGCATTGGGCCTGAGCGCGGTTCTTGCCACGTCCGTCAGCCTTTTCAATGCCATCAAATGGGGCGGCGTGGCCTACCTCATTTTCACGGGTCTGAAGACGTTGCTGACCCGCCCCGACGAATTGCGGACCGATTCGACCCACACCACGCTCGCGCAGTCGTTCCGTCAGGGGATCATCGTGAACGCTCTGAACCCGAAGACGTCACTCTTTTTCCTTTCCATCTTTCCGCAGTTCGTCGATGCGAATGCATCGAATGCAAAGATCCAGTCTCTGGTTCTCGGGCTCGTCTTTGTCGTGCTTGCGACGATTTTCAACGGCTCGTACACCCTGATGGCAAGCGGTCTGCGCGACTGGCTGTTGCGCGGTCGTGCCGTCTATGTGATGCGTCGCTATGTTTCGGGGTTCGCATTCATCGGTCTTGGGCTGTTGGCGATGACCGCGGGACATCCGTCCAGTGCCGACTGAGGACGTGTCGATGTTTTCGGTTCACTTTGCTTCACCGCGTGGATTTCGGCAGGGCTTTCATCATGAGCGGGCGCGGAGCGGGGGCGCCACCGCCATGGTGTGCGTGCACGGGTGGCCCGAAACCAAGCGCTTGTACCACCGTGTAATTGGCCCGTTGCGTGATGCGGATTTCGATGTCGTGGTACCGGACCTTCGTGCCTTCGGCGACTCGGAGGTGGGCCCCGATGGGTTCAACGACGTGGTGTCGCATGCTCTCGACGTTCACGCATTGGTTCGCGATCACCTGGGATACGACAAGGTGATTCTCGTCGGGGGCGATCTCGGCGGCTCGGTGATCCAGGAGATCGCGCTTCGGTGGCCCGAGTGGGTCGATCGAATGGTGCTCTTCAATTCGCCGTTGCCCTACATGAAAGCAGAAATGGCCGGCCTTGCAACCCGCGCCGATGCTTCGACGCGCGACTATTTCGAACGGCAGGGAACCGATGCGGACGGTCTGATCAGTGAACTGACATCGGTCGAAGCGTGTCGGAACTACGTGGCACAGTTCTACGGTCCGCGCAACTGGGCCCACCCGGGCAACTTTTTACCAACGGATGTCGCCTATCACGTCGAACCGTTCGGCGATCCGCGTCGTCTCCGTGAGACGTTCGGCAACTACGAATCTGCGTACTCCGCGCAGAAGCGTGTCGAGCGCCCGCTGTACGGTGCGAATGCCGCCACGCCGACGCTCATCGTCTTCGGTACGAGCGACCGGGTGATCTACCCCGATTTCGACAAGATGGCGCAGGTGGTGTTTGCCTGTCACGCTGGTCCGGTTCGCATCGACGGGTGTGGGCACTTCGTACCATGGGAGGCGCCCGAGAGGTTCGTCGAACTGACACTCGAGTTCTGCACTCGCGGTTAGCCTGCCGACATGCCCAACGAACTGGACAAGGCCCGGTACGTTTCGTTCACCTCGTTCAAGCGCAACGGCGATCCCGTTTCGTTGCCGGTCTGGGTGGTGCCATTCGAAGGTGGTTATGCGTTCACCACCGACCCCGACGCTTTCAAGGTGAAGCGCGTGCGCAACAATCCGAAGGCGACCTTGCGCGTCTGTTCCGTGCGCGGCAACGTCGCGCCGGGTGCAACAGAATTCACGGGTACCGCAGAATATGTGGACGCGGTGACGGCTGATCGCGTGAACAAAGCCATTCGCCGCAAGTATTGGATTGCCTATCGCGTGCTCATCACCCCATCGAATCTGTGGTCGCGGCTGCGTGGTGGTTCCGGTGCGGCGGGGCACGCCGCCATCAAGGTCACGCTCGACTCGTGAGTCGACCCCGGTACCAATGACGACGACCTATGAATCCGCAACACGCGATCTGATCGGTCAGATCGAACGAGTCGTCGAGGCGTGGCTCGTGCGGATTGCCCTCGACACCTACGTGATGCACCGTGGGTCGGTGACCCCCGAATTCCGCAGCGTCGCCGACGGCGCAGCGCGTGAAGGTACCGAGTGGGTGGTGGCGCGACTCCGGGCAACTCTCGAGGTCGACGTCGACGCCCAGCGAGTGAACCCATTGCAGACATTGCGCGAGGCCGTGCGCTTTCCGACCCGTGTTCTGCGGGAAGCCGGAATCCCCACGAAAGTGCGCGACGAATACGACGAAAAAATCAACCCCGACGACGTTTATGGCATCGGTCCCGCCCACTGGAACGACATCGACGAGTCACTCACCGAGCCCGGCATCGTGTGGGGAGCGGCCAAGGCGAGCACGGTGTTGCAGCGTCGACGCGCCGAGGGAAAACTTGACCCGCGATGACGGATCCGATGATTTTCCCCTCTCGACGTAGCGATCTGTTGAGTGCTTGGGGTGTCACGGCAGCTGCCTCGGGAACGGAATTCTGCGCCGCCCTTTCAGGTCTCACCGACCAACTTCTCGTGTCGCTGTTCGATGCTGCGCGGGCGAAGACCGGAATCAAGGGCGATGTCGCCTTGGTGGCCGTGGGCGGTTACGGCCGCAGCGAGATGGCGCCGTTCAGCGACCTTGACGTGTTGTTGTTGCATCGCAACGTGAAGAAGATCGATGAACTGGCGAGTGCGCTGTGGTATCCGCTGTGGGACCTCAAGTTCAAGGTCGGCCATGCGGTGCGGACACCGAAGGAGACGAAGAATCTCGGCGACAGCGACCTCGACACCGCAACCGCGTTGGTGACCGCGCGACCGGTTGCCGGTGATCTCGACCTTGCTGGAGAAGTCATCGACCAGGCGCGCGATCGGTGGCGCAAACGTGGACGCGACTCGTTGCGTGACGTGCACAAGCGCGTGATCGAACGCCACGCAAGTGCGGGTGAAGTGGCCTTTCTTCTCGAACCCAATCTGAAGGAAGGCTTGGGAGGCTTGCGCGACATTCACGCACTGTGGTGGGCACTCGACGCCGGTCTCGTCCTCAGCGGTGCGGATCGACAGGAACTGAAGCGGGCCAACGAGGTGCTTCTCACGGCGCGGGTTGCGTTGCACGTCACGACCCAGCGAATGGGTGACGTTCTGCGCCTGGAAGACCAGGATGCAGTTGCGCGGCTGATCGGTTTCGGCGACGCCGACAAGCTGATGGCAGAGATCGCCGCCGCGGGTCGCAGTGTTGCGTGGATCGCCGATGAAGCGTGGGCACGACTCGACCCGCCCGCCAATGCGAACGAACCCTCGCGTCGCCTCGCGCCGGGGGTCGAACTTGTTCGTGGCGAAGTGCATCTCGACGAGACCGCGAACCCCGCGAACGACCCCACTTTGGTCCTGCGGGTTGCGACTGCCGCCGCACGACTGAACGCGCGAATCGACCGCGAATCGTTGAATCGTCTGGGGGAGGAGACACCGGTGTGGCCCGACCCGTGGCCGGCGGGCGCCAGCGACGACTTCGTTGCGCTCATGCTGGAAGGTGAACGGGCGATTCCGGTTCTCGAGTCACTCGACCAGCGCGATCTGATCACGAAGGTTCTGCCCGAGTGGGCTCCGAACCGCAGCAAGCCGCAGCGCAACGCCTATCACCGCTACACCGTCGACCGTCACCTCTGGCAGACGGTTGCCAACGCCGCCGGCCTGGCCGACACCGTGTCGCGACCCGATCTGTTGATGTTTGGGGCGTGGTTCCACGACATCGGCAAGGGTTACCCGGGTGACCACACCGAGGTCGGGGTGAAGATGTTCGCCACGATCGGTCCCCGCATGGGGCTTTCGGCCGACGATGTCGCCACCGTGCAGGCCCTGATCGAACACCATTTGTTGCTGGCGGACACCGCAACCCGACGTGACTTGTCCGACGACGCGACCATCACCACGGTTGCGAACGTGTTGAAGTCGTCGCTCACCCTCGAGTTATTGCGTGCGCTCACCGAGAGCGATTCGAAGGCCACGGGCGTGTCGGCGTGGAGTGATTGGAAAGCGGGTCTCGTCGCCGAACTGACCGAGCGCGTGCACCACGTTCTCGGTGGTGGCGACGTGCACGACGTGACATGGAAGTTGTTCCCCGACGCCGAAGTTCTGGAGATGATGGCCGAAGGACGATTCGCTGCGTGCACCACCGAGAATTCGATCATCGTCGTCAGTCCCGACCGTCCGGGCACGTTCAGCAAGGTGGCCGGGGTGATGGCACTGCACGGCCTTGACGTTCTCGGTGCCGAGGCACACTCTGACGAGATGGGTATGGCCGCCTCGGAGTTTCGCGTGCAGCCGCCCACGACGCACTCGATCGAATGGGGTCGGGTCATCGAAAGCGTTGAGCGTGCCCTGCGCAACGAACTCGCCCTCGAGGCCCGACTCGTCGAACGTGCCCGCGACTACGGCCCGACCCGTGCGAAGACCGCCATCCCGCCCGCTCCGCCCTCGGTGCGATTCGATGACACCGCATCATCGAACAGCACGTTGCTCGAAGTGCGTGCACCCGACAAGATCGGTCTGTTGCACAACATCGCAAAGACCATCGCCGACATGGGCCTCGACATCCGTCACGCGAGAGTTCAGACCCTGACGAACGAGGTTGTCGACACCTTCTACGTGCGATCCGCATCGGGTGGAAAACTCACCGACTCGGCCCATCGTGCGGAAGTCGAAAAGGCGTTGCTCTTCGCCGTCTCCAAGTGACCCGACCCCATACGATTCGGTACTGGCCGGGTGTCGCGCCGAAGTAATCTCGGATCGTGAGCGAACTCGGACCACAGGACTTCACGCGTGATCTCCTGCGCTGGAGTGAGGCGCTCGCTGCGATCGCCCGCACGGGCATGGGCTTCACGCAGAACCTTTACGAGCGCGAACGCTACGAAGAGGTGCTCCACGTCGCTGCCGACATCAAGGCCGCAGCCGACGATGCACTCGACGTACGTCGCGAGCAGGACCACTTCGTGCAGGAATGGATGGAAAGTATCGGCGAGGGCGTGCCGGGCTACGTCACCCCCAAGGTCGCAATCGGTGCGATCGTCGGCAATGAAGCGAACGAGATCCTTCTCGTTCAACGCAAAGACAGCGGAATTTGGCTGTACCCCACGGGATGGGCGGACGTTGGTTATTCACCCGCCGAGGTGGCGTTGAAGGAAGTGCACGAGGAAACCGGCATCGAATGCGAGGCAGTTCAACTGCTCGGCGTCGTCGACGGTATGCGAATGGGTTTCTCGCGCTTCGGTATGTACATGCTGTTGTTCCACTGTCGTGCGACGGGCGGAGAACTGCGTGGACACCCACTGGAAACATCGGGTGTCGGCTGGTTCTCGCGGGATCAGTTGCCGCACCCGACCGCCGGTGCCCAATGGTGGGGACCGATGGCGTTCAACGCACTCGATGGGGGTTCGCACATTGCGACGTTCGATTCTCCGCGTGCGCCGATTTGGCGCAGTGGTGATTCGGCCTAGCGGCCGTCTTGGTCGCGGAGGAACTGTTCGACTTCCTCCATCAGCGCGTCGGTGTCGCCAACGTCGGCATCGGTGAGGTCGACTGCATCGTCGCCCGAGTCGGTTGCGAAGTCGAACTGCAACTGAGTGTCGTCGTCTTCGAGATCGAAGTCGTCGTCATCGTCGATCGACATGCCCGAATCCGACATCGTCTCGAGGCGCCCGACGTAGGACTGCAGATCGTCGTCGTCTTCGATCATCGAGTCGAGCTGCGACTCGTATGCTGCGACCGAGTCCATCATGTGACCGACAGGAGCAGGCGTGCCGATGATGTCGCAGGCCCGCTGCATGAGGGCAACCGCCGCTTTCGGCGAACTGATTTGTCCCGCGTACGCGGGGACCGCCGCCCACAACGAGGCGGAAGGCACGGATGCCTTGCCACACACATCGTGCAGCACGCCGACGATGCCCGTGGGGCCCTCGTAACGCGAACGCTGCAGGCTGTAGCGGTTGACCAGCGAGTCGTCGGTGGCCGTACCGATGAGTTGCACCGGCCGTGAATGCGGAACGTCGGCCAGCAGCGCGCCGAGCGTGAGGAAGAGCTTTGCGTCGTACTTTTCGAAGACGCCCAACAGTTGATCGGTGAAGAGCCGCCACCGCAGGCTGGGTTCGGGGCCGAGCACGAGGATGACGTCGGTGCCTGCGGATCGCGCGTGCCACAGTCCGATGGTTGGCCACACGATGCGACGCACGCGACCATCGCTCAACTTCACGTGTGGGCGAATCGTCGCGAAGTCGGTGAAGAGCTCGGGGTCGATCTCGGCGAGTGCGGTTGCACCCCAACCCTGCACGAGGTTTTGCAGCGCCGACGAAGCGGCATCGGCGGCGTCGTTCCAGCCGGTGAATGCGGCGATGACGGTGGGCTTCACGAGGTTGGGTTCGGAAATCCAACGGATGTGATCAGTGCCGCCCATGACGCTCCAACGCTATCCACCCAATTCGGCTATTTCGGACGCTCCAGATTGGCTCGCACGTAGTAATTGCTGCCCCCGCCTGCGGCCAGAACGTCGTCGAGCCAGTTCCCTTCGTACACGTCGTTCGGGCCCTGCATGAGGTCGTTTTCCGTCGCACCTTCGGGCGTGGTGACCAGAGTCCATGCTTGTCGTTTGTACGTCCAGTTGTCGGGGTCGAGTGCGTGGGCGCGGCGCCAGTAGGGAACTGCGGCATCGTGGCCAACCGTGCGATGCAGGTGTTCACCCATTGCGAAACACGCCGAAGCGAGCGACGTGTCGTTCGACATCGGCCTCGATGCCTCGACAACCTCTTCTGGAGTCATGGCGTAGGGACTCGCCGAACCGTTGCGTACCCAGTCGAGCAGTGCCGCCCGATAGGCCGCTGAGTCGTCGGGAATCGCCTTGACCTCGGTCATCATGCGCTTCAGTCGGTCGGGGATTCCGTCGAGAATCTGCATGTCGCGTGCGGGACTGCGCTCGATCGATGCTTGTTCGGCCGGACGCACGATGACGCCGTTCTCGTCGATCCACACCGCCATCGGAACGTTGATGAACCCGAAAAGCTCGTTCGTGCAGTGAGTTGTGTCGATGAGCGATGGATGCGTCGGCGAAGCAGCCTCGATCCACGGTCTCGCGTGCGCGGGGTCGATGTCGAGGGCAACCGTGACGACGGTGCCGCCCAGCGGTTCGATTTCAGTGTGGAGTGCCTGCCACCCGGGCAGAGCCGTACGGCAGCCTCACCAACTGGCCCAGGCGATCATGATGATCCGTCGACCGCGAAGTGACGCAAAGTCGAATCCGCGACCCATCGCATCGATGAGCGACGATGGGAATCGAGCGATTGCGCTCGACAACGTGCGGCCCGTCGCGGTCGCGGGTCCGAGCGACCACACGCCGTGATCGGAGTCGTGCACGATGGGCATGCCGAGTCGCTTTGCTGCCGCCTCGACATCGACCATGCCGTCGGCGAGTGCGCCGGGTGCAGGCACACACACTTCGCCCCGGCACATGCCCTCGGGCTTGGCATCCCATCCGGTTGACGACGAGAACTCGTCGGCTGTCACGCGAAGGCTCGAGAAGATCATGTGGCGACTCTACGTCATGTCCCACCGCGCCACGGACGGAAGCGCAAGAATGGTCCCATGAGCGCACAGATCGAAATCGCCCACGAGGCAACCGACGAACTCGTGGCTGCGATGGCCTCGTTGATCCCGCAGCTCTCCAAGTCGAATCCGCCGCCGACGAAGAGCGAATTGGCCCAACTGATCTCTTCGGAGGCGAGCACGATTTTCGTTGCCCGCGTCGAAGGTCGCATCGTGGGTTCGTTGACACTTGCGATGTTCCGTATTCCCACCGGAATCCGCGCCTGGATCGAAGACGTCGTCGTCGACGATTCGGCCCGCGGCCACGGAGTGGGTGAGGCGCTGAACCGTGCGGCTCTCGACCACGCGAAAGCGAACGGCGCCATCACGGTCGAACTGACGTCACGTCCCTCGCGCGAGGCCGCGAATCGCCTGTATCAGCGCATGGGATTCGTCGCCCGCGAAACGAACGTGTACCGCTTCACCCTCTGACGGGCTTCCCTCCGGCAACTACTTGAGTGGTCGGATCTTCAGCGCCTCGGCGATTTGTTTGTGGTCGAGTTCACCGCTTGCAGCCGACCAGACGAGATTGAAGGCTTCGTCGTTGCTCAATGTGGTTTCATGCTCATTCAGGTCGAGAAACACCAAAGAAGCGAGCCACGCAAGACGTTTGTTGCCGTCGACGAGAGGATGATTGATGACCAATGAGTGGAGCAGGGCTCCCGCCTTCTCGCTGAATGTGGGGTACGCATCGACACCGAACAGCATGGTTCGTGGCCGAGCGAGAGCAGAGTCGAGTAGTCCGAGGTCACGAACCGGGCCGATCGCGAGATGCCTGACGATTGCGAGAGCATCTCGAAGATCCAGAAATTCGGTGTGGATCACTCGCTACCCAGTCGGTCGAGGACCTCTGCCCATCTCTTTGCGAGTCGCTCGGTGGACTCGCGCACACGATCGTCATGAACCGACTGACGGAGGCGGTCGAGAACTGCCCGTCGGACGATCTCTTGCCGCGACAGACCCTCGGCGGCGGACAGCGCGTCGAGCGCAGCTTCGAGTTCCTGATCGGTACGAATGGTGAATGCCATGATCGAAAAGATACCGTTTTGATACCACAAGGATGTGCGGATTTCGGGCGTGTGACCGAGTGGGGCGCTCTTAGTGTGACCGCGTGGCCCACGATTCGCGACCGAACGACGTCCCGTGGCCGGCTGCGAGATGGGTCGAGATCGACGACGTGATTCTCGGGCGCGGCGACGTGTCCGTGCGGGCGGCGCGTGCAGGGGACGCGGCCGATCTGTTTTCGGTGGTCGACAGTGACGAGTGTTGGCGCCATGTGATCGGCCGCCCTTCCGATGCCGATGTGCTTGCGGGAGTAATCGCCGGTGCGCGAGCGGTTGGTCGTCACATGTTCGTCGTCGTGCGTGCGGGATCGATCGTCGGCACGACGTCGTTCCTCGACGTTTCGGTTCCCGATGCGCGTGTCGAGATCGGCAGCACGATGTATGCACGGCACGAGTGGGGAAGCGACCTGAACCCCGTGTGCAAATTGTTGTTGATGTCTCACGCCTTTGACGTACTCGGAATGGGTCGCGTGCAGTTGAAGACGGATATTCGCAACATGCGCAGTCGGGCCGCGATCGAGAAGATCGGTGCCACACGTGAAGGAGTCTTGCGCCGCTACCAGCGGCGATCGGACGCGACGGTCCGTGACACCGTGATGTACTCGGTGGTGGCCGAGGAGTGGCCGGTGGTACGCGACAAGTTGTCGACCCGGCTGAACTGAGCGTCAGCCGATGCTGCGGAGTTTCAGTGCGTGCGCGGCTTCGTGGAAGCGGTGTCGGATCCGCTCTTCATCGACGCCAATGACCTCGCGATTCTCCATCAACAATCGGCCGTTGACGATGCTGTGCCGCACGTCGTCCGCCCGTGACGAATAGACGAGGGCGGCACGCGGGTCGTACACCGGCTGGGTGTGAGCCGTGTCGAGGTCGACGACGATCACGTCGGCCTTGGCACCGACTTCGAGGCGTCCGGTGTCGGGTCGGTGCATGGCAAGCGCGCCTTGAGCGGTACTCATTTCGAGGATCTCACCGATCTTCAGGAACTCGACATCCTCGGTGACCGTCTTGTGAATGAGACCCGCAAATTTCATTTCCTCGAAGATGTCGCTCGAGTTGTGGCTGGCCGGTCCGTCGGTTGCCAAGCCGACGGTGATGCCCGCGGCCATGACCGCGCGCAGCGGCATCGTGCCCGAACCCAACTTTGCGTTGCTGACCGGACAGTGGGCGACCTTGGTGCCCGTGCGGGCGAGAATCGCTATGTCGCGGTCGTCGAGGCTGGAGCAGTGCGCCGCGGTCACGTCGGGTCCGAGAAAGCCGAGGCTGTCGAGCCACTGGACGGGGCGCATGCCGTAGTTCTCCATCGTGTACGCCACCTCTTGTCGACCTTCGGAGAGATGCGTGTGGACCGACACATGCAGGGCGTCGGCGAGCCGTCGCACCTCGTGCCACATGTCGGCACCACACGAATAAACGGCGTGGGGTGAGAGAGCAATGTGCAACAATCCGTCACGGGTGTCATGGTGTTCGGCGACGATGTCGGCGAAGCCCGCCATCGTCCGGTGCGAATAGTCGGTGCGCGGTGCGTACAACCCGCGGTCGGCGAACCCGTAGCCGAGGGTTGCCCGCAGCGGGATTTCTTGCAGAGCATCCATCTGAGGTTCGACGTCGTACGCATCGAAGTGTTCGTTGAATGAGGTGATGCCCGCCTTCAGCATTTCGAGGTCGCCGCACAGACTCGCCCAGTAGAGAGTGTCGTGGTCGAAGTTGCGCTTCAGATTCCACATGGTCTGCAGCCACTCGAAGAGCAGAACGTCTTCGAGCAATCCGCGCAACAGCAGGTTCGACGCCACGTGGGTGTGGCTGTTCGCGAAGCCTGGCATGACGACCGAACCCCGAGCGTCGATGACCTTCTTCGCGCCCGACACGTCGGTCGCCGAATCACCGACAGCGGTAATGGAGTTACCGGTGATCGTGACGACGCCCGATTCGATGTCGGGCTGGCCACCCATCGGCAGAACCGTCCCGTTGATGATGGCGATGTCACAGGCCACTTTGTCAGCCCCAGACACCGGGTTGGATCGACGAGTTCCACGTTTCGGTGATCTTGCCGTTCACCACGCGAAAGATCTCGACGCCGCTGACCGTCTGCACGTCATCGACATTCCCGAAGGTGATGTTGTAGGCGCTGGCGACGTGCGTTCCGTCATCAACGAGGACCACATTGTCGAACTGCATGGTTGAGGCACGTGCGAGGAAGTCGCGGACGCGCGCGACGTTCTCTTCGATCGACATCGTCACGAGATGGCCGTGCTCATGACGCAGGCAGGGGTCGGCGATGTAGTCGCGCGCCGCTTCGGGGTTGCGTGCCATGTAGACATCGTCGGTGTAACGCTGCAAAAAGTCGGTCAGGCTCATGATGGCGAGGTTATATCGGTGGCGCTCCGTGAGATTCTGTCGTTCAAGCCATCTCTCCGTCATCCGTTGTTGTTTGGGACGTCAACTCGTAGACGTACTGTGGGTCGTGTGAGGATGGATCAGCGGCGTGTTGGTTTCGGCAGGATTCTGCTGGAGTGGGGGCGCATGGGTGTCACCGGTTTCGGTGGTCCACCAGCACACATTGCGTTACTTCGCCGGCTCTGTGTTGAGAAGAACGACTGGATTTCCGAGCGAGAATTCGAAGATTCGATCGCTGCGTGCAACCTGCTGCCTGGGCCCGCGTCGACACAACTCGCGATTCATTCCGCATACCGGGTCGGGGGCATAGTGGGTGCCGTCGTTGGCGGTTTGGCGTTCATCATTCCGGGGCTCATCGCAATCATTGCCTTGGCTGCGTTGTTCCTTGCCGAATCTCCACCCGAATTGGTCCTTGCTCTCGGAGCAGGAGCCGCTTCGGCCGTGCCTGCAGTTGCGGTCAGTGCCGGTGTCGGCTTGGCGCGCCCGAGCTGGACGAATGCATCGAGGCACATGCGTTGGGTCATCTTCGTGCTGTTCGGCGCGGTAGCAGCCGCAGCAACAGGGCCGTACGTGGTCTTGGTGCTGTTGATGTGTGGTTTCGCGGAGATCACCGCAACGCGCGCGGGTCATTCATCGGCGTCGCCGTTTGTTCTTGGAGCGATCAGTGTGACGACGACAGGCGGCCTATCGGCTCTTGTGTGGACTGCATTCAAAGTCGGTGCTCTGTCGTACGGTGGTGGTTTCGTGATCATTCCGTTGATGCAGAACGATGCAGTGTCCGTCCACCACTGGATGACGGAATCCCAGTTCCTGAACGCCGTTGCGCTGGGGCAGGTGACGCCCGGGCCCGTTGTCTTGACGGTGGCCGTCGTGGGCTATGCCGCAGCAGGCATCGGTGGCGCCATGATGGCCGCCGCCGTCGCTTTTGGTCCTTCGTTCGTCTTTGTCCTTGTGGGCGGGCGACACTTCGACACGTTGCGCAGAAATACCGATGTGCAGGGATTTCTCCGAGGTGCGGGACCGGCCGCAATCGGGGCGATTCTCGGGGCAGCGATTCCTCTTGCTCTTGCACTTGATCACGCATGGCAGGTTGGTGTGCTCATTGCGGCGATCATCTGGACGGTCTCGCTTCGCAAGGGGGTTGTCTCGTGTCTGCTCTTGGCCGCGGTAGTTGGCGCCGCTGTCATGGTTTTCGGTGGGTCGGTAGCGTGAAGCCGTGAGCGAAACAACGACGCTTCGGATTTCGAGATGGGTGAGTGGCGTGCCCCAACAGGTGTGGGACGCGTACACATCCCCCGATTTGTTCGTTCGATTCTTCGCACCCGACGGATTATCGATTCCCATCGAGAGTGTGCATCTCGAACCGCACCCGGGGGGTCGTTGGGAATGCACGATGGTGTTCGACGAGTCGGGCGAAGAACACCCCAATATCGGCACGTTCACAGCGGTCGACCCGCCACACGGCTTCTCGGCATTCGAACCGAGCGTTGGCTTGACATCGGTGCAAACTTTCTCTGACGACCAAAAGGGAACCCTGATTGAGATCGTTCAACACGACGTTCCCGCTGAATACGCAGCCCCAGAAGTCCCGTTCCACTTCAACACGTGTTTCGACAAGCTCGAGTCACTGTTCGCCGAACCTGAAAGCAAAGTGGTCGTGTCGACCCACATCGCGGCGTCTGCTGAACAGGTGTGGGAGTTGGTCAGCGACGTGAACCTGCCGTCCCGATTTTCGGCCGAACTTGTGCGAGCCGAGTGGGAGGGAGAACCCGGAGTCGGTGCGGTGATTCGCGGCTACATGAACCTCAACGGACGAGAATGGGACACCCAGTCGGTCGTCATCGACTGGCGACCCAACGAAGGCTTCATGTGGTCGGTGTACGGACCCGAGAAACCGGTTGCCGAATGGGGTTTTCGTATCACCCCACTGGGCGATGACGTTCTCTTGGCTATGCACGCGCGGCTCGGACCCGCGCGCAGCGGTTTGACGGCAGCAATTGACGCACAACCCGAGAAACGTGATGAAATCATCGCATCGCGAATGGCGACATGGCGAAAGAACATGGTCGCCACCATTGGTGGCGTGAAAGACCTCGCCGAGCGGCGCTGACTACTTGGCGAGTTCGGCGTCGATGGCCGCGACGATCGTGGGATCATCGGGAGTCATCGTGGGTGCGAAGCGGGCCACGACCTCGCCGTTCTTGCCGACGAGGAACTTTTCGAAGTTCCACAACACGTCGGGATCCTGGTTCGGAGTCATGCCGAAACCCTTGAGCCGATCGCGGAAGGCATCGGGATCACCCTGCGCGCGCGGTGCGGCGCCGGTGAGCTCTTTGTACAGCGGGTGCTGGTCGTCGCCAACCACGCTGATCTTTTCGAACATCGGAAACTTGACCGAGTAGGTGAGCGAGCAGAACTCGGCGATCTCAGCGTTCGAGCCCGGTTCCTGCGCACCGAAGTTGTTGGCGGGGAAACCAAGGACTGCGAAGCCCTTGTCCTTCTTGTCTTCGTAGATCTTCTCGAGCGCCTCGTACTGCGGGGTGAGGCCACACTTCGAGGCGACGTTGACGACGAGGAGGACGTTGCCGGCGAAGTCCTTCAGGGACGACGGCTTGCCGTCAATGGTCTTCACGGGGATGTTTTGGATGCTGGACATGGGGCGCAAACTACCTGCTTGCGGGCCCGCACGTACACTCGCGCCGGTGGGGTATATGGACGAACGCACCCCGGGAGTCCGTGAGGCGGTGGAGACCGCCGACCTTCGTGTTCTTCTCATGTCGTTGCACCACGTGACCGGCGACGAGCGTTGGTTGGAGGCTCCTTATCTGCCGCGTCGAGACGTGCGGATCATCGCTGACGAGACCGCCGGCCTCGCACCGGGTATAGCCGACGAGATTCGATCGGCGGCGGTTGAGTGTTGGGGAACCGAGCCCGCGATCAACGTTCCCGGTGACGAACGGATGATGCGGATGATGGCGGCGTGTCTGGGCCACGAAGTACCGCACGAATACATCGGAATGATGCGGGAAGAGATGGGTTTTGCTTCGCGCGACGTCGAGCTCGACTCGTCGACGACTTTCCC
>JBBANY010000017.1:20602-33567 GCA_040401695.1 Ilumatobacteraceae bacterium
CGAGTGGGAGGCGGACCTCGATGCGTTGGTCGTCGGCGCGGGACCGAGTGGCATCGCGATGTCGGTGCGACTCCAACGTCTGGGTGTGCGGCATGTGATCGTCGAGAAGTCGACATCGGTCGGGGGAGTGTGGCGTGAGAATACATACCCCGGATGCGCCGTCGACACTCCGAACCACTCGTATTCGTTCTCTTTTGCGCCGCCGAACCGGTGGTCACGCTTCTTTGCGCCGCAGCCGGAACTGCGTGAGTACATGGAACGCGTCGCCGACGAATTCGACGTTGTGCCACGTGTCCGCTTCGCAACCGAGCTGGTGGGCGCCCGCTGGGTGGAGGCCGATGGCAAGTGGGAGGTCGATCTCGATTGTCCAGAGGGTCGGTGCACCGAGAGGTACTCCTTTCTCATCAGCGCGATCGGGCAACTGCACGTGCCCAAGACGCCGCACTTCCCCGGTCTCGGGACTTTCGAAGGCCTCGCATTCCATACTGCGCTGTGGCCCGCGGATGTCGATCTGCGGGGAAAACGTGTGGGTGTCGTCGGTACGGGTGCGACGTCGATGCAGGTGGTGCCGGCGATCGTCGACGATGTTTCGTCGTTGGTCGTGTTCCAGCGCACTCCACAGTGGGCACGACCGGTCGAGCGGTACCACGACCCGATTCCCGACGGTGTGCAATGGATGCTCGACCATTACCCCTACTACGCGCAGTGGTATCGCTTCACGATGACGTGGCGTTTTGCCGACGGATTACATCCGTACATTCAGAAAGATCCGTCGTGGGAGTTTCCCGAGCGTGCGGTGAACAAGAAGAACGACCTTCACCGCGAAGAGATGGTGCGCCACATGGCGACCGAGTTGGCCGGCCGTGACGAGCTCTTTGCAAAATGCCTGCCCGACTATCCGCCCTACGGTAAGCGAATTCTTCTCGACAACCGGTGGTTCGCGGCGTTGAGGAAGCCGCACGTCGAGCTGGTCACCGAGGCGATCGAACGCGTCGTGCCCGCCGGTGTGACGACGACGAGTGGGCAGCTGCACGAACTCGACGTGATCGTTCTTGCGACGGGTTTCGAGGTGACACAGATGGCCTCACGCTTGAACATCACCGGTCGAGACGGCCTCGACTTGCGCGACGCATGGGCTGATGCGAATCCTTATGCATACCTGGGTATTTCGGTACCGGGTTTCCCGAACATGTTCCTGTTGCAGGGGCCGAACACGGGCCTCGGGCACGGTGGCAGCGCGATCTTTCAGTCGGAATGCCAGGCACGACACATCACGGCATGCATGGCGCGCATCGTCGAACAAGGAGCGCGGGTGATCGAGGCCGACCACGACGCGACGGAAGCGAACATCGCCGCCACCGACGCCGCACACGCGCGGATGATCTGGACGCACCCCGGAATGTCGACTTACTACCGCAATGCGAATGGCCGAGTTGTCACCGTGATGCCGTGGAGACTCGTCGACTACTGGCAGATGACACATGAACTTCTCGACGGGACGTATCACCTGCGCTGACGACGAGCGGAACACACCATTCGACGACGGTGCCACCACCCGCAGCATCGCGGAACGTGCACGAACCACCGTTGCGGTCCGCACGTACGCGGAGATTTGCCAGACCGTTTCCGCGTCGGCCCGTCGGCGAGATGCCGACTCCGTCATCACGGACCGTGAAGCGCACCGTCGTCGGACCCATGGTCAGCGATACCCGAACTCGTGAAGCCCGGGCGTGACGTGCCACATTCGAGAGACTTTCACGGACGGCATGGACGATGTCGCTGGCGAGAGTGACATCCGTGATGGCGTCGACTCGAGGGTCGATGGAGCAACGTGGATGGAAGCCCAACGCGATCGATGCATCGGCGACCGTGTCGGCAAGGGTCTCGAGAAGGCTGTGACTGTGGGCCGCTGCTTCGGGTCGCGCCAGTTCTCGCATGCGGACAATGATCCGTCCCTGCAACTCGGAGAGTCGTCGAATCTCGGCCTCGAGGTCGGGCGGAACACGGGTGGCCAGGACATCGAGTCGTAGCCGCGTTGCAAACACATCCTGCAGTGGTCCATCGTGAAGATCGCGGGCAACGCGCTCGGCGAAATCAACGACATTCACATCAACGAAAAATACGTACCGCTGTTGTGTCAATCAACGAACATCTGTCGCCAAACAGATATACCCCGCGTCAATGTGCGCTGAGTGAACGTTTCTGGGTTGGTACACCCGTACCGATCGCAACGAGAACCGCCGCGATGACGATGCAGACAAAGAACCATGTCGCAAGTGGTCGGATCGTTCCGTCGAAGCGGTCGCTGGCGAAACCGCCGAGCAGTGCGCCGCCTGCGGTTGTCACTGTTGCCATGACGCTCGACGCAGTGCCTGCGATGTGGGCGACGGGTGACATTGCGGCGGTGTTGCACAGTGGGCCGAGACCCTGGGCGATCGGCACGACGAGGAGCATTGCCAACATGTACAGCCAAAACGCGGGGGATCCGTCGGAGAACCAAGCGATCGCGAGGAAAAAGCCGGCGCTGGCGATGGCGAGAGCGACGAGGCGCCGGATCAATGGGATGTTGCCGTGGGTTCGGACGAGGCGGGCGTTGTTCAACGCGTTCATCGAGAAGGCAAATGCGACGCATCCGAAGATGAGCGGGAACCACGGCCCGTAGCCGTAGACGTCTTCGATGATTACCTCTGACCCCGCGAGATAGGCGGTGAGCACGGAAAAGAGGAACATCACCGCGAGTGTGAAGGTGACCGTCTGGCGATGCGTCACCACTTCGCGTGCGGCCTGTCCCACCGAGCGCCAGGTGAAGGGTCGGCGGCGTTCGAGCGCGAGCGTCTCGGGGAGTCTCCGTGACCAGATGAGAAGAAGAGTGGCGAGGATGGCCGGACAGACGAAGACCGAACGCCACGGAAAGACCATGAGGAGGAGTGCTCCGAAGCCCGGGGCGAGAATCGGCACGAGGAGAAACACGGCCATGATCGTCGACATGAGGCGTGCCATCGTGTCGCCCTCGTATCGGTCACGGATCATCGCCGTTGCGATCGCGCGGGGTGCACCGGCCGCGAGCCCCCACACGAACCGGGACACCTTGATCCAACCCCACGACGGCGCGAGGCACGAGACGAGGGCGCAGACGATGTAGAGAATCGTGCCGATCACGAGCGGTTTTTTCCGCCCAAAGCGGTCGGATGCCGGGCCGTACAGCCACGGACCGATCGCCACGCCGAGGAAGAACGCGGTGACGATCCAGCCGACTTCGGTGGAGTCGGGCGACATGCCGAACTCGCGGCGCATGTCGGGGAACGCAGGCAGCATGATGTCGATCGCGAGGGCACCCATCGCCATGAAGGCGGTGACCATTGCAATGAACTCTTTGTTGCCAGCGGTCTTTCGACCGGTGTTGCCGGCGGTCTTTCGACCGGTGTTGCCAGCTGTCAAGGTGCCGTCAACGTCCCCCGATGTCACGGATCCAAACTAGGTGAGGCGCACACGCATCAACGAGGCAAACCGTCGATGTCGAGAAGAGCACCGGTGGTGTACGAACTTGCATCGGAAGCGAAGTACAAGGCCGCACCGACGATTTCGCCCGGTTCGCCTCCGCGACCGAGCGCGTAGGCGGTCTTTGCGTGTTCGCTGAACGTGTTCATGTCCCACGCCTTCGAAATGTCGGTGAGAAATGGGCCGGGAACGATGCAATTCACGCGGACCGTCGGGCCGAACGCCGCAGCGAGGCTTTTCGTGAGGCTGTTGATGCCGGCCTTGGCTGCAGCGTACGGGGCCTCGGTGGGGCTGGGGCGGTGACTTGCCACCGACGAGACGTTGATGATGGAACCGCCACCGTCGGCGAACATGCGCGTGCCGATGTTCGCCGACAAACGAAAGGGACCCTTCAGGTTGACACCGATGACCTTGTCGAAGAGCTCTTCGCTGACATCGGTGAGCGAGGGATACAGCGGCGACATTCCCGCGTTGTTGACCAGCACGTCGACTCGCCCGAATTCGTTGTAGGCGGCGTCAGCGAGTGCGTCCGCATCGGACCAGCTGGCCGCGTGGTAGCCGACGGCAAGTGCTCGACGGCCGAGGCCACGCACTTCGTCGGCGACCGATTCGCAGTTTGCGACTTTGCGGCTGGCGATGACGACGTCAGCTCCGTGGGCAGCAAATGCAAGAACCATTTCGCGGCCGAGGCCACGGCTGCCGCCGGTGACCACGGCAACTTTTCCGGAGAGGTCGAACAGTTCAGAGGCGGTGCGCGGGCTCATGTGCCAAAACTACTGACCCGGTAGGGCGACGGTGACCCGACGTGTGTCTGCGTCGAGGTTCACTCGCCATCCACCTTCGTGCACGCAGCGGTGGTGTTCGTTGCAGAGGGGTACCAGATTGTCGAGGCTGGTCGGCCCGCCATTGACCCAGTAGTTGATGTGGTGAGGCTCGCAGCGCGCGACCGGCACGGCACATCGTGGGATTGCACACGTCGAGTGCATTGCCTCGAGGGCCTTTCGTTGATGGGCAGACGCGATTCGCGTCGCGCGGCCCATGTCGAGGACCACGCCCGTCGACGACATGACTACCGGAATGATGCGGGCCTCACAGGCGAGACGCCGAACCGTCTCGACGGGCAGGGAAATGTCGGTGCCCGTCGAAATGACCGACTTCTCATGGAGCCCGCGACGCAGGGTGTCGATGTCGACCACGACGCTCACATCGGTGCGTGTACCTGCGCCGGTGATCGACACGACATTCGAGCCCGCGGAGTCGCACACGAGAGCAACGAGAGCGAGGGCGTTGAGATGGGCCGGCTTGTCGGATGGAGTGCCGGAAGCATCACGGCCTTCGCCCGCATTGAAGAGTGTTTGCACGGCGCTTTGTAGCCGCCCGACCAATCGAAGGCCCGACTCGGGATCGAGTTCTCCATGGAGGCGTACCATGCCCGAGTCGTTGTCGACCCAGTGCCGTAGCCAGGTGCGCCGGCGCTGTCGTTCGGTGGTGTCGACCCCGCTGTCGTGTTCGGCACGTAGTGCAGTTTGTTGAACGAAACGTGAGAAGTTGTCGGGTGATGTACGGCGTGCGATACCGACGAGACGGCTTTCGTCGTCGGCGAACAACTGAAATGCCTCGACATCAAGATGGCGCACCGCACGCGTGATGACGTCGACGTGGTGAGCTGAAATGTCGCCCGACAACACGGCCTCGCGCATGTGCGGAAACTTCTCGAGTGTGTCGACGCGTTGCATGTCGCGACGTGCATCGGGCCGTGAGACCGCGGTGGCTTTGATGATGACCTGTTCGGGCATGACTGCCGGAGATGCGGCGGACAATTGCCGCAGCCGACCATTCAGCAGCATGCGAACCGCATCGATGTCGCGCTGCATCGCAGCCAGGCGTTCGAGCGCGCGACGCACACCGTCGAGGCCGAGCGTTGCGACGTGTTCTGCTGTCAGATGCTGGAGGTGAAATTGCGGGTGGGATTCACCGATGGGCGACACGACGTCGCGAGAAGCAAGTGCCGGTGATGCAGTCACTCGATCCTCCTCGCTGTGAACAGTAGGAGGGGGGTGTCACGCGGGACAGTTCACCCCCGCGTGACGAAGAACGACCCGAGGGCCACGCGCACGACCTGTTCCCAGTCTTCGGTCGTGACGGGCTCGGTGTCGAGGTCGAGCAAGACCCGAGCAAGGTTGTAGCCCTGCACGAACACCGCGACTGCACGCGCGTCAATGTCGGTGCGGATCCAACCCATCTTCTGTCCGTATCGAACCGCGTCGGCGATCGTTTCGGTGTGCGAGTGCTGTTGAACTGCGAGCGACTCACGCAGGTCGGGTCGGCCGTACGAACTCGCGATGACCGACAGACGGTTGTGACGGGCACGTTCACGCTCGGCAGAGTTGCCGGTTTGAACGAGAGCCGACGTTGCCGCGACGAACTCTTCGAGTGTCGTCGTCTTCGTGAGGGTCTCGCGAATGTTCTTTGCGTCTTCGGCCACGAAGCGGCTGAACTGCATGACGCGTGCAGCCGCGATCAGGCCTTCGCGACCGCCGAAGTGGTGGTAGAGCGAGCCCTTCGAGATGCCGGTTTCCTGGAGAATGTCGTCGATGCGAACGCTCGCCTCGCCGTGCGCCTCGATCGCTTTGATTGTGGCTTCGATGACAACGGAAACTGTCGCTTCTGCGCGAGCCTGAATCGGCTGAGGAATTCCAACGGGACCGTCCATGTCGTTTGCAAGTCTAACGAACTTCTGTTCTAGACGATGGCCAAAAACGAGATCGTGTCAGTCCTTTTCAATGTACGGGCCGAGCACCTGGGCAACCCGCATGTGGGCGGGAATGCGGTCCATACCAATGGTGCGGTCGACCGTCTCGTGGAAGTGCCAGATGCGCCGTTCCTGATAGTTGACGACGACGCCCTTCATTGCCGGGGACTCGAGTGAGCGCTGCATCGGGGCCATGTTCCATTTGTCCTCACCCATGATGAGATCGAACTCGTCCATCCGCTGTTGCCAGTGCGGAGGCAGCTCGTCGCCCTCCCAGTCCTTCGGCGCGTAGTGCGACCACATGAGACGGGTGTTCGACTTGTCGATCGGCCAGAACATGATAAACGGGAAGCCGTACGCCGCGACGGGTGAGATGAGGTTCGGAAACAGCGAAAACGCGGTGCTCGTCGAGCGGATCATGTCGTTGACCGACGGAATGTCGATGAAGCGCGCATCCTTGAAGTTTTGGAAGTCGGTCCAATCCTTCATACCTCGTAGTTCGCATGCCTTCTTCGAAAACGGTGTCACCATGCGGCTGCAACCATTGGGCAACAAGCCCATCGATGCGCCGCGGTTGTCGAGCGCGCTCCAGCCACCACGGTCGTGGATGAAGCGGAAGTGGTACACCTCGAGGAATGCCTCGGCGGTGACTTTCCAGTTGCATGGAATGTCCATGACGCGTGGTCCGACCGCGCGCAGTTCCGAACCGCACAGTTCTTCCATCTGTTGGAACGGAACGCCGAACCATTCGTGCAGCGGGGCCGCGTCGGGGTCTTGGTTCACCCAGATCCATCCCTGCCACGACTCGCAGCTGATCTCCGTGAGGAACTTCTCTTCGCGACACAAACCGATGAAGTCACGCTCGTCGGGCACGCTCTTCAATTCACCCGAATCGATGCTGTAGACCCAGCCGTGGTACTGGCAACGCAGTTGGTTGGCACAACCTTTTTCCTCGCGCACCACCGGCGCCCCGCGGTGCTGGCAGGTGTTGTAGAACGCACGCAACTTTCGGTCGTTGCCGCGCACGACGACTATCGGGACGCGCAGGTGGTCGAAGGTGAAGTAATCGCCGGGGTTGGCGACGTCTTCTTCACGGCCTGCCATCACCCACACGCGTGACCACAGGTGTTTTTGCTCGAGTTCCCAGAACTCGTCGGAGATGTAGCGACTGATCGGAACGTCGTGGAATGCGGGGAAACCCTCGGGGTTGCCCTTGCGTTCGAATTGTTCGTGCATGTCTCGCTTGATGCGCTCGATCAACGTTGCGTCCACTGGACCCCTCCTTCGAAACGCGCGTTCCCTCAACGTTACGGCTCGTCGGCACCCGCATCGGAGTCGGACAATCCGGCCGCCGCCAGCAGGTCTTCGGCAGCCTGGCGCACCTGCCAGTCGCGGTCACCGAGGGCCGCGCGCAGGGCGGACGTGACGGCGGGGGTGTCGAACGGCGCGAGCGAAATGACCGCCCGTCGACGCACCGCGGGCTTGTCGTTGCATGCGTTCAGAATGGCGGGAAGTCCCCGCTCGTCGCCGATTGAACCGAGTGCTGCGACGCACGATTCGCGGACGAGCGGATGTGGGTGAGTCGTCGCCGACATGATGAGCGCCTGCATTTCGGCGTCGGACACGGAGTCGCGTTCGCCCAGTGCCCACCCCGCGGTTTCCGCCACGGCAAAGTCCTCGTCGGCCAGCAGTCGCGCGAGATTGACGCGTCTGTCGCGCGCAGCTATCCGCGCGAGCCGGTGGCGCACTTGCCGTTCGGGATCGGTGAGCGCGATTGCGATGTGTCGCGGAGTGAGCGCGTCGCACTTGTGCAATGACGACAGTGCGATGGCGCGTACGTGCGGGTCGTTGCCGTCGAATGCCGCTTCGAGTGTTGCGATGTCGTGGCTGTGCGCGGCAAGCGTGACGGCTGCAAGCGTGACCTGGCCGGATTCCACGGCTCAGCGCAACAGGTTGGTGACCGACTCGACCAGCAAGGCGGCCGCGACGGAAAGGGCGAGGGCAATGACGACACCGGCGGCGATGGCGAACCCGAGGAGGCCACCCGTTGCCGAGGCGCGGCGCCGTGCGGACGGCGGACGGTAGACCTGTCCGGGTCGCTGGTCGACACGCAGATAGATGGGCGCGGGGCGACGCTGGCCGCGGCGCAGTTGGGTCCAGTCGACGCGCAGACCGAGCAATGCGACGGCAATGGCGGCAGCGAGACCGACGGCACCGGCGCGCACGGTGACATCTGCCGTCGACAATGCAACAATCAGCACAGTCATGTCAGATGCGTCTCCCGATCAATCGCCGCCGAGCGTACTGCCCCCGCCGGTGATTCCCGCCGCGCCACAGCCGACGACATCCGTGCGCCGACTGTGGTGGGCCCTTCCGATGCTGACGCTTTCGTGGCTGGTACTCGTTTCGATCATCGTGGCCGGTGCCACAACGATCGAACGATGGGAAACGGCGCCCGGTTCGGTCGACGCCGTCGCGCCGCGACTGGGATTCGGCACGGGTGCCACCGATGTCACGCGTTACCGAACGGGCAACAGCATTCGCTTCGTCACCGCGTACGGCTCGCAATTGACGGCGCTCGAAGGATTAGTCGGATGGGTCGACGACGACATCGCCGTCGAGACGAGAATCCAGCGATTCGGTGACCGCTCACCCGTCGAACAGCGCCGACTGGGTTTCCAGGCGATGGTCGGCGCCAAGCAGATCGCCGAATACGTGGCGTTGAAGCGTCTCGGATACGACGTCGCCCTCAACTACGGATCGGTCGTTGTCGAACAAGTGATCTGCGAGGAGAAGCCCGCGATCGACTCGGCTTGCAAGCGGTTGAACCCGGGCGATGTGATTGAGTCGCTTGCCGGTACACCGACCCCGACTCTCGACGTTTTGGTGAAGACAATGGAGGGCCGCAAGGTGGGTGACGTGGTGGAAATCGTCGTCAACACGTTGAACTCGAACCCCAACGAGACGCGCCGCACGGAGAAGGTGCGTCTCATCGCCAGCCCCGACGACCCGCAGCGCACGATCATCGGAATCGTCCCCGCCGACACGCGCACCGTCGATGTTCCCTTCGAGGTCGACATCTCGACCGACTCGATCGGTGGACCTTCGGCGGGACTCGCCTTTGCGCTGGCGCTGCTCGACGAACTCACGCCCGGAAACCTCATGGGCAAAGTGTCGGTTGCGGCGACGGGAACCATCGCCGAAGACGGAACAGTTGGTGCAATCGGTGCGCTGCGGCAAAAAGCCGTCGCCGTCGAACGCAGCGGCGCGGGCCTGTTCCTTGTTCCCAAGTCGCAGACTCCCGACGAGATTGCGTCGGCGCGTGCCGCGGTGGGTTCGAAGCTCAAGATCGTGCCCGTCGGCACGCTCGACGAGGCGCTCGATGCGCTGGTCGAGTACGGCGGCGGAAAGTTGCCCGCATCGCCCTCGGGCGACTGACACCACGGGCAATGCCACGTTTCGGGTGTGGCCCGGGCGTACCATTTCACAAATGGCGATTTCATTCTCACGCCCCGACCCGTCGTCGCCCGCAGCCGTCAGCGCTGCGGCGTTCACCGTCGCACGCCGTGGCTATGACCAAACCGAGGTGCGCGACTTCCTGCGCATGGTCTCGGCCGAGCTCGCCCGTTTGCAAGAGCGCGAGAGGTTCCTCGAAAGCGAATTGAAGGCGATGCAGACACGGGGGATGTCCGCCCCCGGAATGCTCGACGAAGAGGTCGTGACCGCCTTGCTCGGCGAAGAGGCCGCCCGTGTCCTCGGGGCTGCCCGCGAGGCGAGCGCCCAAATCCGCCAGCGGGCCGAGGAAAACGCCACCCGCTTGGTCAAAGAAGCCGCGGGAGACGCCGCCCGGCTGCGCGAAGAGGCCGAACTCGAGGCGGTGCGCCGTCGCGACGATGCAGCCGCAGATGCCGAAGCCGAAATCGAACTTGCCAAACAGCAGGGTCGTGAAATGGTCAACGAGGCCCGCGACTACCGCGAAAAGGTGCTCTCGGAACTGGCTCGCCGTCGCGAACTTGCGCGCGCCCAGATCGAACAGCTCGTGGCCAATCGCGATCGCCTGTTGAACGCGTTCGAGCGCGCACGTCTCGCAACCGACGACGTGATGACCGGTCTTGTCTCCGTCGACGACGACCTGCCTCGCGAGTTCGTGAATCTCGCACCGACGACCGGCCCCGTCGCGCCGGTCACGCTCAACGCCCCCGTCGTTCAGATGTTCGACCGCGAAAAGCACGACCTCGATTCCGGTCGGGCTGAAGAGCCGACCGTCGAGCCGATTGATCACGTCACGATCGAAGAAGTCACGGTCGAAGAAGTCACGGTCGAAGAAGTCACGATCGAAGAAGTCACGATCGAAGTTGTGACAGTCGAAGAAGTTGTCGCGGACGAGACAACCGCACGCGACGACGTCGAAGTCGTCACCGACGAGACGATCGAAGACGTTGTCGAAGTGACTGTCGAACCGGTCGTCGAACATGATGTCGTGGAAGTGGCAGATGTCGTCGAGGCGCCGGTCGAAGCCGTGACTCCCGAGCCCTCGAACGTCGTCTCGCTGTTCGGGAAGGATCGCGTGCGTCCCGAGGCAACGCGTGTCAACCCGGAACACCCGAGCGTCGATCATTCACAGCCCGAACCCGAAGTCGAGGTTCCTGCACCACCGCGCGACCAGGTCGACGACATCTTCGCTCGCCTGCGCGCCTCGTCGGTCTCGAAGCCAAGCGAGGGCAGCGTCGTGGAAGTCCGCAAGAAGAAGGACGACACGGGGGCGACGGCAAAGACCTCGCCCGCCATCGAACCCATGCGCAACGACGCCGCGTTCGAGCGTCGCTCCGAAGCGCTTGCCCCACTCGTCACCAAGATGTCGCGCAACCTGAAGCGCGTCCTCGCCGATGAAGAAAACGAGATCCTCGAGCATCTGCGCAAGCGCAAGCCCGTGATGGAACTGAAGGCGATGGTTGGTACCCCCGCCGAACACACTGCGAAGTACGTCGAAGCGATGTCGAACGAAGTGACGGCGGCTGCCAAAGCCGGCGCGAGTTTCGTCGATGCCAACGCAAAGCGCATGCCGACGAAGTCCGATGTCAATCCTGCGATCACCGAAACCGTCAAGCGTCTGCTCGTCATGCCACTGCGCGACAAGATCAGCGAGGTGCTTGCGACGCACGCTGCCGACAAGGAAGGTGCTGCCAAGGCGATTCGCGGTGTCTATCGGCAGTGGAAGTCGACCCAGATCGACGAACACATCGATGACGTTGCTTGCCTTGCCTACAGCCGCGGGATGTATGTCACTTTCGCTCCCGGCACACAGGTGTGTTGGATGGTCGACCCGAACGGCCCGGCATGCGCCGATGCGGAAGACAACTCACTCGCAGGATGTGTTGTTCTCGGCAAAGAATTCCCCACGGGACACAGCGAGCCGCTTGCACATGCGGGCTGCCGTTGCCTGTTGGCACCTCTCCCGAACTAGCCTGCGGGCGTGCGCAACCCCTCGGATTTGCCCGGTAATTCTCCCCGCATTCCCAAGCTGAAAATTCGTAAGCCGGGCCGCGGCCGCATCGTCATCATCGCGGTGGTTGCGGTGCTCCTGCTGCTGATTCTGTCGGCTCGCAGTCTCTCCACCTTCTACATCAACGTCCTGTGGCACCGTTCGCTCGGTCGGTCGGACGTGTACTGGGGAGTCCTCGGTACCAAGTGGATGCTCATCGGCGCTTTCGCGCTCGTGTTCGCCGTGCTCTTGTGGGTCAATCTGGCGATTGCCGACCGCATGGCCCCCGTGTCGGTGCCCGATTCACAGGAACAAAGGGCCCTCGCGCAGTTGCGAATCCTGCTGCGCAAGCGGCGTCGCCTGACGCGCACCCTCATCGCCGTTGTGCTCGGCCTCATCATCAGCCTGCCCGCATCGGCCCAGTGGCAGAACTGGATGATGTTCCGCAATCACAAGTCGTTCGGCGTCGATGATCCGTTGTTCAAGAACGACGTCGGGTTCTACGTGTTCCGTTTGCCCTTTGCCGAATTCGTCGTCACCTGGTTTTTCGGTGCTCTCGTTCTCATCGCCATCATCACAGGTGTTTCGCACTACGTGAACGGTGCGATTCGGGTGCAGGACCCCGAGCAACGGGTCACGCCGCAGGCAAAGGTTCACGTGTCGGTGTTGCTGGCGGGACTCGCGCTCGTGCGCGCAGCCGACTACTGGCTGCAGCGATTCGACCTCACACGTTCGACCCGCGGCGTCGTGCAGGGCGCTACCTACACCGATGTAAAGGCACAACTTCCCGCCCTCAACCTCATGATTCTCGTCTCGTTCGCGGTCGCGATTCTGTTCCTGTGGAACGTGCGTCAGCGGGGCTGGCGCCTCCCGGTCCTGGCCGTCGGACTGTGGCTCGTCGTGGCCGTCGTGGCCGGCACCGCGTACCCCGCCGTCATCCAGCGTTTCGTCGTGCAGCCCAACGTGAGCAGTCGCGAATTGCCGTACATCGACCGCAACCTCGATGCAACGAAGGCTGCACTCGGCCTCGACACCGTCGAGAAGATCGACTTCGACGTCGAGAACATTGGCCTCGACGACGTCGAGGCGAACGTGGCCGCGTTGCGCGACGTGCGTCAACTCGAACCCACGCAGATGCGCGACCGATTCTCACTCGACCAGGGGCTCACGTCGTTCTATGCAATCCGCGACCTCGACGTCGACCGCTACGCGATCGACGGTCGTTTGCAGCAG
>JBBANY010000017.1:33577-36438 GCA_040401695.1 Ilumatobacteraceae bacterium
TGCAGCAGGTCATGCTGGCGACGCGGGAACTCAACTCTGCGGGTATCCCGAACGGCACCTGGGTGTCGCGCCACCTCCTCTATACGCACGGATGCAACGTTGTCGCCGCACCGGCCAGTTCGGTGACGACCGACGGTCGGCCGGTGTACATCGACTTGGGAGTCACGCGTCCCGAGCTGTACTTCGGCAACGGTCCATTGACGTATGCGATCACGAACACCGGTACGCCCGAACAGCCGTGTGCGGGCGAAAAGCCCCTCGATTACAAGGGCAAGGCCGGCATCAAGATGGACTCGACGGTGAAGCGCCTTGCAATGGCCATCAACTTCGGTGAGTACAACCTGTTCGGCTCGCGCCTCGTCGACAGCGACTCGCAGATTCTCCTCGTGCGCGACGTGCGCGACCGCGTCGAGAAGTTGGCTCCATTCCTCACCTTCGATGCCGATCCATACCCGGTCGTGCACGATGGCAAGGTCGACTGGGTGATCGATGCCTTCACGTCGACGAGCCGGTATCCATACGCGCAACGCGCGAACACTGACCAGTTGACACCCGGTGGTGGGTTGTCGCATTCCTTCAACTACGCGCGCAACAGCGTGAAGGCCGTGGTCGATGCCTACACGGGCGAGGTGACCTTCTACGTCATCGATGACAAGGATCCAATCATCCGCATGTGGCGTGATGCGTTCCCGAAACTTTTCACCGATGGTGACAAGGCGCCGAAGTCGCTGAGCGCGCACTTCAGGTACCCCGAAGACCTTTTCCGCGTGCAGACGAACATGTACGCGAAGTACCACTTCGATGATCCCAACCTGTTCTTCAACCGTGACGGTGCATGGAGCGTGGCGCAGGCGCCGCCGCTCGAGCCCGAGCAGTCGACGACGCTCGCCGGGGGACTCGCTGGTGCCGCCACCGCAACGGGTGATGCCGTCGACGTGCAGGAAGCGAACGTCGAGCCATTCGAGCCGTACTACACGATCTTCCACGACCCCACGGGCAAGGTGAAGACCCCGACGTTCTCGATGTTGCGGCCATTCGTACCGTTCTCTTCCGACGATGCCCGCAAGGAACTTCGCTCGATGATGGTCGTATCCAGCGATCCCGGGTCTTTCGGCAGGTTGTCGCTGTACGAGTTCAACGACCCGCTGCCGCCCGGGCCGGCCACCGTTGCGGCGCAGTTCGACAGCGATCCGATCATTTCGCAAACCATCACACCGCTCGACCTCCGCGGATCCCGCGTCGTGTACGGCGACCTGCAGATCGTGCCCGTCGGCAAAGGTCTCGTTTACGTGCGTCCGCTCTTCGTGCGTCCCGACGACACCGCGGCCCGGCAGGTGTTCGTGCGCAAAGTCATGGCGTCGTACAAGGACGAATCGGTGATTGCCGACTCCGTCAGCGCCGCCATCGGGAAATTGTTCACCGGCTTCGATACCGACCTCGGTGACAGGGTCGACGACGGCAAGGGTGCGGAGTCGACGGATACCGATGCGGGAGGCACCGACTCCGGTTCAACCGACTCCGGCACCAAGCCGGAAACGACGGTGCCCGACACGACGGGTCAGACGCCCGCTGAACTACTGGCCCGTGCCGATGACTTGTTCGCCGAGGCCGATGCCGCTCTTGGCCAGTCGCCGCCCGACTTCGCCACTTTCCAGGAAAAGCAGGCTGCGGCGCGTGAGCTGATTCGTCAAGCGCTCGAATCAATCGGCAGCTAACGCGCGCGGCGCAACTGGTCGGCGATCTCCGCGAGGTCCTGGCGAAAGGCGATTTCGTACCGAACCTGCTCGGCCGCGAGTCGTGCCTGTACGTCGTGCAGTTCGGCAACGGTTTCCGCCGAAACGGAATCAGCATGCTTTTCGAGGCTGTCGATTCCCGTCGCCAGTTCATGTATCTGGTTGGCGAATTCACGGCCCATGTGCACCAATCGATCATCGAGCAAGCGCAGGTCGGCGACCACCTTGTCGTTGATGGTGATCATCTCGTCGAGTTGTTTGCGGGTTGAGTCGAGGTCGACGCGCATCTGGGCAAACTCGGCCCGCAACGTGTCGAGGTCGGTTGCGACCAACTTCCTGAATTTCTTGAAGCCGGGCTTCTTCGCCATCGGAATCAAGCGTAATCAGCCCACAGGGTGTGGGAATGGTATGACAGTGCCGTGCCAAGAGTCCCGCAACGTTGCACGTGGTGCGAAGGGAGCGATATCTACGTCGCATACCACGACAACGAATGGGGTCGTGCCGTCACCGACGAAACGCGACTCTTCGAAAAGATCTGCCTCGAAGGATTTCAGAGCGGTCTCTCGTGGATCACCGTTTTGCGAAAACGTGAATCGTTCCGGGACGCCTTCGCAGGATTCGATCCCATCAAAGTCGCCCGATTCAGTGACTCAAAAGTCGACAAACTCCTCTCGAACGCGGGCATCATCCGTCACCGAGGCAAGATCGAGTCGACGATCAACAACGCACAGCGGCTGAACGCCATGCACAGGGCGGGCGAGTCCCTCGCCGGCGTCGTCTGGTCGTTCGCCGACAGAGAGAAACTGCCCGGTCCCGATTCCCTCGGCTCTCTGCCCGCCAGCACCCCTGCGTCCACGGCTCTCTCGAAGACACTGAAGAATCAAGGCTGGTCGTTCGTCGGGCCGACCACGATGTACGCGTTCATGCAGTCGATGGGTGTCGTCAACGACCACTTTGTGGGTTGTCACGTACGCGCCGCTTGCGACCGCGAACGCCGTGTCGTCCTTCGTGCCGGGGTTGGTGACACCCGTTTCGCCGATACACTTCGTTCCACGACGCGGGGTGGAGCAGCCCGGTAGCTCGTCGGGCTCATAACCCGAAGGTCGCAGGTTCAAATCCTGCCCCCGC
>JBBANY010000018.1:0-4264 GCA_040401695.1 Ilumatobacteraceae bacterium
ACCGAGATCGACGGATGATCGAGAATGTTGGCAACGATCGGCGTGTAGCCGTCGCGCGGAATCGCCTGGTACGGATGGTTGAAGTACGAGTCCTCGTAATTGAACCGCAACGGCAGGCGCGCGAGAATCGAAGCGGGCAGTTCATCGGGGTCGACACCCCACTGCTTGCGGGTGTATCCGTCGAAAAAGGCCGCGTACAAATCGGGCCCGACGAATCGCAGACCCTGTTCGCGAAAGGTCTGGGGATTCGTGATTGACGTGTCGGCTTTCGACGAAATGAACGCTTCGGCCTCGGTCGGCGTGAGAGTGGTGCCGAAGAACTGGTTGATCGTCAACAGGTTCACCGGCAGCGAGAACACCCTCCCCTGCGTCGTGGCCTTCACCCTGTGGTTGTAAGGCATCATCACGCCGAAGCGGTTGATGTACTGCCACACGTGTTCGTGCGCCGTGTGGAAGATGTGGGGTCCGTAGACGTGAACCATCACGTCGCCCTCTTGGCGCTCCGTGTGGCAGTTACCCGCGACGTGTGCCCGCGAGTCGAACACCTCGACGCTGTGGCCGGACTCGGCAAGTTCGCGGGCCATCACCGCGCCGGAGAAACCGGCGCCGACCACGGCGACATGACGGGGGGCATGGGGCACGCCGTCAGCCTAAATGAGGCGGGCCGAACGGGCCCGACTAATGCGACATCTGCGGGCCGCAGAGGCCCTCGAGGTCCTTCACCTGAATGCGGTCACGGTTCTCGTGGGTCACCGGATTGTTCGGGTCGGTGCGCAACTTGAACGTGCGGAAAACCATGTCTGTGGTGTCGACTGCGAGCACGCGACCGATCAGCGAGTCACCGAGATCGAGCAACAACTTGATCGTCTCGAGCGCCTGGATCGAACCGACGATGCCGGGAAGAACACCGAGCACGCCGGCTTCGGCACACGACGGCGCGAGTTCGGCCGGCGGTGGTTCGGGAACCATGTCGCGGTACGTCGGACCGCGCAGCGGATGGAACACGCTGACCATTCCCTCGAAACGGAAGATCGAACCGTGGACGACGGGAATGCCGAGCTTCACACTCGCGTCGTTCAACAGGTAGCGGCTCGGGAAGTTGTCGGCGCCGTCGACGATCACGTCGTAGCCGGCGATGATGTCCATGATGTTGCTGGCATCGAGACGCGTGTCGTAAGTGACGACGTTGACGTCGGGGTTGATGAGAGTGAGGGTCTTTTTCGCCGAATCGACCTTGCGGTCACCCACGCGGTCGAGGTTGTGCAGGATCTGGCGCTGCAGGTTCGACGCATCGACGACGTCCATGTCGACGATGCCGATGGTGCCGACGCCCGCGGCGGCGAGATACAACGCGGCCGGCGAACCAAGACCACCGGCACCGAGCATCAGCACCTTCGAATCGAGCAACTTCGCCTGACCCTCGACTCCGACTTCCGGCAGCAACAAGTGGCGCTGGTAGCGGTTCTTCTGGTCGGCCGTGAGCGACACCGGCGTCTTCCACGGCTTGCCTTCGTCCTTCCAGCGACCGAAACCGCCGTCCATGGACACGACGTCGGTGTAACCAAGCTCTGCGAGTGTCTTTGCGGCGAACGCGCTGCGCACACCACCGGCGCAATAAACGATGACGGGCATCGACTTGTCGGTGATGCGGCCTTCGATCTGTGCCTCGAGGTGACCGCGAGGGATGTGCAGCACGCCCGTCAGCGCACCTTGCTCGAACTCGTCGGGTTCGCGCACGTCGAGAACCACCACACCACCGGCGGAGATGCGGCTCTGCGCCTCGTTCGTGTCGATTTCGGTGATGGACGCCTTCGCCTGGGACAAAAGGTCACGGAAACTGGCCATGGCAAAAGCCTACCTATCGGGTCGGGAATTCCCCCGCGTCAGTCGGCAAACTGGACAAGGCCGGGCAGCACCTCGCTGATGTCCCCCACGACGAGCGCATCGGCGAGGCGGTCCATTTCGGTCGGTCCGCCATTGACGATGACCACCTTGGCGCCCGCCGCCTTTGCCCGCGGCACCGCGTTCGCGGCCGGGAACACCGACAGGGTCGAACCGATCGCCAGAAAGAGATCGCACGCCTCGGCCGCCGCCATCGCCCGGGCGATCACCTCGGGCACGAGCGCCTGACCGAAAGAAATGGTGTCGCTCTTCAGGATGCCGCCGCACTCGCGGCACGGCGGGTCGGCTTCACCGGCGCGCACGCGCTCGAGTGTCTCGGCCATCGGCAACCTGTCGCCGCACGACCAGCAAACGCTGCGGAACATCGTACCGTGCACCTCGATCACACGGTCGGGGTCGTTGCCGGCGCGCTGGTGCAGTTCGTCGATGTTCTGCGTCACCAAAGCATGCAATCGACCCTGACGCTCCAACTCGACCAAGGCAAGGTGGCCGTCATTCGGCTGCGCACTCCATGCCGGTGAGTGGATCCGGCTCTGCCACGCCAATTCACGCACCTCCGCATCGGCGAGATAGTGCTGCAACGTCGCCATCTTTTCGGCCTTGGGGTTTTGTGTCCACAAACCGTTCGGCCCACGGAAATCGGGAATGCCTGAATTGGTCGAGATCCCCGCACCGGTGAGAACCGTGATGCGCCGCGCCCCCGACACGAGCGCACGCGCCGTCACGATGTCGGTTTCGCTCACGTCCGGTCCTTCGCCATCGTGGGTCATGATAAGGCTGTCGCGAAGCGGTGGCTTCACGCACACATGGGGTCATGACGCTCACCGCATCGACAACAGCCAACGCAACCCTTGCCGTGTACCCATGGGTCGACCCGATCTTCGACTCGGCCGGATTTCCCGCGCGCAGCGACTACGTCGAACAGTTCTGGTTGGGGATCCTCGGCCCGACTGCCACGTGGCTGCTGCGCCGGCTCGCTGCGGGCTTCGACCACTACCCCGACGGATTCGAACTCGACCTCGTGGAAACCGCGCAGGCTCTCGGCACGACGTACCGGCCCGGTCACGAATCGCCGTTCACCCGCGCGATCGAACGTCTGTCGATTTTCGGTCTTGCACAGCCCTACGCGAACGGCTTGGCAGTGCGCACACGCGTGCCGCTTCTCCCCGACCGGTATCTACCCCGCCTGCCGCGCTACCTACGCGACGCGCATACGGGTTACGCACCCTAAACGGCTGTGTTCATCGCCTAGACGGCGGTGAAGTTGCAGACAGTGTCGATCAGTAGACGCGTGCCGAACGCGGTTGCGCCCTTTTGCATCCAGCCATCGTCGCCGTCGACCTTCATCGGCCCGGCAATGTCGAGGTGTGCCCACGGCGTGTCCCCGACGAATTCACTGAGGAATATTCCTGCGGTGATCGACCCACCGTACGGGCCACCGATGTTGCGCATGTCCGCGACGGTGGAATCGAGAAGTTTGCGGTAGTCCTTCACCAACGGCAGCGGCCAAATCGGTTCGTCGACACGTGCCGACGCCTTGCGCAACTGCTCGACGAGCCCGTCGTTGTTGCCCATCACACCGGCGACTTTCTCGCCGAGGGCAACGATGCAGGCTCCGGTCAGCGTCGCGATGTCGATGATGGCGTGGGGCTTCGCCTCGGTTGCCAACGAAAGACCGTCGGCAAGGATCAGGCGCCCTTCGGCATCGGTGTTGTGGATCTCGACGGTTTTGCCGTTGCGCATCGTGAGCACGTCGCCCAGCTTCAGTGCCGAGCCCGAGGGCATGTTGTCGGTGCACATGAGGTACGCCGACACCTGAACCTTGCAGTTCAGCGACGCGAGCGTGCTCATCGTCGCCAGCACTGCGGCCGCACCCGACATGTCCATCTTCATCACGGCGTGCGATGGATCGGAGGGCTTCAGCGAGATGCCGCCCGAGTCGTACATGACACCCTTGCCGACGAGAACGACGTGGCCCTTTCGGCCCTTGATGGTCTTCGCGCCGGACTTCGGCGTGTAGACGAGCTTCACCATGCGCGGCGGTTCGGTGCTGCCCTTGTTCACTCCGAGGATGCCACCGCATCCCATGTTGGCCAGTTGATCGCGGTCGTACACAGTGACCGCAAGACCGGTCGCCTCGCCGATGGCAACCGCACGATCCGCCATCATGCGCGCGGTGAGATACGCGGGCGGCATGTTCGCGAGATCACGCGCCATGCACACCGCATCGGCAACCGTGGTGCCGCGCGCGACGCCGTTGCGCACCGCGGCGGCCGTCTTCGACGACGCGGTCAACACCACCGTCTCGATCTTCGATGCCGACGACTTGTCGTTCTTCAGGTCTGTGTAACGGTGCGTGGCG
>JBBANY010000018.1:4274-14297 GCA_040401695.1 Ilumatobacteraceae bacterium
ACCACCGCCTGTGCGATCTGCGCACGGTTGCCCGTTCCCGCGTCGGCCAGACCCGTCGACACCGACGTCGACTTCGACACCGCGCGAGCCAGTGCAGCCGCGGTGTTGCGCGCCTCGGTCGATCCGAATTTCCGGGGATCACCGATACCGACGGCAACGATGATCCGTGAACCACGCAGACCATGAAGCACCAGCGTCTGGCCGACCTTCGCGTCGAAGCCCCGCGCCGACAACTGCTTGCGGTTGAGGCCGAGTTCGGACGGCACGGCACCGTCGGAAGCGACGACGACGCCAACTGCGTCGGTGGTGGATGACGAACGGGAGACCTTGAAAGAAATGCTCACGCGGAGCAGTCTATGAAATCGCGTGCGCTAGGAAACCGTGCGAACGGGTTTGCTCTTGCCCTCTTGCCAACGCGCCATCGTCCACAACAGGTCGGACAGACGGTTCAGGTAGGGCACGACGAACGACGGCGACGGCGCGGCAGCCACCGAGTGACGCTCGGCGCGACGCACGACCGTGCGGGCGAGGTCGAGCCAGGCCGACACCGGGTGCTCTCCAGGCACGACGAACTCGGTCGGCGGCTCGAACTGGGTGTCGAGATGGTCGATGAGGTGTTCCATGCGATCGACCATGTCGGGCGCGACGCACGACTGGCCGGGAACGAGCTTGTGGCGGTTTTCGGGCAGCGTCGCAAGCTCGGCCATCAGCACCCACAGATCGCGCATGAACGGCTCGAGCATCTTCACGACTTCGGCCGAGCGGGCGTCACCAGTGTTGTTGGCCGCGGCACTGCGCGCGAGACCGAGAACGGCCTGTGCTTCGTCGACGGTGCCGTACGCGCGGGGCAGTTCGGAGTCCTTCGGCACGCGACCGCCGTAGAAGAGACCGGTCGTGCCGTCGTCTCCGTCGCGTGTGTAAATCGGTTGGCGTGCCATCTGGCATGAACGCTAGTTCGCAAAGCACGATCGGGCCCGATCGTGTGCGGATAACTTGTGAGTCTCATGGCACGTCAGACCTACCTCGAAGCCGTCAACGAGCGCGTCATCGTCTTCGACGGGGCCTTCGGCACCTTCGTTCAGGGCCTCGATCTCGGACCCGACGACTTCGGTGGTCCGTCACTCGAGGGCTGCAACGAAATGCTGTGCCTCACCCGACCCGACGTCATTCGTTCGATGCACGAGGCATTCCTCGCGGTCGGCGTCGACGCCATCGAGACTGCATCGTTCGGGTCGTTCTACACGGTGCTCACCGAATACGACATTCCCGAGCGCGCCTACGAACTGAACGTCGCTGCTGCGCGCCTCGCACGCGAGGTCGCGAGTGGTTTCGAAGCCGATGGCCGCAGCCGTTTCGTTGCGGGCTCGATCGGACCCGGCACCAAGCTGCCGAGCCTCGGCCACATCGGCTTCACGGAACTGCACGACTCGTACGTCGAACAGGCGCGTGGCCTCCTCGACGGCGGCAGCGACCTGTTCCTCATCGAAACCTGCATGGACCTGTTGCAGATCAAGGCGGCGATGCAGGCTTGCCGCAAGGCAATGAAGATCGTCGGCCGCGAAGTACCCATCCAGGTGCAGGTCACGATGGAAACCACCGGCCGCATGCTGGTCGGAACGGAAATTGGCGCCGCTCTCGTCGCCCTCGAAGCGATGCGCCCCGATGTCATCGGCATCAACTGCGCCACGGGCCCCGCCGAGATGCAGGAACACCTGCGCCATCTCTCCCAGCACTCGCCGATCCCCATCTCGGTTCTCCCGAACGCCGGCCTGCCGAGTGTCGTTGACGGTCGTACCTACTACGACCTCACACCGGCGGAACTCGCCTCGTTCCACCGCCACCATGTCGAGGATCTCGGCATCACGGTCGTCGGTGGATGCTGCGGCACCACACCCGAACATCTGCGTCAGGTCGTCGAGGCCGTGCGCAACGTCACCCCGGCGAAGCGCACGCCGGTTCTCGAGCCGTCGCTCACCTCTCTCTACTCACCGGTGCCGATCCGCCAGGACAACTCGTTCCTCATCATCGGCGAGCGCACCAACACGAACGGCTCGAAGGCATTTCGCGACCTCATGCTCGCCGGCGACTGGGACGGCTGCACGAAGATGGGCAGCGACCAAGTGCGCGAGGGTGCACACGTCATCGACGTCTGTGTCGACTACGTCGGTCGCAACGGCGCCATCGACATGGACGAGATCGCCAGTCGCTTCGCCTCACAGGTGAGCGTTCCCCTCGTTCTCGACTCCACAGACCCCGAAGTGATGGAGGCCGCGCTGCGCCACAACGGCGGCCGTGCCGTTCTCAACTCGGCGAACCTCGAGGATGGCGAAGAACCGGGCAGCCGCCTCGACCGCGTCTTCTCGCTCGCCCGCGACTACGGCTGCGCCGCCGTGTGTCTGCTCATCGACGAACGTGGCCAGGCACGCGACGTCGAATGGAAGATGGAAGTCGCCCACCGCCTGCACAAAATCGCCACCGAGCGTTACGGCTTGCGCGCAAGCGACCTCATCTTCGACGCTCTCACGTTCCCGCTCGGCACCGGCGACGCCGACCTGCGCCGCGACGGCATTGCAACGATCGAGGCCATCCGCCGCATCAAGAGCGAGATCCCCGGCGCGTTCACGACGCTCGGCGTCAGCAACGTCAGCTTCGGCCTGAAGCCGGCATTGCGCCAGGTTCTCAACTCGGTCTTCCTCGCGGAATGCGTCGAGGCGGGCCTCGACTCTGCGATCGTGCATGCAAGCAAGATTCTTCCGCTCTCGCGCATTCCCGACGACCAGAAGGCCGCATGCAACGCGCTCATCTGGGACCGGCCCTACGAGGGCCAGGACGCACTCACCGCTCTCCTCACGATGTTCGACGACGTGCAGTCGGTCGCCGCGGTGAAGGAAGACCGCACCGACTGGCCACTCGACCGCCGCCTGAAGCAGCGCATCATCGACGCCGAGCGTGACGGCCTGACCGACGACCTCGACGCCGCGATGACGCAGGGCATCGCCCCACTCACCATCATCAACGACATCCTTCTCGATGGCATGAAGGTCGTCGGTGAACTGTTCGGCTCGGGCCAGATGCAACTTCCCTTCGTTCTGCAGAGCGCCGAGACGATGAAGACTGCGGTTGCGCACCTCGAGCCGCACATGGAAAAAGTCGAGGGACAAACCTCGAAGGGCCGCCTCGTTCTCGCCACGGTCAAGGGCGACGTGCACGACATCGGCAAGAACCTGGTCGACATCATCTGCACCAACAACGGCTACGAGGTGCACAACATCGGCATCAAGGTGCCGATCGCCGACATGATCGCCAAAGTCAAGGAGGTCAACGCCGACGCGCTCGGCATGAGCGGCCTTCTCGTGAAGAGCACACTGATCATGCGCGAGAACCTGGAAGAACTGAACAACATCGGCATGGCCGACTTGCCGGTTCTCCTCGGCGGCGCGGCGCTCACGCGTACCTACGTCGAAAAGGACTTGCGCGAGGTGTACCAGGGCCGCGTCTTCTACGGCCGCGATGCGTTCGAGGGACTCAACACCCTCGACAAGTTGATGGAGATCAAGCGCAGTGGAGTCGACGACCCCGAATTCGGGCGCACTCCGAGCGGTCGCGTGCTGCCCGAGCGAACGAAGACCGAGCGGCCCGCGGTCGATCTGCCGAAGCGTTCTCCCGAAGTCGCCGTCGACAACCACGTGTTCACGCCACCTTTCCTCGGCTCGAAGGTCGTGAAAGGCATCGGCATCGACGAGATCGCGGCGTACATCAACGAAACCGCGCTCTTCCGCAACCAGTGGCAGTTCCGCCCCGAGGCCGGCGAATCCGACGACGACTTCAAGGCCCGCATCAGACCCATCCTGCGCGAGCAACTCGCTACGGCCAAGGCCACCGGAGTTCTCGTGCCACAGGTCGTCTACGGCTACTTCCCCGTCAACGCCGACGGCAACGACCTCGTCGTGTGGACCGACGAGTCACGCACCAAGGAACGTGCGCGCTTCCACTATCCGCGACAGAACGAAGAACCGTTCCTTTGCATCGCCGACTTCTTCCGCAGCATCGAATCGGGCGAGGCCGACTACGCCGCATTCCACATCGTCACGATGGGCCAGGCCGTCAGCGACCGCGCAGCCGAACTGTTCGCCGCAAACAAGTACCAGGACTACCTCGTGCTGCACGGCCTCGGCGTCGAGATGGCAGAAGCACTCGCCGAGTACTGGCACCACCGCATCCGCACCGAGTGGGGTTTCGTCGAAGAAGACGGCCCCAGCCTGCACGGTCTCTTCCGCCAGCAGTACCGCGGCGGTCGCTATTCGTGGGGCTACCCCGCGTGTCCCGACCTCGAGGACAACGCGACGGTCGCCGAGTTGCTCGAAGCCGGTCGCCTCGGCATCGTCGTCAACGAAGAAACCGGCTGGCAGTACCAGCCGGAGCAAACCACCTCGGCAATCATCTGCCACCACCCGCGCGCCAAATACTTCGTTGCTCGACAGTAGATGGATACGGTTGGCGGCATGCCGATCGTCATCGCCGTCAAGACGGGGTTTCTCAACTACATCAACTTCCGCACCCGCGCCCGTCGCGCGGACTTCTGGTGGTGGTTTCTCTTCATCATCGCCGGTGAATTGATTCTGAACTTCATCTCGAAGGACATCGCGAACGTCTTTGCGTTCGTCACCGTCGTCCCGCACGTGATGTACGGCATTCGCCGCATGCACGACACGAACCGCAGTGGCTGGTGGCTGTTGTTGCCCATCGTCAACCTCGTCTTTTGGGCACAGCCGGGTACCGACGGCGAGAACCGCTTCGGACCCCCGCCGCCGCCCCCGTCGATTTAGCGGTAACTCCCCCGACGGTCGCAACAGACCCGTTACCCGTCGGAGCCTTGCGCGACTAATCTTGGGAACTCATGGGGGCCGTGCACACGACGAATCTGTTCGCGCCGAATGCACCTGCGCCACCCCCACCGCGCAGTGTCACCATTCGCGGCAAGGCGTACCCCGTGGTGTTGCCACGGTTGCTGGACTCGCGTCTGCACGTGGCGGCGATCGTCATCACGTTGCACACCCTCGGTCAGGTCGGCCTCGGTTTCCACGTCAGTGTGCCGCAGATCCTCTCGGCAATACTCACCTGCGCGGTCATGCAGGTGGCGATCACCTTCTACAGGACGCGGTCCTTCGTCTGGCCCGCCAGCGCGATGCTCACGGGAAGCGGTATCGCCCTCATCCTGCGCGTTCCCAGCACTCCCGTCGGTGATCACTGGACCTTTCACCACTGGTGGATGTTCTCGGGAATCGCTGCGTTCTCGTTGCTGACGAAGTTCGTCATCCAACGCAACGGCTCGCACATCTTCAACCCGTCGAATCTGGGTCTCGTCATCGCATTCATCGTGCTCGGCAGCAGCCGGGTGGAGCCCCTCGACTTCTGGTGGGCACCGCTGTCGAACACCTCGATGATCATCGCCTACGCCGTCATCCTCGTTGGTGGCTCACTCGTCACGCGGCGGTTGGGCCTGCTGCCGACCGTCGTGTCGTTTTGGATGGTGCTGTGTGCCGGCACCGCGCTGAATGCGGCATCGGGACAGTGCTTCACCGCCCGCTGGGCATTCCAGCCGGTGTGCGGTAACGACCTGTGGTTGACAATCATCACGTCGCCCGAGATCTTCATCTTCACCTACTTCATGATCACCGACCCGCGTACGGTGCCCCAGAGCCGCGCCGGCCGCACCCTTTTCGGCGCGCTCGTCGGCGTGGTGTGCGTCTTGTTGATGGCACCACAGCAAACGGAGTTCGGTGCCAAGGTGGCTCTTCTTGCGGGACTCACCGTGATGACCGCGGCACGTCCGTTGCTCGAGCGGTTCCTTCCCGCCGCCAAGAGCAACGCTGACAACCTGTCGGGCGTGGTGCGTCGCATCGTGAACGGCCCCGAAGGTGCCGCACCCCTTGCCACCCGCGCCCGCCGTGGCACCGTGCTTGCGTCGGTCGCGATTCTCGTCGTGGCCGGGTTGTCCATCGGTGGACGTTCGGCGCAGGGTGTGCTGGCGGGCGAACCCGAGAACCTCATCGGCCGCCTGTCGACGCGCATCGACCCGGCAACGTTCCCGGCGATCACGGTCGACGACGAGGTCATCAACTGGAACCATGAGATCGACGTGGATGGCGCCCGTGCAATCGTCCTCACACTCGCCGAGAACCTTGCCCTCGAATCGCAGGCCATCATTGAACGCGACGCCGCACTGCTGGAAGCGGTCGACCACGGTGATCGTCTCGATGCGCTGCGCGAACGTCTGCGCGTCGCCGAGACCACCGGACGGACCGTCGTCGACACCCATGACATCGACAACGTGCGCGTCAGTTTGCTGGTGCCTTTCGGCCGCCAAGACGGGCTCAGCCTCGGCATGATCGCGCGCGGCACGGTGACCACCGAAACCCGCGACGAATCGGGTGCGGTCGTTTCTCGCAACAGTGCGCCGTTCGAGACGATGTGGGCGATGCGTCGGGCAACCGGTGCGCGTTGGCTGATCGTCGCCGAACTCCCAGTTCCCGACGCCAAGTAGTGCGCCATGAAACGGCGGTGGTTGTTGACCCTGCCGTCTGCTGCAGTCGTCGCGGTCGGGGTCGTTGCGCTGCGTTCGGCTGGTGACGAATCGGGTCCCGTCGTTCCGAAGCTCATCGATGAGTCGAAGTCCGCGGGTATCGACCACGTGTACGGCGGCGAGTTCGAACATTTCGTGGGCGGCGGCGTCGCCACCTTTGACTGCAACGACGACGAGAAGCCCGAGATCTACCTCGCGGGCGGAGCCAACCCCGCTGCGCTCTACGTGAATCGCAGTCCGGTCGGCGGCGCATTCCGATTCGAATCCAAGCCGTCGGCCACCACCGACCTGATGGCGGTCACCGGTGCCTACCCCATCGACATCGACAGCGACGACGTGACCGACCTCGTCGTGCTGCGGCGCAAGGGCAACGCGGTGTTGCGTGGCCTCGGCGACTGCAGTTTCGAGGATGCAACGACCTCACTCGGCCTCTCCGCCGGAACCGCATGGACCACCGCGTTCGCGGCCACGTGGGAGAAGGACGAGATTCTTCCGACGCTCGCGTTCGGCAACTATCTCGTCCCCGACACCTACGACTGCGATGCAAGCGCCCTGTGGCGGCCCGACGATTCTCGCTACACGACGAGCGTCGCCTTGCCGGGCCATTGCACGCTCTCGCTCTTGTTCTCCGACTGGAACCGTGACGGCAACGTCGACCTGCGCGTCAGCAACGACCGCAACTACGACCGCAATGCACGCGAACAACTGTGGCGCATCCGCCCCGGGGAAGACCCGCGGGAGTACGGCGAGGCCGACGGCTGGCGCGACCTCGTCATCTGGGGCATGGGTATCGCCAGCCAGGACCTGACGGGCGACGGCAAACCCGAGGTGTATCTGACGAGCCAGGCCGACAACAAACTGCAAACCCTCGACGATGGTGCAGCAGGGCCTGCGTACCGCGACATCGCCCTCGAGCGCGGAGTGATCGCCCAACGCCCCTACGTCGGTGACGACATCCTTCCCTCGACTGCGTGGCACCCCGAGTTCGACGACGTGAACAACGACGGCTTCATCGACTTGTTCGTCGCGAAAGGCAACGTCGATGCACAGATCGACTACGCCAAGAACGACCCCAACAACCTGCTACTCGGTCGCCGCGACGGCACCTTCGTCGAACGCGGGGATGCGGCCGGCATCGCCAACGACGCGCGTTCACGCGGTGCGGCACTCGTCGACTTGAACCTCGACGGCTTGCTGGACCTCGTGGTGGTGAACCGACGGGTGCCCGCCGAGGTGTGGCGCAACGTGGGCGCCGGGACCGGCGACGAAGCAAAGCCCTTGGGCAACTGGTTGGCGGTGCGACCCCGTCAACCCGCGCCGAACGTCGACGCGATCGGTGCCTGGGTCGAGGTGCGCGCGGACGACAAGGTCATGACCCGCGAAGTCACGGTCGGCGGCGGTCACGCCAGCGGGGACTTGGGATGGGTCCACTTCGGCCTCGGCAAGGCGGCAACGGCCGAGGTGCGCGTCGGTTTTCCCGGAGAACCACCCGGCGAATGGCAGCGCGTCGAGGTGAACGGCTTCTACGACATCTCCCGTGGCGACGTCTCGCCCGTGCGCCGGGTGATCGAGGACTGAGTCGCGGCTATTCGGCCGAGTCGGGCTTCTTGCCCATGATGATCATGCCGAGGACCTCGTCCTTGGTGACCTTGTTCTTGTCGACCGTTCCGACGAGCCGACCCTGCATCATCACACTGATCCGGTCGGCGAGGTCGAACACGTCGTGGATGTCGTGGCTGATGAGGAAGATACCGATGCCCTCTGCCTTCAGTTGCGTGATGAGTTCACGCACCTGTTCGGTCTCCGCCGGTCCGAGCGCGGCGGTGGGCTCGTCCATGATGAGGATCTTCGCGTTGAAGTGCACCGCGCGCGCGATGGCCACCGACTGGCGCTGACCACCCGACAGCGACTTCACGGGCGTGCTGAGGTTCTTGAACCGTGGGTTGAGACGCTGCATCACGGTGCGCGTCGCCGAGGCCATCGCGGCCTCGTCGAGTGCACCCGTCTTCGTGTGCAGTTCGCGCCCGAGAAACATGTTGCCCGCGGCATCGATGTTGTCGGCAAGGGCGAGCTTTTGGTAGATGACCTCGATGCCATGTGCGCGTGCGTCGCGCGGATTCGCAATCGTCACAGGTTCGCCGTTGACGAGGATCTGGCCCGAGTCGGCGGGACGAGCGCCGGCCAACGTGTGCATGAGGGTCGACTTGCCTGCACCGTTGCCGCCGACCAATGCGACGACCTCGCCCGGTTTCAGGGTGATGGTGACGCCCTCGACGGCGTGCAGACCGCCGAACGAAACGCGGATGTCGCGCATCTCGACGAGCGGTGTTTGGGTGGCGGTCTTTGTGTCGTTCATCGTTGACTCCTGCCTATTGCCGACCGGTTTGGACGATGAGAGCAGCCAGCACGAGACCGACCGTCAGCGAGATTCCGGCGAGACGGCGCTTGCCGAGGCGCAGGGCCGCGTCGACCGCCACCGCGCTGACGAGAACCACGCCGACCACGATGTCCTGCGAGGGTGAATCGATGCGCAACAGCACCATGCCCGAACGCAGCGACTGCATGATCACCGCACCCAACACCGCACCGGTGATGGTTCCGATGCCACCCGCGAACGAGGTGCCACCGATCACCGCCGCGGAGATCACGTCGAGTTCGTTCTGGACGCCGAGGTTCGTGACGGCGGCGTCGAGACGCGCCGTCTGGATGGCCGCGCTGATCGCACACAGGATTCCCATCAAGACGAAGGTCATCATCAACGTCTTGCGGGTGTTGATACCACCGAGCTCCGCGGCCTCGGGGTTGCCGCCGATTGCAAACACGTACCGGCCGAAGCGCCGGCGTCGTGCGATGTACACCATGCCGATGGTGACGAGAATGAGGATCACGACCGGGTAGGCGACGCCGGTCGGATCGCCCGAGATCGGCGACTCGTATCCGACGGCGACGAACGCGATGCCCGCCAGGATGATGATGCACCCGAACACTGCGAGGCCGACATCGACGGCGAACGGCCGCACACCGAGGTCGTAACGACGACGACGACGACGCGCGAGATAGATGCTGAAACTGACGCCGGCACATCCGATGATTCCGAGGATCCAACTGCGCCACTCACCGAGTGATCCGCTGGGTCCGCCACCGAGACGGCTGAACGTGTCGTCGAGTGGTGAGAGAGTCTGGCCCTGCTCACCCATGCGGAAGATGAGGCCGCGCCAGACGAGAAATCCACCGAGGGTCACGATGAATGCGGGCACGCCTCCGTAGGCGACCACGGCGCCCTGCACGGCACCGAGGGCCGCGCCGAGCGCGATCCCCACGATGAGCGCGACGATCCACGTGTACCAGCGACCGAAGCCGAGGTCGAAGGTGTCGGGTATCCATCGCGTCTGCACCATGGCCATCACGTAACCGAGAAGGCCAAGCAACGAGCCGACGGA
>JBBANY010000018.1:14307-35205 GCA_040401695.1 Ilumatobacteraceae bacterium
GATCGATGTTGCGCGACACGATGATGAGCACCATGCCCGTCGCCATGATGGCGATCGAGGTGCTTTGAACCGACAGGTTCCAGAGGTTGCGGGAAGTGAGGAAGTCACCGCCCGAGAGAATGTGGAACGCGACCCAGATCACCGCGAGCGCGGCAACCATGCCGGCGAGACGGGTGTCGATTTCGGTCGCAGTGAGAACCGACCGCCAGTCGCGACGTTTGTCTGCGGACTGTGCGGAATCAGAGTGGGTGGCAGTCACGCCTGTTGCTCCAAGGGTCGAGGACGAGGGTCGAGCCGCTGTCGGCTCGGCGGAAAACTTAGGTCAAATGCTGACGTGCCCCCCGCCCCGAAGGGCGGAGGGCACGAAGCAACTCAGTATTCGGTCTGCCCGATTACGGGCAAGCGGCGACGGAACCCGCGGTCACGCCCTGGCACAGGGTCTCTGCATCGGTCCAGCCTGCGTCGAGGACCTCACCAAGATTGTCCTGGGTGATCGGCTTCGGGGTCAGGAAGATCGACGAGATCTCGTTGCCACCGGGTGTGGTGAACGGAGCGGCACCCGAGATGGCCGAGGCGTCGGGGTTCGAGCACAGCGCAACTGCTGCCTCGCCCGCTGCCTTGCCGAGCTCGCGTGCGTCCTTCCACACGGTCAGCGACTGGGTGCCGAGAGCAACGCGGTTCAGCGCTGCCTGCTCGGCGTCCTGACCCGAGACGGGCACCTTGCCGGCGAGGCCCTGGGCCTCGAGAGCGGCGATGACGCCGCCGGCCATGCCGTCGTTCTGTGCAAGAACGGCGTCAACCTTGTTGCCTTCTGCGGTGAGGACCTGCTCCATCGTCGCCTGGGCCTTTGCGGGGTCCCAGTTGTCGGTGTAGGTCTCGCTGACGATTTCGATGTCGCCGGCTGCGACTGCTTCACCGATGACCTCTTCCATGCCCTCGCGGAGGAAGTCGGCGTTTGCGTCGGCCTTGTTGCCCTTCACGATGACGTAGCGGCCCTTCGGCACGCGCTTGAAGATTTCCTCGGCCTCGAGCTTGCCGACACCCTTGTTGTCAAAGGTGAGGTAGAAGGCCTTCGGGTCTTCGATGAGACGGTCGTACGCAACGACCGGCACGCCTGCTTCGATCGCACTGCCGACCGCGGGCTTGATGGCCTCGCCGTCCTGTGCAAGAACGATGAGCGCCTTTGCACCCTGCGAGATGAGGTTCTCGAGGTTGCTCGCCTGGGTCTCAGCCGACGACTTCGCGTCATTCGAGATGTAGGTGCCGCCGGCAGCTTCGATGGCTGCCTTGATTGCCGGCTCGTCCCACTTTGCCCAACGCTCTTCCTGGTAGTTGTTCCACGAGACGCCGACGGTGCAACCGCCCGCGGCATCGCCCTCGGCGGCAGCGGTCGTGTCACCCGTGGCAGTGGTGTCGGCGGTTGCCGTCTCTTCGGCGGCAGCCGTGGTGTCTTCTGAGGACGAGTCGCTGTCGTCTCCGCAAGCTGCGAGCACAAGAGCGCTCGCGGCAAACAGTACGCCAAGTTTCCTCATGCGCATTGATTTCCCCTTTTTGGTGGTGGTGGTGTGTTGTGCCGAAATCGGCAAACACAAAAGTTAGCAGGATTTCACAAAGGGATTTGCGGAGGCCCAGTCGATGCGGGGCGAAGTTCGCGGGCAACTAAATTCCGTTCACCGCATATGAACGCGCACAACCGACCCCTATTTGAAGGATTCGCGGACCCGACCGCCGGCATCGGCACCGTCTTTCGCCAACGTCCGACCAAGTACTTGATGCTGCTCACGCACGCGCAAGAAATCCTGAGGGAACCGGGCGACCTCTCTCCCGCCGACCGGGAAGTGATCGCCGCCTACACGAGCAGGTTGAACGGATGCGACTACTGCCGCGGGTCCCACACGGCCTTCGCCGAGTCCCTCGGCGCCAGCGACGCCGATCTGGAAGTCGTTGCGACGGGCGATGTCGATGCACACCGACTCGCCCCGCTCTTCGCCTACGTGCGCAAGCTCACACTCGCTCCGTCGACGATTTCGAACGACGACAAGACGGCGGTGCATGCGGCCGGCTTTTCCGAGGATCAACTGAAAGATGCGATCGCGGTCTGCGCGGCATTCAACTTGTTCAACCGAATCGTCGAAGGTCACGGCATCGCCCCGCACGACGACTACTCGGCGGATGTCGCCATGATCAACACCCACGGCTTCGACCGTCGGTACTAGGTTCGTGCCGACATGACGCTTCGTTGGGGAATCGCAGGTACCGGCCGAATTGCATCCGACTTCGTTCGCGACCTTGCCAACATTCCGGATGCAAGGGCAGTCGCCGTCGGAAGCCGCACAGCCGAGGGAGCGCAATCGTTCGCGGCGTCGCGCGGGATCGCCCGTTCCTACGGCTCGATGGACGACCTCTTTGCCGACGCCGATGTCGACGTGGTCTATGTCGCGGGAATTCATCCGGTGCACCGCGAACACGCCATCGCAGCCATGCGCGCCGGCAAGCACGTACTCGTCGAAAAGCCTCTCGCAATGAACTCCCGCGAGACCGCCGAGATGATCGACGTGTCGCGTGCGACCAATCGGTTCCTCATGGAGGCGATGTGGACGAGGTTCAACCCACTGCACGTCGAACTGAAGCGGCGCCTCGATGCGGGTGAGTTCGGTCGCGTCGTGACGATCGACAGCGACTTCAGTTTCTCCATTCCCCACGACCCGAACCATCGCCTGTTCGACCCGACAAAAGGCGGAGGTTCTCTGCTCGACGTCGGCATCTATCCGATTTCGCTCGCATGGTGGTGGCTCGGTCAGCCTGCATCGTGGACCGCGAGCGGAACGATCGGAGCGACGGGCGTCGACGAACGCGTCGAGATGAACTTCTCGTACGCCGACGGAAGGGTTGCGCGTCTCACCTGTGGTTCGACCTTCGACGGCCCGAAGAAGTCGACGATCACGTGCGAAGACGGTGTCATCTAGATCCACCCGCCGTCGCACTCTTCACCGGTGGCGGACATCCGCACCGCGCGAGGAACCGAGACCGTGCGCTGCGCCGGTCCCGGCCTGCACCACCAGGTCGTCGAAGTCCACCGCTGTATTGCGGCGGGGCTCACCGAAAGCCCCCGGATGTCCCACGCCGACAGCCGTGCAATCGCCGGCTTCATGGACGACGTCCTCGCCTCGCTGCACGGGCGCTGACCGCCCGCCGACGGGTACCGTTGGCTGCGTGACGACACAGACGAAACCGACCCCCGCAGACAAGTTCTCTTTCGGAATGTGGACCGTCGGATGGCAGGCGCGCGATCCGTTCGGCGAGGCCACCCGACCACCACTCGACCCGCTGCACGCCGTCGACAAACTCGCCGAAGTCGGTGCCTGGGGAATCACGTTCCACGACGACGACCTGGTTCCCTTCGGTACGGGGCCGGCCGAGCGCGACTCCATCGTCGCACGGTTCAAAGAGCGCCTGGCCGCGACCGGCATTTGCGTTCCGATGATCACGACGAATCTGTTCTCGCACCCCGTGTTCAAGGACGGAGGCTTCACCAGCAACAACCGCGACGTCCGCAGGTTTGCGCTGCGCAAGGTGCTTCGCAATATCGAGCTTGCCGCCGACCTCGGTGCACGCACGTTCGTGTTGTGGGGAGGACGCGAAGGCGCCGAGTACGACCACGCGAAAGACGTGCGTGCGGCTCTCGACCGGTACGCCGAGGCGATGAACACCCTCACCTCGTTCGTCATCGAACGTGGATACGACCTGCGCTTCGCCATCGAACCCAAGCCGAATGAACCCCGCGGCGACATCCTGCTGCCGACCATCGGTCATGCGATTGCCTTCATCGAAAAACTCGAGCATTCGCATCTCGTCGGGCTGAACCCCGAAGTCGGTCACGAGCAAATGGCGGGCCTCAACTTCACCTCGAACATCGCGCAGGCCCTGTGGCAGGGCAAGTTGTTCCACATCGACCTGAACGGCCAACGCGGCATCAAATACGACCAGGACCTCGTGTTCGGCCACGGTGACCTCATCAACGCGTTCAGCCTGGTCGATCTTCTCGAATTCGGTGGCATCGGCGGCGCACGTGCGTACGACGGCCCGCGGCACTTCGACTACAAGCCGTCACGCACCGAAGACATGGACGGTGTGTGGAAGTCGGCGGCGGCGAACATGCGCATGTACCTGCTGTTGAAGGAGCGCGCCGCGGCTTTTCGCGCCGACCCCGAAGTCCAGGCTGCTCTCGCGGCCGCGCGTGTCGACGAACTGTCGAAGCCGACTCTCAACACCGGCGAGACGTGGGCGCAGGTGCTTGCCGACGCCGCGATCGCAAATTTCGATGCCGATGCCGCCGGTGCCACGGGTTACGGCTTCGTGCACCTGCATCAATTGGCCGTCGAACACCTGATGGGTGCCCGCTGACATGACCCTCGTGGCAGGGGTCGACTCCTCCACACAGTCCTGCAAGGTCGTCGTTCGCGATGCCGACACCGGTGCGCTCGTGCGTCACGGCTCTGCCCCGCACCCCGACGGGACCGAGGTTGACCCCGCACACTGGGAACGCGCTCTCCACGAGGCCATTGCACGCGCAGGTGGCATCGACGACGTCGCCGCAATCGCCATCGGTGGGCAGCAACACGGTGCAGTGTGCCTCGACGAAGAAGGACGTGTGGTGCGGCCCGCACTGTTGTGGAACGACACCCGATCCGCGCAGGCTGCAACCGATCTCGTCGCCGAACTCGGTGAACGGGCCTGGGTCGACGCGACCGGGTCGTTACCCGTGGCGTCGTTCACGGTCACGAAGTTGCGTTGGATCGCGGAACACGAACCCGACAATGCCCGTCGTATTGCCGCGGTGTGTCTGCCCCACGACTGGCTCACGTGGAGACTCAGTGGATGCGCCGACCTCGACGACCTCGTCACCGACCGCTCCGACGCATCGGGCACGGGCTATTTCGACTCCGCCACGAACGAGTACCGACGCGACCTTCTCACCCGCGCACTCGGCCACGATGCGATGCTCCCGCGCGTCCTCGGGCCGTCTGAGTCGGTGGCATGGGGTTCGCGCCTCGTCGGTGCCGGAGCAGGCGACAACGCCGCCGCCGCAATGGGCGTCGATGCTCGCAACGACGTCGTCGTCTCGCTCGGCACCTCCGGAACCGCGTTCGTTCGCAGTTCGGTGTGTTCGCGCGACACCACCGGCTCGGTCGCCGGTTTTGCCGATGCGACGGGCGCATTTCTTCCGCTCGTCTGCACGTTGAACGCAGCACGCGTCCTCGACGCGACCTGTTCGATGTTGGGTGTCGACCACGACAAGTTGGCCGCGCTCGCCCTTTCCGGATCCGCGGGTGCCGGCGGCCTCGTCGTCGTTCCCTATCTTGCGGGCGAGCGCACACCGAACCTGCCCGATGCGACGGGCGGCCTTCTCGGTCTCACACTCGACAACGCGACTCCCGCGCACCTCGCTCGCGCCGCGGTCGAAGGCCTGCTGTGCGGCCTCGCCGATGCACTCGACGCGTTGGCGGCACAGGGTGCGCGAATCGACCGTGTGCGGTTGGTCGGCGGAGCAGCCGCATCACCCGCGATTCGCGCGGTTGCACCTGCAGTGTTCGGGGTTCCCGTTCTCGTGCCGCCCGCAGGTGAATACGTCGCGGACGGGGCTGCACGCCAGGCCGCCTGGGCACTGACCGGAACGTTCCCAACGTGGCCACTCGACGGCGTCGCGGAAGAGTTCGACGCGCCGGCTGCGCCGCATGTTCGTGCCCGCTACGCCGAGGCACGCACGCACTGGCTCGCCCGCGTCTAGCCGCGCGTCGGCTGCGCGGAGTTCCAGGCATTCACGAGGCGCGCATACGACCCGTTCAACGACATCAACTCGTCGTGGCCGCCCTGTTCGACGATACGCGAATGATCGACGACGGCGATGCGGTCGGCGCGCTGAACCGTGGTCAGACGGTGCGCAACGACGATCACCGAACGTCCGCGCATCAACGCATCGAGAGCCGCCTCGACGTCTTTTTCCGTGCCCGGGTCGAGGTTCGATGTCGCCTCGTCGAGCACGAGAACCGCCGGGTCGACGAGCGCCGCACGGGCGAGCGACACGAGTTGACGTTCGCCGGCCGAGAAACGTGACCCGCGCTCGCGAACCTCGGTGTCGAGGCCCTCGGGAAGTTCGGCGAAACGTTCGAGCACACCGAGCGCGCGGAGCGCAGCAACGATTTCGTCCTCGCTGGCATCGGGTTTTGCGATGCGCAGGTTGTCGCGGATGGTTCCGTTGAAGAGGAAGCCTTCTTGCGGAACGACAACGATGCGACGACGCAGTGAGTCCATCGTCGCATCACGCAGGTCGACACCACCAAAGCTGATCGACCCCCGTGTCGGGTCGTAGAGGCGCGCCATCAACTTGGCCAAGGTCGACTTGCCGGCACCTGTTGGTCCGACGAGCGCAAGGCGCGTGCCCGCAGGAAGCGTGATCGAAGCCGACTCGACCGCGGGTTGTGCTCCGCCGTGGTAGGTGAACGTGACGTCGTCGACCCGAAGGTCGCCCCGATCGGGTAGATCGACGGCACCCGGGCGTTCGTCGATCTCGGGCTGGGTGTCGAGAATGCCGAACAATTTCTTCAGGGCGGCGCCCGCGGACTGCATGGTGTTGTACAGCTGCGACAGCTGCTGGACGGGATCGAACAGGTTCGACAACAACAGCACGAATGCGACGACGGTTCCGACCGACACCGAACCGCGGTGCACGAGCCAACCTCCGATGCCGACGATCAGGGCCGAGGCCAGCACACCCGAGAACTCGATCAGCCCGAAGTACCACGTGCTCACCTTCACGCTCTTCATGTGGCTGCGGTAGAGCGCGCGGTTCGACGCACGGAAGCGACGGATCTGTTCTTCCTCGCGCGAGTAGGCCTGGATGACGCGCACCGCGGCGATGCTTTCCTGCAGCGCAGACAGGTTCGCCCCGACCCGTTCGCGGACGGCGAGATACGCCTTGTTCGAGTCACGTTGGAACTTCATCGTGGCAAACCAGATGTAGGGCATCACCAGCAGGGCGACGATCGTCAGTTCCCACGACAACACGAACAACAGAATCACGGCGAGCACGAACAGGATCGCCGAGGCGACGAACTGCAGCAGACCCCACTGCACGATTTCGGCCATGCTCTCGATGTCGGCGGTCATGCGGGCAACCAACACACCGGCCTTCTCGCGATCGAAGAAGCTCATCGACTGCCGCTGCATCTGGGCGAAGACCTTGATGCGCAGCAAACGCAGGAAGTTCTCACCTGCGTTGTTGATGAACAGATACTGCAGGCGCCCGACGCAGTACGCCACGACGACAATTCCGATGTAGAGCACGACCGACAGGTTCAACGCACCTTCGTCGGCCTTGCGGATCCCGGCGTCGATTCCGTGTTTGATGACGACGGGGCCGGCGAGCGAACACAGGGTGACGGTGACGACGCACGCAAGCGCGAAATAAATCGTGCGCCGGAAGGGTGCGGCCATCTGCAGCGTGCGCAACAACAGGCTCTTGGCTTCGTCACGGCTGACGCGCTCTTCCTCCGTCAGGCCCACACCGGTGCGCCACGCCATCAGCCGGCCGCCTTCGCATCGGACTCACGGCGCTCTTGGGCCGCCAACACGTCGGCGTAACGAGTGCTCGTGCGGAGAAGTTCGTCGTGACTGCCGAACGCGACGACACGACCTTCGTCGAGAAGCGCAACACGCTCGGCCAGGGCGATGGTTGCGGGACGATGTGCGATGACAAGAGTCGTGCGACCCTTCATGACGGTGGCCATCGCCGCCCGAATTTCGTGTTCCTTCGAGGGGTCGACCGCCGACGTCGCGTCGTCGAGAACAAGGACGCGCGGGTCGGCGACGATCGCCCGTGCGATGGCAACCCGCTGACGTTGTCCACCCGACAGCGAATAGCCCCGCTCGCCGAGCACCGTGTCGTAACCGTCGGGAAGTTCGAGGATGAAATCGTGCGCCCCCGCGAGACGGGCGGCCTCTTCGATGCGATCCTGGGGAGTGTTCGGGTCGGCGAAGGCGATGTTCGCCGCAACCGAATCGTTGAAGAGCAGCGTGTCCTCGAAGACGACGGCGACCGACTTGCGCAGGTCGGCGAGACGCAGGTCGCGCACGTCGATTCCATCGAGCGAGACGCTGCCCTGCTGGGCGTCGTAGAAGCGCAGCAACAGGCGTGCGACCGTGCTCTTGCCGCTGGCGGTTGCGCCGACGAGTGCGATCGACTCCCCCGGGCGCACGTCGAGGTCGAATCCGTGCAGCACCTCCGTGCCGTTCGGATAGGAGAAGCGAACGTCACGGAACCGAACCGCACCCGTGAACGCGGAACTCGACCGTTCGGGGAGTCGCTGCGGCTTGGGCGGGTCGGCAACGGCAGGCTCGGTGGCCAACACTTCGTTGACACGGATCAGCGCGGCGGCCGCCCGTTGTCCGAATGCGATCGTCATGCCGATGTTGCGCAACGGCCAGATGAGCATGATGAGGTAGCTGTTGAAGGCGACGAGTTCGCCGACCGTCATTCGCCCGTCGATGACGCGGTGCCCACCGAGGGCAAGAACTGCGATCAGGCCGAGCGATGGCAGGAGATCGATCCCCGGCAGGAATCGACTGCGGATCTTCGCCGCACCGAGAGACACCTGACGAATGTCGTCGGCTTCCTTGCGCAGTTTCGCCATCTGCGCACCCTCGGCACCGAAGCCCTTGACGACGCGAATGCCCGAGACCGATTCCTCAACGACGTTGGCCAACTGTGCCTGTTCGGCCTGAACCGCCAAGACCGCCGGATGGATGGCGTTGCTGAAACGGCGAGCCAACAAGTTGACGAACGGAAGCGGCAACAAGGCAACGAGCGCGAGCAACGGCTGGCTGAGGGCGAGGATCACCACGACGAAGAGAATCTGCATCACGTTCGACAGCGTGAGGGGAATCATCACGACGAATGCCTGCACCAAACCGAGGTCGCTCGATGCTCGGCTCATCAACTGCCCCGTCTGGGCGACGTCGTGGTAACCGATGTGCAGGCCCTGGAGGTGGGTGAACAACCGCTCGCGCAACGACGTTTCGGTCGTGCGGCTTTCGCGGAAGGCAATCCAACGTCGGAACGCGGTGAAGACACCCGTCACCACCCCGGCCGCGGCGATGAGGAGGGTCCAAAAGACCAGCGACCCGTTGCGCTCGACTCCCCTGTCGATGCCGAGGCGGAAAAGGCTTGGCACCGACACCTTCGCGATGCTCCAGACGATGCCCACGGCCACACCGATGGCGAGGCCGCGTCGCTGTTCGCGCAGGGTTTCGCCGAGCAGTTTCCACCCGCGGCGACCCGCGTTCAGGTCGTCGTGTGGGTCGGGGCCGGACATCGCCGACCACGGTACTCCGATGCTCGCATCACACCCCCTCGCAATGCTGTTCGCGTGACACAGAACCCGTCATCCGAACAGCCCACACTGGCTCTCGATGGCTACGAGCCGCCGTTGCAACTGCGTCTGTCCGAGCGCACCCGCAAGCTGGGCCTGAAGCACATCGCACTCATCCGCCAGCAGCTCGCCGAACAGGAAACCGTCGGGGCCGAGCGTTAGTTTCTCTGCGTGACAGGAAACAACGCGAACCTCGACCAAAAGCTGAATCTCGGCAAGTACGGCATCTTCTCTGCCGCCTTCGAACTGCAGCCCGCGGCCATCGCCCGCGAAGGCTTCGCCGAACTCGATGCAATGGGATGGTCGACGTTCTGGATCGGCGAAACGACGAACCGCGAGATCTTCGCCAACGCGATGTTGCTGCTCGGAGCCAGCCACAACATCAAGCTCGCCAGCGGCATCGCCAACCTGCAATTGCGCGCACCGGTGTCGATGAACGCCGGCTGGATGACCGTGTCCGAGGCATTCCCCGATCGGTTCATCCTCGGAGTCGGTGTCAGCCACGCATCATTCGTGCAGCGCGCCCTGCCCGGCGTCGACTACGACAAGCCGCTCACCCGCATGCGTGAGTACCTCGACGAAATGGATGCTGCCGAGTTCATCTGCCCGAAACCCGCATCGCCGCGTCGGGTCCTCGGTGCCGTCGGGCCGCGCATGGTGCGCCTCGCCGCCGAGCGCACCGACGGTGCATTCACCTATCTCATGCCACCCGAGCACACCGTGCGAGCTCGGGGCGATCTCGATTCCGTGTCGTCACCCGGTGCGAAGAACCTCGCGGTGGAACTGATGGTCGTTCTCGACACCAACGCCGACTCCGCGCGCGAAACCGCACGTCGCAATCTCACCCGCTACCTGCAGCAGCCGAACTATCTCAACGGCCTCCGTTCGTTCGGCTTCACCGATGACGACTTTGGTTCGGCTTCGACGCCCGCCTCCGACCGCGTCATCGACGCCATCGTCGCGTGGGGTGACGAAGACGCAATCGTGCGCCGCATCCGCGAGCACGAAGCAGCCGGTGCCGACCACGTGGCAATCCAGGTTCTCACGTCGACGCCGCGCACCATGCCGCACGTCGAATGGCGCCGCCTCGCCGACGCACTCGGCGTCTGAACCGAGCCGTCAGCTGCGCGAGGGACTGAGTTCCTCGACGGCCTTCCAGTAGTTCAGTTCCGGGTCGAGAGCCATGATCGCAATCGAGCTGGTCGTCACACCGTTGGCAAAGTAGGCGTCGATCTTCTTGCGGCACTCCGCGGGCGAGCCGTGCACCACCAATTCGTCGACAACCTCGTCGGGAATCGCGGCGAGCGCGGCCTTGCGATCGCCGGCTTTCCACGCGTCCCACATGCCCTGCAGCTGCGGCCCGCGACCGAGCCATTCGTGGAATGCCGCGTACACCGGGACGTTGAGATAGGCGGCGATCGCGAACTTGGCCGCCTGGCGCACGACCTCGGTGTTTTCACTCGGGCAGCAGAAGATGCGACACACGATTTCCTTCGGCTGGCCGCCCGCGGCTTCGTTCACCACGGCCGCGACCTTCTTCGTGTCGGTCGGCGACAGCCAGTTGATGATGGTGCCGTCTGCCTCGCGCGCCGCGAGTTTCAGCATTCCCTCGCGCAGGGCCGCAACGAGAATCTGCGGCTTCACTTCGGGCCGCACGCCGAGACGGAAACCGTTCACCTCGAAGGTGTCGTATTTCTTTGCGATCTTCTCACCGGCGAGGGCGTCGTGGAGAAAGCGCACGACGTCGCGCACCTTCTTGTACGGCTCGACGAACGGCACACCGTTCCACTTCTCGACGATGACGTTGCTCGACGAACCGATGCCGATGGCGAAGCGACCCGGTGCCGCGTCGGCCAACGATGCGACGCACTGCGCGAAGGCCGCAGGCGAACGTGTGAATGCGGGGATGATGGCGGTGCCCAGTCGCAGACGCGGCTCCCATGCGGCGGCCATCGCAAGTGGTGTGAAGCCGTCGGCGCCATCCGATTCGGCGGACCAGATGTCGCTGTAGCCAAGGTCGGCGAGTTTCGCGAGACCATCGCGATGGGTGTGGAGATGCCCCGGCAGCGGAACAGTCATGCCGTTGCGGCGAGGAAGAGATGCGCCCGTCATGGCGCCATCTTTCCAGAAACGGCAATCAGGGCCAGTAACGGAAGATGACGCTCTGGCTGGCCGTGGCGAGCAGCGTGCCGTCCTCGGCGAACATGTGGACGAGTCCGTGCCCGAAGCCGCGCTCGACGGCGTGGATGCGAATGTCGAGCAACACCCACTCGGTCGGCACCAACTTCACCACGCGCAGTGTGTTGTCGATGCTGTTTCCGCCACCACGAACACCCATCGCATGGCTGATGGCCATCGGCACGAAATCGCCGAGCACCGCGAGAGCACTCGCATCGATGCCCTCGATGACCTGCGGGATGCGTGCCCACATCAAGGTCCGGCCGTCGCCGAGCGTGCCGTCGAGCGAGTCGATCGCCCGACCTTTTGCCATGCGCTGCTCGAGGGTGTCGTTGATCGACCCGTCGGCAACCAGACGGTGTTCACGCGGCGGACAATCGAGTGGTGCCGGCACCTCGGGCATCACCTCGAACTGGCCGTGGACGTCCATCGGTCTGTCGCCGAGCGCGGCGTTGACGGTGAGGATTTCGCGCGAACCGACGTGGCACACCGCGCGGGCCTGCGTGATCTGATGACCGGCCACCGCAACCGTCACGTCGATGTCGAGAACCTGACCGGGTTTGGCGTAGGCGAGGTACTGCGAAGTCGCCCAGATGATGTTGCGGCCCGTCGTGCCTTCCATCGCCGAGATCGCCGCACCGAGACCGCAACCACCGAAGAGGAAGTTGCCCGACGTCGACACGCGCTGCGTGACTTCCATGTGCCAGCGGAACGGATTGTGACTGTGCTCCAGACCGAGAAACGCCCGCGTATCCATGACAACGACACGCTAACTGGACCACGAGAACTCCAGTAGTTTCGGCGCCATGACGCATGCCTCATCCGACACCCACCAAGGCGATGCCTGCGGCCTTGTCGACGAATTCCGCGCGGGTCACCGACACCCTGTGGAAGAGATGCAGGCATCTATCGCGGCGGCCGAGGCGAACAAGAAAGCAGGGCTCAACGCGTTCAGTTTCATCGACCCCGAACGCGCGCTCGCAGCCGCTGCACGCGCCGACGTCGACCTGCCTTTCGGTGGTGTCCCGCTGGCGGTGAAGGAACTCGAATCCGTCGCAGGGTGGCCCGACACCGAAGCCAGCGTCGCGTTCGCCAACCGTCGCGGATCGCACACCTCGTTGCAGGTCGAACGACTCACGCGCGAGGGCGGGATGATCCCCTATGCGATGACAACGGCGAGCGAGTTCGGCGGAGTCAACGTGACGCGCACGCTGCTGAACGGATCGACACACAACCCGTGGCAGCACGGTCGCACTCCGGGCGGGTCGTCGGGTGGCAGCGCCGCGGCAGTCGCCGGCGGCCTGTGCACCATCGCAACCGCCGGTGACGGCGGCGGATCGATTCGCATTCCCGCGGGGTTCTGCGGCCTCGTCGGCCTGAAGTCGACCTACGGACGCATTCCCCGCGCGCCGATGCACTACCTCGGCAACCTCACCGTCTCGACCGGTTGCGTCTCGCGCAGCATCCGTGACACCGCGCGCTGGTTCGACATCGCCAACGGCCACGATGCTCGCGACCCACTGTCACTCCCCCGGGTCTCGGGGTGGGAAGACGAACTCGGCACGATCGACCTGGGTGGTCTTCGGGTTGCCGTCGTCGACGACTGGGGTGGTGCAACCGTGTCACCAGCGATGTGGTCCGTGCTCGAAGACGCGGCCGACTGGCTGATTCGCACGACCGGCATGCGGCGCGTCGACGATGTCGACACGAAGTTGCCGAGCATGGGTGCAGCGTGGTCGATCTCGGGAATGATCTCGATCCGCGAAGAGTTGGGTGATCTCTGGCCCGGTTGCGCCGACGACCTGACTCCCGAAATTCGCATGGGTCTCCAGTTCACGGAGGGCCTGTACGGCTCGCAGGCTCGCCACAAGATCGAAACGCGTCGAGGCGCGCTGAACGAACGCATGGCCGAGATCTTCCGCAACGTCGACATCGTGATGACGGCCAGCAACCCCGACGTCGCGTTCGGAGCCGACGGGCCGTTGCCCGACACGTTCGGCGGCATCGTTGCAGGAGCCAACAACAACGGGCGACTCACGTTCCCCGCGAACCTGCACGGCAATCCGGCGATTTCGGTTCCCGCCGGCACGGTCGACGGTCTCCCCGTCGGCCTGCAGATCGTCGGCAAGCACTTCCAGGAACAGGTGCTGCTCGAGATCGGACTCGCGATGGAGCGCGGCCGACCATGGCCCTGCGTTGCACCACTCGCCCGTTGATCTGACAACATCTCCCCAACACACGACGACGTTCCGGGGGGAACAATGACCACGAACCAGCCGCCGTTGACGGGAATCAAGGTTGTCGACATGTCGACCATGATCTCGGGACCGCTCACCGCGATGATGCTCGCCGACTACGGCGCCGACGTCATCAAGATCGAGTCACCCGGCCAGGGTGACCTCATGCGTTATCTCGGTACGCAGAAGAACGGCCTCACCGGTCTCTTCCATCTCAACAACCGCGGCAAGCGTTCGATCGGCTTGAACGTGAAGTCAAAAGAGGGTCTCGAGATCCTCACCAAACTCATCGCGGAAGCCGACGTGTTCGTGCAGAACTACCGCCCCGGCGCGATGGACCGCCTCGGCCTCGGCTACGAGGACGTGAAGAAGTTCAACCCGGGAATCATCTACGTGTCGATCAGCGGTTATGGCCCCGACGGCCCGAACAGCCACCGTCGCGTGTACGACAACGTCATCCAGGCCGCTAGCGGAGTCGCATCGGTGCAGTCCGACCCGGGCACCGGCAAGCCGCAGATGTTGCGCAACCTCGCCTGCGACAAGGTCACCTCGTACACCGCAATGCAGTCGATCTGCGCCGCACTCTTCGCACGCGAGCGCGGCACCGCGCAGGGCCAGCACATCGTTGTCGCAATGCTCGATGCCGCCGTGTCGTTCCTGTGGCCCGACGCCGGCATGGACGCGACCGTCCTCGACGACGACGCCACCCGCATGCCCACGCTCGGCGCCAACTACAACGTCACGGTCCTCGAGGACGGCTACTGCGCCAGCTCCGCCGTCAGCGACGTCGAGTTCAAGGGCCTGTGGGCGGCGTTGGGTCGTCCCGATCTTGCCGACGACCCGCGCTTTGCCACGGCCGCAGCGCGTTCGCAGAACGCGGGCGAACTGGTGAAGACGATGAAGGAACTGTCGTCGCAGACCAAGCTCGCCGACTTCCTGCGCGTCGCCGAGGAACACGACCTGCCGGCATCACCGGTGAACTCAATTGCCGATCTACCCAACGACGCACAGATCAAGAACAACAAGATCTTCGTCGAGCGCACGCACCCCGTCATGGGCAAGGTGCGCGAGGTGCGCCCCGCTGCTCGGTTCAGCGACACGGAACTTCGTGTCAGCGCACCGGCACCGATGCGCGGCGAACACTCCGACGACATCGTGCGCGAGATCGGCCTCGACCCGGTCGCGCTGCGCGAAGCCGGCGCGATCTTCTAGATCTTCACTTCCCGAATATCAGCGGGTCAGCGACCGACCGACGATCTCTTTCATGATCTCGGTTGTACCGCCGTAAATGGTCTGGATGCGGCTGTCGGCCCACGCACGTGCGATGGGGTATTCGCGCATGTAGCCGTAGCCGCCGTGCAACTGCAGACAACGGTCGACGACCTTGTTCTGTAGTTCGGTGCACCAGTACTTCGCCGCCGCCGCCTGTTCGGCACTCAGCTTGGCGTCGCAGTGCAGTTCGATGCAGCGGTCGACGTACACCTGGGCGATCTGAACCTCGGTGGCCAGTTCGGCAAGGAGGAACTTCGAGTTCTGGAACTGTGAGATCGACTGACCGAAGGCCTTGCGCTCTTTCGTGTAGTCGAGCGTCCACTTCACCGCTGCATCTGCCACGGCGATCGCGCCGACGGCGATACCGAGACGTTCCTGGGCGAGGTTCGTCATCAGGTACACGAAGCCCATGCCCTCTTCACCGAGCAGGTTCTCGGCGGGCACTTCGACGTCGTTGAAGAACAACTCTGCGGTGTCCTGGGCGTGCATACCCAACTTGTCGAGGTTGCGGCCGCGCTCGAAGCCCTTCATGCCGCGCTCGACGATGAGTAGCGAGAAGCCGCGGTGGCCTTTCTCCGGGTCGGTCTTGCAGACGGTGATGACGAGGTCGCTGTTGATGCCGTTCGAGATGAAGGTCTTGGCACCGTTCACGATGTACGCGCCGCCCTTTTTCACACCGGTCGTGCGCACACCCGCAACGTCGGAGCCGGTGTTCGGCTCGGTGATGCCGAGCGCACCGATCAACTCGCCCGTGCACATGCCCGGGAGCCACCGCTTCTTCTGTTCGTCGTTGGCGAGTTCGAGATAGTACGGAAGAACGATGTCGTTGTGCAGCGTGATGCCGTTGCCGCTGCCGATGACGCCCGTCGTGCCGATTTCCTCGGTCATGATCGCCGCGAAGCGGTAGTCGTTCGTGCCGCCGCCGCCGTACGACTCGGGAACCGTGAGGCCGAGAAATCCCTGCTTGCCGGCGTCGAACCACAAGTCGCGCGGGGTGATGCCGTCGCGTTCCCACTCTTCGTGGTTAGGCACCACACGGTCGTCTAGCCAACCGCGGAAGGCGGAGCGGAACTGATCGTGGGTCTCGTCGAAAATCGTGCGCGGGAAGGCTTCCATGAGCGACGAATCTAGACCGCCACCGGAAAACGACCCCAAACGTGCGGGCTATCCCGCCAGCGTCGCGCGGGCCACCAGGTCGGTTCCGAACGACGTGAGGATGGCGAGATACAAAAGGCCCGTCGCCGCCATCACCGCCGAGTAACTGCGTTCGCGCAACGCGGCCTTGGTCACCACGACGAGGATCCCCGTCATCACGACGCAGGCGATCCAGAACCAACCCAACATGCCGTTCCATCCGTCGTCGACCGATCCCGTGAGCACGCTGATCATGCCCGTCGGCAACAGCATCGCGATCACCTCGAGCGGCAAGGCCCAGTACATGACGTCGACGAGGTCTTTCAGCAACTTGCGCTGCATGCCGGGCTGCACCAGATACCAGTGGCCGAGCAGCATCGCGTCGGTGATGGCGCCCAGGAACATCGCGCCAATCACCACGCGGTACGAGGCCAGCAACGAATCCCACGTGCCCGACGATGCGTCGAGTGCGCCCGCCACGACGCCGATGCCACCGATGAGGGGTGCGATCAGCAAACGGTGTGGTGGGGTCTTGCGCAGCGTGACCAAAGCCAGCACCACCACGACGAGCGATGCGGCCTCGCGCACAGGAACCGCCCCGAGCGCAAGACCCGCGGCAAACGCTCCGGCGGCCATCGTGGCGTACACGCCATGCAGCAGCCAGGTGTATCCGCGGCCGATCTCGCTGTTGCGCACCGTCAACCAGCAGAACAACAACCCGCCGCTCGCCCACTGCAGGAGAACGGTCGCGGCATCGAGGCGAATCACGCCCTGAAAACTAGGCGATGAGCCCCCGTGGCGGGTGGTTCAGCGGGCGGTGACGGTGTCGGTGTCGCGGCCCGATCGAATGAGCGCACCGGGACGTGCGTCGAGAATCTCGCCGTTCTCGACTGCGGGCACACCGTTCACGATGACGTGTTCGATACCGATCGCCTCGCCGTACACGCGGCCCGCACCACCGGGCAGGTCGAACTTCATGTACACCTCGCCGGGACCAACCGTCTCGGGATCGAGCACCACGACGTCGGCGAAGTAACCCTCTTCCAGACGGCCGCGGTCGCGCAGGCCGTACAGGCGCGCGGGCTTGTCGGTGAGATGGGTGATCGCCTCTTCGAACGACATCAGATTGCGCTCGCGCACCGCGCGCGCCAGCAGCGTGGTCGAAAACGAGAACGAGTCGATCATGTCGAGGTGCGCGCCGGCATCGCTCGCACCGACGATGGCGCGGTCGTCACGCCACACTTCGACGCGGCGTGCCCACGTGTCGTCGCCCTGGCCCTTGTCGGGAACCGTGATGACGGTGTTCAGGTTGTCGTCGACCACGATGTCGGCAAGCGCGTCCCACGGCTCTTTGCCCAGTTCCTTGGCGATGTCACCGATGAGGCGACCCTGGTACGGCTTCCACTTCTCGCTGAATGTTTCGAGCAGCATGTAGGCGGCCCAATTGCCGATCGAACGCGTCGGGCCGACGGTCGACTGCGCCTTGTCGTTCATTTCCTGACGACCCTTCGGGTCGCGCAGCATCGCCAATTTCTCCTCCGGCGGCAGCGCCATCAGTTCGTCCCAGCCATTGAGGATGTCGAGGATGAAACCGCTGCGCAGGTTCAAGCGCGTACGGAACGTGTCGGGCAGGGTGAGCGCGAGAACCTTGCCACCGCGCTCCTTCGCCACGTCGTAGCCCTCGAGTTGGTGCTGCACGAGGTCCCAGTTCTGCGCGTACACCTGCAACAGGTTCCAGTTCAACGGACGGTTCGCAGCGGCGCTCATGTCGGCCATCAGTTCGAACGTCTCGCGCTCGAAGCGGCCGACTGCGGGAATGAACTCGAGCGTGGTTCCGGGGAACTCACTGACCACCGAACACAGGGCGATCAGCTCTTCGCGTGAACCGTGGCGCGACGGCACGGGAACGCCCGTGTGGTCGTTGTGGCTCGTCGACCAGGTCGATGAAAAGCCCATGCCGCCGGCACGCAGACCCGCGCGCAGGAGTTCCTTCATCGCTTCGATCTCTTCGGGCGTCGCTTCGCGTCGCGTTGCGTCGTCGTGCATCACCACGCGGCGCAGTGCGCTGTGGCCGACGAGGAAGCCGGCGTTCGGCATCAACTTGCCGTCGATCGCGTCGAGGAATTCACCCGTGGTGCTCCAGTTCCACGGCACGCCTTCTTGCAGGCTTTCCAGTGGCATGCCCTCGACGCGTGCGAGCATGCGCATCAGATAGTCACCGTCCTGCGGCGTGAGAGGAGCAATGGTGAAGCCGCAGTTGCCGGCCATCACCGTCGTGACACCGTGCAACGGTGACGGACTGAGTGACGTGTCCCAGAAGGCCTGCGCGTCGTAGTGGGTGTGCAGGTCGATGAAGCCCGGCGTCACCAACTTGCCGGTGGCGTCGATCGTCTTCTTCGCCGTATCGGTCACGTTGCCGATCGCCACGACCTTGCCGTCGGCGATGCCGACGTCGGCACGGCGGCGCGGCGCGCCCGTTCCATCGACGACTTCCCCACCACGAATGAGCACGTCCAACATTTCGATTCCCCCGGTTCGTTGTTGCGAACTACGGAGGGAAACTTAGGCGAGAACGACGAGGTCGTGCGACACGGCGTTCATCGGGAGAGGGCCGCTGCCCGTGGCGACGACGATGTCTTCGAGGCGCATACCGAACTTGCCCGGGATGTAGATACCGGGCTCGATCGAAAAGGCATGACCGGCTTCGAGAAGCTCGGTGTTCCCCGACACGATGTAGGGGTCTTCGTGGGCCTCCATGCCGATGCCGTGGCCGGTGCGGTGCACGAAATAGTCGCCGTAACCGGCCGCGGCGATGATGTCGCGCGCGGCCGCATCGACCGACTCGCACGTGACGCCGACGACTGCCGACGCCACCGACGCGGCCTGCGCTTCTTTCAGCACCGCGTACGCGTCACGCACGTCGGGGCTCGGTTGACCCAAGTAGACGCAACGCGTGATGTCGCTGCAATAGTCGGCCATGGTCCCGCCGAAGTCGCAGAGGACGATCTCGCCCGCGCGGATGACGCGGTCGCCGGGGTGGTGGTGCGGGCTTGCGGCATTTTCACCGGCCGCGACGATGGCGAAGTTGACGACGTCGTGACCTTCGTCGAGCAAACGCTGCGATATGTCGGCTGACACCTGCGCCTCGGTGCGACCGATGAGCGGAATGTCGCCTGCATGCAGTTGCGCAGCGACTCGGTCGGCCGCGGCACCGGCACGCTGCAAGGCGGCGATTTCAGCGGCGGTCTTCACGCGGCGCAACGGGCCGACCACGTCGACGGCACGAATCCAGTCGACGCCAGCCATGTGCGGCAGCAGCTCGACGAGGAAGCGCGCCCACAACTGGTCACCGATCGCGACGCGGCGGGCGCCCTTTGCGAGCCTTGCGGTCAGCGCGATCGGGTCATCGGTTTCGTTCCACGGTGCCGTCGTGAACACTGTGGGGTGCGGCGCAACACGCGGCTCTTCGAGACGCGGGATGACGAGTGTCGCGATGCCTTCTCGCGGCACAACGAGCATCGTCAGCCGTTCGAGGGGCATTGCGTGGTAACCGGTGAGATACGGCAGGTCGTGGCCGACCGACAACATCACGACATCGACGTCGCGCACCGCCATCGCCTGCTGTACGCGGGCGAGGCGCTCTTCGAACACCGACGACGGAAGCGCCGACCCGCCGCGCGAGTTCACGAGATCACCACCGGAACGGCGACACCCGCCGACTCGGCCGACTCACGGGCGTGGTAACTCGAGCGTGTGAGTGGGCTCGATTCGACGTGGCCGATGCCAAGCGCTTCGCCGAAGGACTTCAGATGCTCGAACTCGGCGGGCTCGACCCACCGCGCCACCGGCAGGTGGTTCGTGGTGGGTCGCAGGTACTGGCCGATCGTCACGATGTCGACTCCGACGCTTGCCAGGTCGACCAACGTCGCCTCGACCTCGTCGATGGTTTCACCCATGCCGACGATGATGCCTGACTTCGTGGTGAGATCCGCAGCTTTGCCGCGGGCCAACACCGAAAGACTGCGCGCATATCCCGCGCTCGGACGCACGGCGCGCTGCAGGCGCGCGACGGTTTCGATGTTGTGGTTCAAGACGTCGGGCTTTGCAGCGATGAGCAGTTCGAGCGCTTCGGTGCCCTTCACGTCGGAGATCAACGTTTCGACGCGGGTCAGCGGCGAACGGCGACGGATGGCGCGAACGCAATCGGCGACATGCGCCATTCCACCGTCGGCCAAGTCGTCGCGGGCCACCATGGTGAGCACGGCGTGCATGAGACCCATGCGCGCGACCGCTTCGGCGACACGTGCCGGCTCGTCGGTTTCGGGGTCGAGCGGCTTGCGCGTGTCGACCAGACAGAATCCGCAGGCGCGCGTGCAGCGTTCGCCGAGCACCATGAAGGTCGCGGTGCGGTCGGCCCAGCATTCGGACAGGTTCGGACAGCCCGCTTCTTCGCACACGGTGACGAGACCGAGATCACGCACAACCTTTTTCGTCTCGAGCACTTCGGGACCGTGGTGCACCTTCGGGCGCAGCCAATCCGGTTTGCGTTCTTCGATGGCGATGCCGCCCGTGACACCGGCCTGTGCGAGGCGCCCGGGGAGGCGAACCTTCTCCCCCGCCCCTGCGCCGCGCGAGAACGGCGAGAAATC